>CACHAX010000048.1 GCA_902577875.1 uncultured Pelagibacteraceae bacterium | reverse complement strand
TCCAGAAACTAAAAATTTTAGAGATTTTAAAAATTATTTATCAAAATTTAATAAAGATCAATCAATAGGGATGTTTTGCACCGGAGGTATCAGGTGTGAAAAAGCGTCTAATTATCTTAATAATAAAGGTTTTAAAAATGTTTATATGCTTAAGGGTGGTATCTTAAATTATCTTAACAAAACTGATCCAAAAAAAAGTAAATGGAATGGTGAATGTTTTGTTTTTGATAAAAGAGTTACTATTAAAAAAAACCTAGAAATTGGAAATTATACTGTTTGTGGTGGTTGTAGAATGCCATTACATAAAAAACTAACCAAATCAAAAAAGTATAAAGTAGGCCTATCATGTCCAAATTGTTTTGATAAATTGACAAATGATCAAATAAAACGTTTCACAATGAGGCACAATCAAATAATAAATTCAAAAAAATAATATCATGAATATATTAAGTGATGACATCAAAGGATTAATTAAAAAATTAGCGATACCTGCATCTGTAGGTACACTCTTTCAAACATTATATAATATTGCTGATACATATTTTGCAGGAAAAATATCACCTGAAGCTTTGTCAGCTTTAACAAAATCTTTTCCAATTTATTTTATTATTATTGCCTCATCTATTGGTATCACAGTTGCAGGTACATCACTGATAGGTAATAGCATTGGAGAAAAAAATAATAAAAATGCTTCAATTTATTTCTGCCAATTAATTTTCTTTTCTTTTTTGATAATTCTGTTGATTACTTTTATTGGTTTAAATTATGCATCAGACCTTTTTTCAATAATGGGTTCAACTAACGAGGTAATAAATCTTGGCTTACAATATACAGATATCATTTTCCTTGGTTCATTTATTTTTATTTTAGTTGTTGCATTAAATTCATTACTTCATGCAGAAGGCGATACGAAAACTTATAGAAATGCTTTAATACTATCTTTTTTTTTAAACATATTGTTAAATCCAATTTTAATATTTGGATTTTATTTCATACCAGCTTTGGGTATGAAGGGTATTGCAATAGCAACTCTAATTGCTCAAACGGTCGCTTTTTTAATCATATTTAAAAAAGTTTTAAAAAGTAAATTAATTAAAAACATACTTATTTCTTATTTTATTCCTAAATTTTTTTTTTTAAAAAATATTTTTTTTCAATCCATGCCAATAATAATTTCAATTTGCGGTTATTCTATTGCTTCTGCTATTGTATTCAAATATGCAGGTTTATCAGGAGAATATGCAGCAGCTGGTTATGGAGCTGGCACCAAAATAGAACAAGTGGTTTTATTGCCAATCTTGGGAATAAATACAGCAATTATCACAATTATTGCTCAAAATTTTGGTGCACGAAATATTTTAAGAATTAAAGAAACGTACTTCCAAGCTATAAAATATGCTTTCATTATAATGATTATTTCTTCTTTTATTATTTATTTTGGTGCTGAAATGATAACAAAATTATTTTCAAAAGATTTAGAGGTCGTTGAATTTGGAAAATTATATTTAGAGATTTCAGCCTTTGTGCTACCAGCTTATCCAATATTTTTTTTATCAAATGGTTTTTTTATGGCTTTAAAAAAAGCTGAAAACGCATTAATTGCTAATATTTGCCGAAATGGAATTTTTCCATTTGTCGTATTTTATACTGCAATTTATTTTAATTCTGACTTTTCTGAATTTTTTTGGTTATGGGTAATATTCAATTGGATTTTCTCTCTGATGTATCTTGGTTATACTTATTTTTATTTGAATTATAAATTAGACAAAATTAGAGCTATCAACTAACCATTCATAAAGGTGTTCTGAAAACGATCTTCTTACAAATAAATTAACATTATTCTTTGACTTGTGATGAAGAATTACATCAATATGATTTACTATCGTTTGTGTTGATGAACCAACATTATTTTTAAATTTTTCGAAATTAAAAGGTGATCCAGATGATAATAATTCAAATATATTTTCTCCTTTTATATTTATGCAAATTAATTGTGAAGAGATATCAGTAATTGATCCAAAATTTAAAGACGAAATATCT
>CACHAX010000047.1 GCA_902577875.1 uncultured Pelagibacteraceae bacterium | reverse complement strand
CAATCCCATTTATGAAAATGGAAGTGTTATAGGAAGAGCTACAGGAGGAGATTTTGGTTTTAGAATTGGAAAATCATTAGCATTAGGAATGGTTAAACCAGAATTAGCAAATGTTGGACAAAAACTTAAAATTGAAATATTAGGTGAGAAATATGATGCTACAATTTTAGATGAAAGTCCTTACGATCCAGAAAACAATTTATTAAGAGCTTAATGAAAATATTAGTCGCAGTTAAAAGAGTTATTGATTACAACGTTCAAATAAGAGTTAAAGAAGATGGTTCTGGTGTTGTTACTGACAACGTTAAAATGTCAACAAATCCACCAGATGATAATGCAATAGAAGAAGCAGTAAAAATTAAAGAGGCTGGCAAAGCTAAAGAAATAGTTGCAATTACAATCGGTGAAGAAAAAGCTCAAGAAACTGTTAGAAAAGCATTAGCTGTTGGAGCGGATAGGGGAATACATGTCAAAGTTGATAATATGATTGAGCCATTAGCAGTTTCAAAAATTTTGAAAAAAATTGTAGAAAAAGAAAATCCTGATTTGGTGTTTATGGGAAAACAAGCAATTGACGATGATTGTAATCAAACTGGTCAGATGCTTGCAGCTTTATTAAATTGGCCTCAAGCAACTTTTGCATCGAAAATTGAAGTTAAAGATAATGCATTAGAAGTAACTCGTGAAATTGATGAAGGTTTAGAAACAATTGAAGTAAATGTTCCAGCTATTGTTACATGTGATTTAAGACTAAATGAACCAAGATATGCTTCGCTTCCAAATATTATGAAAGCTAAGAAAAAACCAATAGAACAGTTAAATGCTTCAGATTTAGGAGTTGATATTAATCCTAGAATCGAACAAATTAAAGTTGAAGAACCACCAAAAAGAAAAGCTGGAATAAAAGTCGCTAGTGTAGAAGAATTAGTGCAAAAATTAAAAAATGAGGCTAAGGTAATTTAAATGTCAGTATTATTAATTGCAGAACATAATAATAAAGAGGTTAGACCATTTACCTATAATGCTATAACTGCAGCTTCTCAAATAAATGAGGATCTTCATGTTTTGGTTTTAGGTCATCAAGCTGATGATGTTGCAAAATCTTTATCTGAAGTTCCAAATGTAAAAAAAGTTATTCACGTTGATAATGAAATTTATGAAAACTACATTGCTGAAAATTATACAGCAGCAATAATTAAGCATGCAGAAAGTTATTCATATATTGTAAGCTCAGCAAATACATTTGGTAAAAATTTAATGCCAAGAATTGCAGCATTACTAGATACTTCGCAAGTGAGCGATATAATTAAAGTTATTTCTGAGGATACTTTTTTAAGACCAATTTATGCAGGAAATGCTTTTGCTACGGTTAAAAGTAATGACAAAAAAAAATGTGTTACTATTAGACCGACGTCGTTTGACCCTGCTGATAAGAGTGGTGGATCTGCTGAAATTACAAAATCTGATCCAGCAGAAGCTAGTTCATCAACTAAATTTCTAAAAAAAGAAGAAGTTAAGTCAGACAGACCAGAGCTTGGAACAGCTAGAATAGTTATTTCTGGTGGCAGAGGAATGCAAAATGGCGAAAATTTCAAATTAATAAGTGATATTGCGGATAAACTTAATGCAGCAATTGGTGCATCTAGAGCAGCAGTTGATGCAGGTTATATTACGAATGATCATCAAGTAGGACAAACGGGTAAAGTGGTAGTCCCAGATTTATATATTGCAGTTGGAATTTCAGGTGCGATACAGCACTTAGCAGGAATGAAAGAAAGCAAAGTTATTGTGGCTATAAATAAAGACGGTGAAGCTCCAATTTTTAGTGTCGCAGATTACGGATTAGAAGCAGATCTTTTTGAGGCTCTTCCTCAGTTTTTGTCAGAATTGAACAAATTAAACACTATACAAAAATAGCAAATACTGTAAGAAATTATCATTATGTCCAGAGAAGTGATGGAATACGATGTTGTCATCGTAGGTGGCGGACCATCAGGACTTTCAACTGCAATTAAATTAAAGCAGTTAAATCCAGATATTAATGTCTGCCTTTTAGAGA
>CACHAX010000046.1 GCA_902577875.1 uncultured Pelagibacteraceae bacterium | reverse complement strand
TCAAGAGATGTGCCACTCATTAATCCTAGCGCTATAAAAGAATTATCCATTATTGATTATTATTTTTATTCAAATATGTATATTAAAAGTACCACTTATGAATGAATTTTTAAAAGAATTTAAAAATAGAGGATATTTTTATCAATGCACAGATGAAAAATCTCTTTCAAAGAAGCTGAATGAAGGGAGTATTAAGGGATATATAGGCTTTGATTGCACAGCTCAAAGTTTACACATTGGAAGCTTATTACAGATTATGTGTTTAAGATTAATGCAAAAGCATGGACATAAACCAATTGTCTTGCTTGGTGGTGGAACTACTAGAATAGGAGATCCATCGGGAAAAGACAAAACAAGAAAAATTTTGGATGAAGTTGAAATAGAAAAAAATATAAGAAGTATTGAAAAAATACTTAAAAAGTTTTTAGAAGTGGAAGATAAGAAAATATCTCCTATCTTTGTTAATAATTATTCTTGGTTAAAAAATTTAAATTACATATCCTTTCTTAGAGATATAGGTAAACACTTTACCATAAATAAAATGCTAAGCTTTGATAGTGTAAAGACGAGATTAGAAAGAGAGCAATCTTTAAGTTACATGGAATTTAATTATATGATTTTACAAGCCTACGATTTTTTAGAATTAAATAAAAAGGAGAATTGTTTATTGCAAATTGGAGGCTCCGATCAATGGGGTAACATAGTAAATGGAGTCGAGCTAATAAAAAGACATTCATCAAATGAAGCTTATGGATTAACAACTGAACTAATAACTCTAGCGTCTGGAGTTAAAATGGGAAAAACAGAAAGTGGAGCTATTTGGCTTGATAAAGAATTATTTTCAGTTTTCGATTATTGGCAGTTTTGGAGAAATATTGATGACCGAGATGTGCTGAGATTTTTAAAAATGTTTACAGACTTAAAATTAAGTGAAATTGAAAATATAAGCACTCAAGATATAAATAAACAAAAAATAATTTTAGCAAATGAAGCTACATCTATGCTTCATGGAGCTGAAGAAGCAACTAAGGCAGAAATTATAGCCAAAAACTCTTTTTCAGGAGACACATCTGGAGAACATCTTCCATCTATAAAAATTGATAAATCTTATATTAACAATGACATAATTAATTTAATATCAAAAATTGAGAAAACTTTATCAAAAAGTGAAATTAGGAGATTGGTTAAATCTAAAGGTATTAAAATTAATAATGAAATTATTTCTGATGAAAAGTTTGAAATTTCAAAAAAGCTTTTAAATAAAAAAAATTTTATTAAATTATCTATAGGTAAAAAAAAACATTACAAAATAGAAGTTTAATTAGAAATTTTCTCTAAAGTCCTTGTAATAAATCTCGGTGTTAAAGTTTTAATTGGATTAACAGTGGTTTTAAGTTTATTTGGCGGTCCTTTAATTTTAAAACTTACACCAAAAACTCCTTCTCCAATTTTTTTACCAACTAGGATTTCTCCCAACATAGGGATTTTTGAAATAGATTTATTTACTGTAGTTGCGGGGACAAGTGTTCCTTTCAAGCTAGTTAGGTTATCTTTTACAATGTAACCATCCATCATTAATGATATCGCTGGACCTATTGCATAAATTTCTTTTATATTAGTTGTATTACCTAACGTTTCATAGTCCATCTCAAAATCGCTAAATCGTATACCTTCGCCAGTTAGAAGATCAGCTATTCCTTGTAGTGATGCCAATGTAAGAAGTTTTGCAAGAACAGGTACTTCTTGTACTTTAAAATCGATAATTTTTAAATTTGATTTTGTTTTACCCTCATAATTAATAGCCTCATATACTAATTTACCTTCTTTAAAACCCTTTATAAATTTGAAATTTTTAATGAAAGGTTCTGGTTCTTCAATTTCTAAATTGGTAATTTTTTGTTTTTTATCATTAGTAAAAATGCTTAAAGCAAATTTGGTCTTATTATTTAATTTTGCATTTATATATGATTTAAAAACTTTGTTTCTCTTTATTTGTATTTCACCTTTTACATTTGATAAATGAGAAAAATTATCAACAAAATATTTTCCAATATCTAAATAAATATATGTATTCAA
>CACHAX010000045.1 GCA_902577875.1 uncultured Pelagibacteraceae bacterium | reverse complement strand
AAGAATATTGGATAACTCTCACAAAGATCCAAGAAGAGCTAGATCTGCAAGTCAATCAATAGTACCCACATCTACTGGTGCGTCAAAATCGATAGGTGATATCATACCTTCATTGAAAGGAAAGTTAGAGGGAATTGCTATGAGAGTGCCAACACCAAATGTTTCTTTAGTAGAATTTATATTTAATGTAAAAAAAAATATTTCAGTTAAAAAACTGAATGACTCATTATCTTCAGCATCTAGAAAGAGACTTAAAAATATTTTAAAAGTCACAAATGAAAAATTAGTTTCAATAGATTTTAATCATAATAATGCATCTGCAATAATAGATGCATCACTCACTAATGTTATAGGTGGCAAAATGGGAAAAATTTCTGCTTGGTATGATAATGAGTGGGGTTTCTCAAATAGAATGTGTGATATTGCTCAGCATGTAAGCAAGATCAATTAATGAAATCTATAGAAAATTTAAAAAATATAGAAAATAAAAATGTAATTTTGAGACTTGACTTAAATGTTCCAATAAAGAATGGAAAAATAACAGACACTAATCGGATCGACAAAATTTTACCAACATTAAATTATTTAGTAAGAAAAAAAGCCAAAATAATAATAATATCTCATGTTGGGAGGCCCAATGGTAAAATAGTTGATGAACTCTCACTAAAACCAATATCATTGTGTATAAAAGACAAGATAAAAAAAGAAGTTTTGCTATTAAAAAAAAATATTTTTAAAATAAATAAAACAGATATTTTTAAAAGTTCAAATTATGATGTGGTATTACTAGAGAATATTAGATTTTATCCTGAGGAAGAAGCTAATGATGATAAATTTTCAGAGAAATTAGCAAGTTTAGGTGAAATATACGTCAATGATGCATTCTCATGTTCCCATAGGGATCATGCTTCAATTTCCAAAATAACAAAATATATTCCTTCATACTGTGGTATTCAAATTAATAATGAGGTTAATGCTCTTAACAAGGTAACATCAAAGATAAAAAAACCGGTAACGTGTATAATAGGTGGATCTAAAATATCATCAAAAATTAATATAATAAAAAATTTAATACCAAAATTTAATAATATTATCATAGTTGGTGCTATGGCTAATAATATTTTCAAATATAAGGGTTTAAAAATTGGTAAATCTATATATGAAAAAAATATTGACAACATAATTCATGAAATATTTTCTTCCGCTAAAAAAAATGATTGTACAATTTATTTTCCTAAAGATGTTAAGGTCGGAAAGAGATTAAATGATAAATCTACCGAAAAAAATTTTGAAAATATTGAGTATGACGATATAATATTAGATGTTGGATCAAATACTTTAATTGAAATAAGAAAAATTATTGATAATTCGTCAACCTTACTATGGAACGGTCCGCTGGGTTATTTTGAAAATATAAACTTTTCATTAGGAAGCTCAGAAATAGCAAAATATATTGCAAGTAAAGGACATAAAATTTTTTCAGTCGTTGGTGGAGGAGATACAGTAGCAGTCATTAACTCACTAAATATAAGCAACGAATTTAATTTTGTTTCAACTGCAGGTGGAGCATTTTTAGAATATCTTGAAGGCAAAGTTCTCCCTGGTATAAAAGCATTAAATTAAATGTCTGAACTAAATAAAATTGCTCTTCAAATATTATCAAATGGCAAAGGTATTTTGGCTGCTGATGAAAGCACAGCTACAATGACTAAAAGATTAGACACAGTAAAAGTGCCTTCTAATGAAAATAACAGATTACTTTTTAGACAAACTCTTTTTTCATCTTTATCAATGAAAGAATGCATAGGAGGAGTAATATTATATGATGAAACAATAAGACAAAAGACCTCTACTGGAGAAACAATACCTGAATTAATAAAAGCAAGTGGTTCATTAACTGGTATTAAGGTTGATACTGGGGCCAAAATTTTAGCAGGATCTAAAGAAGAAAAAATTACAGAAGGTTTAGATGGTTTAAGGGAACGACTAAAAGAATATTATAAACTTGGAGCAAGATTTACAAAATGGAGAGGTGTTTACTTAATATCTGATGAATATCCCAGTAAACTATCAGTTAAGGCAAATGCTCATGCATTAGCTAGATATGCAGCTTTAGTCCAAGAATCA
>CACHAX010000044.1 GCA_902577875.1 uncultured Pelagibacteraceae bacterium | reverse complement strand
TTCGAAATGTGCTTTACTGTTTTAAGATCTATACTCATATGGTAAAAATATTGCCGCAAACTATCACTTAAGTAAATAATATACAATATGATCACAATTGAGGAATTTAAAAAGAAACAGCTAAGTACATCTAGATTAATTGGTCTTGATTTAGGTTCAAAGAGAATTGGCGTAGCTATATGTGATGAAAATCAAAAAATTGCCACACCGCTTAAAACAATAAACAAATCCAAATTTGAGGATCTTATCAATGAATTAGAGGATATTATTAAAGAAAATAATATTAAGGGAATAATTATTGGTAATCCAATAAATATGGACGGAACCCTTGGTAAATCTTCTCAATCAGTCAATGATGTGTCAAAAGCAATATCAAAAGAAATTGATCTTCCAATAAGTCTTTGGGATGAAAGATTATCAACAGTTGGGGCATTTAAATTAACTAAAAATTTAGGTATTAACGTAACTAAACGAGAAAAAAATATAGATAAAAATGCTGCTGCATTTATCTTACAGGGTGCCATAGATTTTATTAATAATTAATACTTGCATTAATCAACCTTTGTGGCTATAGAGTTGGTTTTAATGGCAATTAAATCCAAAGCTATTAAAATTTCTCAAAAACATCTCCTAGGTATTCAAGATTTATCAATAAATGATGTTAATTTAATTTTAAAAGAAGCTGAAAAATTTATTGAATTAAACAAAAGTAAAAATAAAAAACTAGATTTACTTAAGGGAAAAACACAAATTAACCTTTTTTTTGAACCATCAACAAGAACACAAAGCTCATTTGAACTAGCAGGAAAAAGATTAGGTGCAGATGTTATGTCAATGAATATAACAAACTCAGCAATTAAAAAAGGTGAAACACTAATAGACACTGCAATGACATTAAATGCAATGCATCCTGATATAATAGTTATTAGACATCAAGATTCAGGAGCTTGTAATCTTTTATCTCAAAAAGTACATTGTGCTGTTTTAAATGCAGGTGATGGAAGGAGAGAGCACCCTACCCAAGCATTACTTGATGCATTAACTATATTGAATAGGAAAAAAAAAATTCAAGGATTAAAGGTTGCAATTTGTGGAGATATTCTACATTCAAGAGTAGCAAGATCTAATATTTACTTGCTAAACATGTTGGGTGCCGAAGTTAATATTGTAGCTCCTTCAAACCTTTTGCCAAAAGATATAGAAAAATTTGGAGTTAATATTTTTTCAAATATGAAGAAAGGTGTAAAAGATTGCGACATAGTAATGATGCTTAGACTTCAAAATGAAAGAATGAGCAGTTCATTTTTATCATCTAATAGAGAGTATTATGAATACTATGGGCTAACACAGGATAAACTAGAACATGCAAAATCAGACTCGATAATAATGCATCCTGGTCCAATGAACCGCGGTATTGAAATTGATACGAAATTAGCTGATGACACTAATATGAGTGTTGTAAAAGAACAAGTTGAATTAGGTGTTGCAATAAGAATGGCATGTTTAAAAATTTTTTGTGAATGATGAAAAAAAAATACTTTATTAACGCAAATATAATTGATCCACATAACGACATAAGTGAAATAGGAGGATTAATTATAGGAGAAGATGGAAAAATTGAAGGAGTTGGCAAAAAGGTTAATAAAAACAACATTCCAAGTAGAGAAAAAGTTATTGATTTAAAGGAGAATTATATTTTCCCAGGTATAGTTGATATGAGGGTATTTGTAGGTGAACCAGGTTATGAATATAAAGAAAATTTTAGAACTTTGAGTAACGCTGCATTATCTGGGGGTGTAACATCAGTTGTAACAATGCCTAATACAGATCCAATAATAGACAATGTTTCAATAGTAGATTTTTTAAAAAGACGAGGCAGAGATAAATCAAAAATAAATATATTTCCTACAGCATCTCTAACAAAGGGTACAGAAGGTACAAATATGACAGAATTTGGCCTTTTACAAAGTAAAGGGATAATAGCATTTACAGATGGAATTAGAACAATTCAGAATACAAGAGTTATGTCCAGGATAATGAATTCAGCAAAAGATTTGGGATCTTTAATAATGCAACATGCAGAAGATCAAGAATTAGCTGAAAATGGCATGATAAATGATGGAATAATTTCGACAAAACTTGGGTTACAAGGTATCCCAGAAATAGCAGAATTAGTTATTATAGAGAGAGATTTAACATTATTAGAAGAATTTAACTGTCGTTATCATATTTCTCAAATTT
>CACHAX010000043.1 GCA_902577875.1 uncultured Pelagibacteraceae bacterium | reverse complement strand
TAAAGAATTGATAAGAAAAAAGGTTGAAAATGTTTAATCTTATAAGACCTTTTATATTTAAATTTAGCCCTGAAGTTGCTCACTCACTAGCAATAAAGGCTTTAAAGTTAAATCAGATACCAGCTATAGATAAAATAACCAGAGTTACTATCCAAACTAAATTTCTAAACAAAACCTTAAATTCTCCTCTAGGTGTAGCGGCTGGATTTGATAAAAATGCAGAAGTTTACAATCCTCTATACAAACTAGGATTTGGTTTTGTTGAGGTAGGCACAATTACTCCCAAACCACAAATAGGAAATCCAAAGCCAAGAGTGTTCAGATTGGAAGAAGATGAGGCTTTAATTAATAGACTTGGATTTAACAATATTGGATCAGAAGAAAGTAAAAAAAATATTGAAAATAATTCACCTAATGGATTACTTGGTATTAATATAGGACCTAATAAAGATACTGAAAATAGAGTTGAAGATTATTTAATTTGTTTCAGAAAATTTCATAATTTAGCAGACTATATTACAATTAATATCTCTTCTCCTAATACAGAAAATTTAAGAAACTTTCACAAAAATGAAGAGTTAGATAATCTTTTAAAATGCATAAATGAAGAAAAGAAAAATTTAAATTCAAATGCGCCAATAGCAGTCAAGGTATCTCCTGATATTGATGAAAACAGTATTGATGAAATCTCAGAACTTTTTTTAAAATATAATGTTCAAATAGTTATAGTTTCAAATACGACAGATAGAAATAGAGAAAATATATCTAATATAAATAAATTAGAGAAAGGCGGTTTGTCTGGAAAACCACTTGAAAATATCTCTAATGAATTAATTAATAAATTTTTTAAATTAGTTGGAAAAAAAATCTTAATAATTGGAGTTGGAGGCGTTGACTCTGCCGAAGGAGTTTTTAATAAAATTGCAAGCGGTGCAACTCTTGTGCAATTGTATACAGGTATGGTTTATAAAGGACCAACTATTGCTTCAAAGATTAATAAAGATCTCGACGAAATTGTAAAAAGAGAAGGTTTTAAAAATATTTCTGAAGCTATTGGAACAAAAAATTAATCTTGACTGGTATTCTTTAAGACCATATACATCTTGAAAATTTATGTCTAAAAAATGTGAACTTACTGGTAAAATCCCTCTAAAAGGCCATAATGTTAGTCACGCTAACAATAAAACTAAGAGAAGATTTCTTCCAAATTTAAAGAAAGTAAAATTTAAAAGTGAACTTTTAAAAAAATCTTTAAGATTAACAGTTTCAAATGCAGGTGTTAGATCTGTAGATAAAAAAGGTAGCTTTGATAATTTCTTAAAATCTGCAAAATCAAGAGATTTATCGTTAAGATTAAAAAAGCTTAAAAAATCAATAATCGCAAAAACAGCATAATGAATAAAGTTTTCCTAACTCTCTCATTTTTAATGGGATTGGTTGTGCTAGCATCTAATTATTTAGTTCAATTTCCTATAAAATATTACGGTTTAGAGGAAATTTTAACTTACGGTGCTTTTAGTTATCCAATTGCATTTTTAATTACAGATTTAGCCAACAGATCCTTTGGAAAATTAGTAGCTAGAAAAATTGTCTATATAGGCTTCACAATTGGAATTTTGTTTACTTTAATATTTTCAACTAATTTTACTGATCTTATTTCTATAAGAATAGCAATTGGTTCAGGAACAGCTTTTATAATTGCTCAACTTTTAGATGTTCAGATATTTGATCAATTAAGACAAAAAAAGTGGTTTATAGCACCTTTAACATCTTCTTTGATAGGTTCAACTGTTGATACTTTTTTATTTTTCTCAATATCGTTCTATGGAACGGGAATTCCTTGGGTAACTTTATCGTTAGGAGATCTTGCGGTAAAAATATTTGTAGCTCTTGTAATGTTGATACCTTTTAGATTATTACTCGGCACACTAAAAGCAGCATAACTAAATTTTAGGTTCTTGTTGGGTCATGCAATGTATTGCACCAAATCCCCATATCAATTTGCTACAGTCAACTGTTTCGATTTTTCTATTTCTAAAGTAATTTTTGAAAATTTTAATTGCAATATTGTCTTCTTTTACTTTGAATATTGGAAGAATTATTTTTTTATTACAAATATAAAAATTCATATAACTTGCAGGAACTCTTGTATTCTCAATATAAATTGGTGAAGGCATAGGAACTTTTATAATTTTGAATTTCTTTCCTTTCTCACATTTACTTTCTTTCAATATATTTAAATTCTTATTTAAGTTTTTGTAGTTTATATCTTTTTTATTATTTTCAACTGCAGTCATAATCGTATTTCTTGAAACAAATCTTGATATGTCATCAACAT
>CACHAX010000042.1 GCA_902577875.1 uncultured Pelagibacteraceae bacterium | reverse complement strand
TGATTATCAAATCCTTTAATAAACAAATCTTTTCCAAGTTCTAATTGAGTATTTTTTCCTTCATTTCCTTTAAAATCTTTACCATCAACTGTTGCTTTATAATCAAAAACAACTAAATCACCCACTTTAGCTGCATAACTTTCTTCAGCATCTCTAAAATTTTTCTGAGTTTTGGCTATTTGATCAATTCTTTTATCTGTTTCTTTTGGATCAATTTTAACAATGTACTCATCAACTTTTATATCTTTTAATGATCCAACTTCAACATTAGGTAATTCTGTTACAGAAATTGTGTATTCAAGATCTTTTCCTTCACCAAATGACTTTAAATCAATTTTAGGCTGACCTGCTGGTTTAATTTTATTATCTTCAAGAGCTTTAGTCGTTGTATCTTTTAATACTTTATCTATTACTTCTCCGTATACAGCTTTTCCAAACTGTCTTTTTAAAATTTCAGTAGGTACTTTTCCTGGTCTAAATCCTTTTAAAACGACATCTTTTTTAATCTCTTCATATTTTTCTTCGAGATATCCAGATATAGTTTTTTTATCGATAAAAACTTTAATATCTTTTTCTAAACCTTTTTTATTTTCTACTGTTACTTTCATAAAATATGGTAGGCGAGAAAGGACTCGAACCTTCACAGTTTGCACTATTGGTTCCTAAGACCAACGCGTCTACCAATTCCGCCACTCGCCCAAATTATTGGTGCTTTATATATGATTGTTTATAATTGTCCAATTAGAATAATAGTGTAAAACATTAGCTTAATTGATATGAGCAAAACAAATATTGCAATTGTTATTTATCTCGTTGGTCTTGCATTAGGCGCAATCTTTTTAGATATATGGAGTGCTGAAACTAGTCCAAAAGCTTTATTAGGTATTGCATGGACAACTTTATTTGCAATTGCTTTATTCTTTGCTGAAAAAGAAAAAGAAGAAAAAAAAGATTAATTCTTTTTTATTAGTTCACTTATAAAAAGTTCACCGTCACCATCATCAACTGCTTTTTTGTAAAAAGATTTTGATAAATCAGATAATTTTTCTGCATTATCCATACCTTTTAATAAATCAGTTATATACGTTAAATCTTTTAATGTATTAGTCGCTGTAAACTTAAAACCCGTGTAATCGTCCTCTAGAACCTTATCAAAAATTCTCTTTAAAGCATTAGAATTACCAGATCCTAATTGTGCTACTTTATAAAGCTTATCTAAATCTATGTCTAATTTTTTTGCAGCTTTTATTAACTCAATTACATAAGTAGCAGTTCCTAAAGATAAAAAATTATTTAATAATTTTGTTTTTGCACCATTTCCAATTTCACCAAAATGATAATAATTTTTACAAAAACATTTTAAAAGTTCTTCTGATCTTTTTAAATTTTCCTCAGATCCACCAACAATTCCACCTAATATTCCCTCTTCCGCTTGAACAGGACCTCCCATTACTGGACACTCTAAATAAGGAATATTATTTGCTTTTAATATTTGTTCCATTTCAACAGATCCATTTTGATTATGTGTAGTAATATCAATTATGATTGTTTTATCAGATAACAATGAAACTATTTTTTTTCCGATTTCATGAGCAATGGGAGAGTTTGTTACACACAAAAACAAAGCATCTAATCCGCTTTTACAAAGTTCTTCATAGGATTTAACTTCTTTTGCACCCTCTTTAACTATTCTATCAATTGGCTTTCTATTTTTATTAGCTATTACAAATAATTCATGATTATTTTTAATGATGTTGTTTGCTATACCAAACCCCATCCATCCAACACCTATAAATCCAATTTTCATAATTTATTTATTAATTTAAAATTGATTTGTAATCAATAGGTCTGCGGTTCACTGATCAATTAAAAGACTTTTTATAACTAGCAATACCATTGTTAAAACAAAACCCCATATTGCAACATTAGTATAAGCCCAGATTTTAGAATATTTTTTAATTACAGATCCATAAAATAAAAAATAGCTTGCAGAAAAACCTACTAAAAAAATTAAGACCGTAAATATCATATCCGTCATAAAAAAACACTATCATTGCAACCATAGTGTGCCAAGTTGAAAAATTTTAGAATTATTGTTGCAAACAAATGTTTATTTAATTTTTTAAAAGCTTTTTTTTGAGCATTTCAAACTCTTCTTTTGAAATTAAGCCCGATTTAAACATTTCATTTAATTCTTTAATTTTAGACATTAAATCATCAACACTTATTTCATCTTCACCTTTAGATTTTTCTTCTTTAGCTTTTTGTTCTGCGGCTAATTTTGCTTTCTTTTCTTTTTCTTCTTTAGCTTTTTTTTCATTATTTTTACTTTGACTATTATCATAATTGAAAAATAAATCTTTATAAGCATTTAAATCTGTTTCAGAATCGAAATTTGTATAATTAAGATCTATTTTATTTTTAATTTTTTAGTTTATTTT
>CACHAX010000041.1 GCA_902577875.1 uncultured Pelagibacteraceae bacterium | reverse complement strand
TTTAGTTCCATGAACAACATCATGAGCTAAAGTATAAGCTCCTAATTGTAAAAAGTAGTCTTGAATATAATCTGTTTTTTTTGGTTTATTAGCTTGTTTAAAATCTACAATAACATCTCTACCTTCATAAACTGCTATCATATCAGCTGTGCCGGCATATTGATCTGGATAGTATAATGTTTCTTCCATGCCATATACTTCATTTAGTCTTCCAGTAATTCCTTTTTGAATAATTTCTTTAGCCATATTTTTGTATTGCTCATTACTCTCAAAAAAACTCTCGTTAATTCTCCCTCTTAAGTAGTCCTCAATATAAGAGTGCATTGAAGTACCTCTTGATGAAGCTTCAGTTTTAATTCTATTTGCTTCCTTAATTCCTACCCTCTCTTTCCAATTTGCAAGAGCTGCCTTCTCTTCTTCTGACTTTGTGGCCCCTAGAATTGTAGTAACACTTGGTAGTTTATTCTCCCCTAATAAATATTTTCTGTATCCATCTTCAATTGATCTTGAAGACTTGGGATAATTAAATTTATTATTCCATTTCATTAAATTTTTTGTTTTAGAATTAAATTAATTGTTTGCTTGTCTTGGAATATCCTCAAACTTTTCGACATTTTCTGTTTCAATAGCCTTTTCAATTTGCTCTGGATCTTTTATATTTTCCAATGTTCTTTTAATTGATCTTGCATCTGTTCCAAATTTATCAACAGCTGTCATTGCCTCTTCTAATTTTTTTCTGAGATTAACAATTCCATCAAAATGTTTTGTAAATCTTGTGCTTATTGTTTTTAAATGATCATATATTTCTGTTGCATGTTTTTGAACTTTTAATGTTTGAAAACCCATGTGTAATGATTGTAAATACCCAGATAAATTATTTGGTCCCATAATAGTTACTTTATATTTTTTCATTAATTCTTGGCTCAATAATTCCTTAGTATTTGGGTCTTGGTAATTAGCTATCTCTAAAAACAAACTCTCAGTTGGCGCATATACAATTGCAAAATCAGTAGTTTTAGGTGGAACAATATATTTTTCATTTACACTTTTAGCTTTTTCTTTGAAAGCTTTTGCAAGTTTAGTTCTTGCATCCGCAATAGCTTTTTTATCGTCTTCTTGATGTGCATCTTGAATAGCTTTAAATCTCTCAACAGGAAAATGGCTATCAACCGGAACCAATACACCTTCTTGGAGTTTAATAGCAAATTCAACGTTTTCACCAGTTTCCTCCTTCATTTTAACATTTGAAAGGTACTGCGAAGAAGGCAGCAAATCCTTAATGAGTGAGCCCAGACTGAACTCTGCTAAAGTTCCATACTTTTTAACTCCAGCTAAGATTTTGTTAATACCTTTTTGACTTTCGTTTAAATTTTCAACTTGGGAATTAAAAGCTGCAACTTTTTCATCAACTTTTGTTAGAGCTGCTGTCATGTCTTTTGTAACGCCAGTTGAAAGATTATTAAATGACGAAGACATGGAATTTAAAGAAGAATTAATAGTAGTATTTAAACTATCTTTTAATTTAACTATTTCTGCATTTAATTTTGCAATTTCGTCCGCTTCTTTGTTTGTATCTTCTTTTGTTACATTCGACTTAATATTTAAATAAAGGATAGCCGAAGTAGCAATCAATATTAAAGCTAAAATAATAATTAAAATTGTATCCATGATTCGCATGTTACACTTACTTAATGATATTTAAAGTTTATTTAAAACACTTTTAAGATTTTTTATCTCTCTATTTTTTTTTGATGTCATTAAACAAGCCTGAGAATTAAGAATTATTCCATCTTTTAATATCCTTAATTTATTAGCTTTTAAAGTTGCTCCGGTTGAAGTTATATCGGTTATTATTTCAGATGATCCGGTAAATGGATAAATCTCTGTTGCACCAAGGCTCTTTACCAATTTAAATTGAGTAACTCCTCTGGAGAACATAAATTCTCTTGTTAAATTTGGGTATTTTGTAGCTATACGTAATCTATTTTTTTTTTTTTCTTTAAATTCAAAAGCTATTTCTTCAAGATCAGGCATTGTCTGTACATCTATCCAATCATCTGGGATTGCAACTACTAATGTAGCTTCTCCAAAATCGTACTTTTTTTTTACAATCACTTTTTTTTGAATGTTAATTTCGCTTTCCATTAATAAATCATATCCAGAAAAGCCAATATCTAGAGATCCATCCGCAAGACGTTCTATTATTTCTCTAGCATGCAGATAATTAATAATAATATTTTTTTCTCCTTTAATAAATCCAAATAAGTCTCTCTCACCTCTTTCAGAAAGAATTTTTAATTTTTTTCTTTTAAAAATATTTAAAACTCCTGATCGCAAACGTCCCTTACTTGGAATTCCAATTTTTAAGATGCTATCACTCATAATTTCTCTAAGTTAATAGCTGCTCCAACAGCTGGTATATTTTTTTTGAAGCCAAGATCTTTAATTAAAGAATCGTATCTACCACCTCTAATATTTAACTTCTCAGACTTTGATTTAATATCAAT
>CACHAX010000040.1 GCA_902577875.1 uncultured Pelagibacteraceae bacterium | reverse complement strand
ATATGTAAATACATCATTTTTTTTAGGATCATCAACTTCAGAATTTTTTTGTGTAACAAGAACGATTTTTTTATCACCTTTCATTACTTCATTTAATGCAGTGATGGACTTATCTCTTCCAACAAATAAAGGAATTACCATACTTGGAAAAACCACAATGTCTCTTAATGGTAATAATGGTAATGTCACTTTTATATCCATCAGAGAAATATGGATATTATATTTTATAATGCAATAGGAAAATATGGTTTATTAACGTACAATTATGCTGCTGAAGTCTTATCAGTTTTAGTTTTGTTCTTAGAATGAACTATAACAGGTGCCGATACACCTTTCGCCGCACCAGAATCAATTATAACTTCTTCTATATTGTCTTGACTTGGTAAATCAAACATTGTTTTCAATAGTATATTTTCTAGAATCGATCTAAGTCCTCTTGCTCCGGTTTTTTTAGATATAGCCTTGTTAGCAATGTCTTTAACTGATTGATCTTTAAAAGTAAGTTTGACACCCTCTAATTTAAATAGCTCTTGGTATTGTTTGATAAGTGAATTTTTTGGTTCAAGTAATATTTTAACTAAAGATTTTTCATCTAGATCATCAAGAGTTGCTGTTATTGGTAATCTTCCTATAAATTCTGGTATCAATCCATATTTTAATAAATCTTCTGGCTCAAGATTTTTCATCCATTCACCTACTTTTTTATCTTCAAGGCTTTTAACCTCCGCACCAAAACCAATGGATGAACCTTTGTCTCTTTGTGAAATAATTTTATCTAATCCAGCAAACGCACCACCACATATAAATAAAATGTTAGTGGTATCTACTTGTAAGAATTCTTGTTGTGGATGTTTTCTTCCACCTTGAGGAGGTACACTAGCAACTGTACCCTCCATTATTTTTAATAAAGCTTGTTGAACTCCTTCTCCAGATACATCTCTAGTAATTGAAGGGTTTTCAGATTTTCTACTAATTTTATCTACCTCATCAATGTAAACAATTCCTCTTTGTGCTTTTTCAACATTATAATCTGCTGCTTGTAATAATTTTAATATTATATTTTCAACATCTTCACCAACATAGCCTGCTTCGGTTAATGTAGTTGCATCTGCCATTGTAAATGGAACATCCAAAATTCTTGCTAAGGTTTGAGCAAGTAAAGTTTTTCCACATCCTGTTGGTCCAACTAACAAAATATTTGATTTTGAGAGTTCTACGTTTTTGCTAGTTTTATTTTCGTAATTTAATCTTTTGTAATGATTGTGTACTGCAACTGATAAAACTTTTTTTGCATGGTCTTGACCGATTACATAATCATCTAGAACTGCACAAATCTCTTTTGGTGAGGGCAATCCATCTTGGTGTTTTACAAAAGTATCTTTACTCTCTTCTTTGATGATGTCCATACATAATTCAACACACTCATCACAAATAAAAACTGTTGGGCCAGCAATTAATTTTCTAACCTCGTGTTGGCTCTTTCCACAGAAAGAACAGTAAAGAATATTTTTATTATTGTTGCTCATAGTTTTTTATAACGAATCATTTTGAATACTTTATTACAAAGATTACTTCTTAATCAAGTATAGGTTGTGAATAAACTATATATTGTTGTTTAGTCTCTTTTTTCTACTACTTTATCGATCAAACCAAAATCTTTTGCGTTATCTGGAGTCATAAAGTTGTCTCTCTCCAAAGCTTCTTTAATTTGATCAACTGATTTACCTGTGTGTTTAGAATAAATTTCATTCAATCTTTTTTTCAAAGACATAACTTCATTAGCATGAATTTCTATGTCAGTTGCTTGACCTTGAAAACCTGCAGATGGTTGGTGAACCATTATTCTTGAATTTGGTAAAGATAATCTTTTTCCTTTAGATCCTGCAGCTAACAAGAATGAACCCATACTTGCAGCTTGACCGATACATAATGTACTAACTTCAGGTTTAATATATTGCATCGTATCATAAATTCCTAAACCCGCTGTTACCAACCCACCTGGACTATTAATGTATAAAGAAATTTCTTTTTTAGGATCTTCAGACTCTAAAAATAATAATTGAGCAGTAACTAAAGATGCTACAGCATCATTAATTGGCCCAACTACGAAAACTATTCTCTCTTTTAATAATCTTGAATAAATATCATAAGCTCTTTCACCACGGCTTGATTGCTCAACAACCATTGGGATTAATGTACTTAGATGTTCTGGAATTTTTGTTGTCATAAGTGATTCGATCTACTTATACAACTTGTGATTACTTTTTGCTAACTTTTTTTGTTGATTTAGATTTTTTAGCTACTTTTTTTGGAGCTTTAGATGGTTTGGCTGTTTTCTTTTCTTTTTTATCTTCTGACTTAACTTCTTTTTTCTCTTTTACTTTATCATCAGCACTTTCAGATAGTTTTGCTAATTTTTCTTGCTCTTTTAAATTTTTTTCATTTTCTTCTTTTAATATTTTTTCAGCTTCCTCTTTACTAATTTCCTTTTTATTTACTTTTGCAATTTTTTTAAGT
>CACHAX010000039.1 GCA_902577875.1 uncultured Pelagibacteraceae bacterium | reverse complement strand
CACTCATAAATAAACCCAATAGTAAGAATAAATAAGAAGATCATCATTGATGTAAATCCGAATATTCCGATTTTTCCTAGGGATATTGCCCAGGGAAACAGAAAAGCAATTTCTAAATCAAAAATAATAAATAATATAGCAACAAGATAAAATCTAACATCAAATTCCATTCTAGAATCATTAAATGGTTCAAATCCACACTCGTATGCTGATAATTTTTCTGGATCAGGGTTTTTTGGAGATGCTAAATAATTGACTGCCACAAATGCTACACTTAATATAAGTGATACTAGTAAAAATACTATTATCGGCAAATAATCTTTTAAAAATTCCGCAAGCATGATGAGTCTATATAGCACCTTTTAGATCAACTAAAAGAGCAGATAGGTCACATTTTAAGGCTTTATTTTATTCATTTATTTAATGGCGGGAGTGAAGGGACTCGAACCCTCGACCTATCGCGTGACAGGCGATCGCTCTAACCAACTGAGCTACACCCCCGTGTTCTGGTGGGCAGTAAAGGACTCGAACCTTTGACCCCCTCGGTGTAAACGAGATGCTCTACCAACTGAGCTAACCGCCCAAAACATGGTACTATTACATCAAGGTTATTATAATGTAAATTGTTTATTACTGAATACTAGCTTGAGATTTATCGTCTTTTTTAGTTTCTGTTAATTTATCTACTTCAGTCCATTCAGTAGGCTTTAATTCTTTAGTTAAAGCTATTTTAATTACTTCATCGGCAGTTTCTACTGGAACTATTTCAATATCATCTTTTACTTTTTTTGGTACATCAACTAAATCTTTTTCATTCTCTTTAGGTATTAAAACTTTTTTAACACCAGCTCTATGCGCTGCTAATAATTTTTCTTTTAGTCCGCCAATAGGTAAAACTTGACCTGTAATTGTTACCTCTCCGGTCATAGCAATTTCTCTCTTAACTGGAACTTTGGTAATTGATGATACTATTGATGTAACCATAGCAATACCCGCAGAAGGTCCATCTTTTGGTGTTGCACCTTCTGGAACGTGAATATGAAAATCTTTTTTCTCAAATAGTGGAGGTGTTACTCCAAACTCTAAACATTTTGATCGAACGTAAGATTTTGCAGCTTTTACTGACTCTTGCATTACATCACCTAACTTTCCAGTTATTTGCATTCTACCTTTACCTGGCATATTAACTGTTTCAACTTTTAATATTTCGCCTCCAAACTCTGTCCAAGCTAAACCTATAACTATTCCAACTTTATCTTTTGCTTCTAGTTCACCAAATTTAAATTTCTTAATTCCAAGAAAGTCAGGTATATTTTTTTCATTAACTACAACACTCTTTTCTTCATTATTTACAACTTTTTTAACAACTTTTCTTGTTACTTTTGATATTTCTCTCTCTAAATTTCGAACACCACTTTCTCTGGTATAGCTTCTAATAATTTCTTTTATTGTGTCGTCAGCTAACTTCATTTCACCTTCTTTAACACCGTTATCTTTGATTTGCTTAGGAAGTAAATACTTGTTAGCGATATTAATCTTCTCATCTTCTGTATATCCAGGAATTCTAATGACTTCCATTCTATCTAAAAGAGGAGGAAGAATATTTAGTGTATTTGCTGTTGTTACAAACATAACATCTGATAAATCATAATCAACTTCAAGGTAATGATCATTAAATGTGGTATTCTGCTCAGGATCTAAAGCCTCTAATAATGCTGAAGATGGATCTCCTCTATAATCATTTCCAACTTTATCGATTTCATCAAGTAGAAACAAAGGGTTTTTTGTTCCTGCTTTTTTCATCATTTGAATTATTTTTCCAGGAAGAGAACCGATGTAAGTTCTTCTATGACCTCTTACTTCAGCCTCATCTCTAACACCGCCTAATGACATTCTTACAAATTGTCTGTTTGTAGCTTTAGCTATTGATTTACCTAATGAAGTCTTTCCCACACCTGGTGGACCTACCAAACATAGTATTGGTCCTTTTATTTTATCCATTCTTTTTTGAACTGCTAAGAATTCAATAATTCTCTCTTTAACCTTTTCTAGCCCAAAATGATCTTCCTCTAGAATTTTTAATGCTTTATTTAAGTCTATATCCACCTTGTCTTTTTTAAACCAAGGAAGGTCTATCATCCAATCAAGATAATTTCTTACAACAGTTGCCTCTGCTGACATTGGACTCATATTTTTCAATTTTTTTAATTCTGACATACATTTCTTTTCAACTTCTTTAGGCATCTTGGCTTTTAATATTGATTTTTTTAGACTTGTTGTCTCATCTTTCCCATCTTCAATTTCGCCTAATTCTTTTTGTATAGCTTTCAATTGTTCATTTAAATAATATTCCCTCTGGGTTTTCTCCATTTGAGTTTTAACTCTTCCTCTAATTCTTTTTTCAACACCTATAATGCTCGCCTCATTTTCCATGATTTTAATAATGCTATTTAATCTTTTTTTAACATCTAAAGTTTCAAAAATTTGTTGTTTTTCTGAAATACTTGAATTGATATGTGAAATTATATTATCGGCAATTTTAGATGGATCTTTTAGTTGTTTTATATTGCTGATTGTCTCTGACGATATTTTCTTGTTAACACTTGTTAATTTTTCCAATCT
>CACHAX010000038.1 GCA_902577875.1 uncultured Pelagibacteraceae bacterium | reverse complement strand
AAATATGAAGGGAGAAAATGATTATTATACTTCCTGCAATAATTCTTAATTCAAAAGAGTTACTTAAAATTAAAGAACCTAAAAAAGTTGCGGTAGCTCCGAAACTTATAAAAACAATGGAAAAACCAAAAGTAAACAAAACTATGGGAAATATATTAATAGTTTTTTTTTCTAATAACTCATTTAAAGAGCTTCCAGAAATATAAGATATATATCCAGGTATTAATGGAAGTACACATGGAGACAAAAAGCTTATCAATCCAGCTCCAAATGCAACAAATAATTCTATCATTTAACCAGTATTTTTCATTGCAGCTGAAATGCCTGCAATAGATGTTAATAATGCATCATTAAGATCATTTTTTTTATCAGAATTTAATTTTTTATTTTTGATTTTATTCATAACTACTGCTTGAATTATATTTAATACCTCTGTGTAAATATTTCTTACAATAACTCCTGATCTAAATTTTTTTCTTTCATTTATAATTTCTTTTGGCGTAATCTTTTTATTTAATTTTTTTATAACTTCAAATTGGAACCTGAGTTTTTTTCCAACTCTTTGCAAATCTTTATCAGCTAAATATTCCTCATATATTTTTGAAATATCTGGGTCCACTTTTGAAATTACCATATCCAAAATATCCATCATTGAATTGAAAAAGGGCCAATTTTTTTCCATATCTATTATTGTTTTTTTAAATTTTTCTATCGATGAATATCTTAAAGCTTCTGCACTTCCTAGCCATGCTGGGAGCATTAGCCTTATTTGTGTCCAAGCAAATACCCAAGGTATTGCTCTTAAGCCTTTGATATTATCTATATTCTTTCTTTTAGACGGTCTTGATCCAATTGAAAGTTTTCCTAAAGACACATGTGGCGTAACGGTTTTAAAATATTTTATAAAATCAGAACTTTGATTAATATTTTTTCTATATGAACTTTTTGAAATATCAGACATTTTTTCAATTAGATTTCTCCAATCTTTTTTAGGAACTGGCGGAGGGGTTAAAGTTGCCTCCATTACCGCCCCTATATAGCTACATAAATTATAAATTGCTAAAGGTTGATATCCATATTTCTGTTGAATAACTTCTCCTTGATCGGTTATTCTAATTTTTCCATTAACTGTATTTGGCGGCTGAGATTTTAAAGTAGCTTGAATTGGGCCTCCACCTCTACCGGCTGAACCACCTCTTCCATGAAAGAAGGTAACATCTATTTTATATTTTTTTGCAATTTTAATAATTTCTTCTTGAGCCTTATATTGATGCCAACTTGCACAAATTTTTCCAGCATCTTTGCTTGAGTCTGAATATCCAATCATGACTTCTTGTTTATTTTTTATTAGATCTCTGTACCACTTTAATGAAAACAAGCTGGCCATTATTGATTTTGCATTAATTAAATCATCTAATGTTTCAAATAAAGGGACAACTCTTAATTTATTTTTAATATTTGCTTCTTTTTGCAAATATAAAACGGAGAGAATGTCAGATGCAGATGATGTCATTGAAATAACATAAGCCCCCAAACATTCAGGTGGCTCTTCAGATAAAATTTTAAATGTTGACCAAACTTCTTTGTTTTCTTTATTTTTAAAATTAAAATAATTTATGAAATTTGATTTTTTTTTCATCTTAGATGATAAAAATTTAATTTTTTCCTCCTCACTCCATTTTAAATAATTAAGTTTATTTTTTTTCTTAATAAGTTCATTAATTAACTGCGAGTGTCTAGATGACTCTTGTCTAATATCTAGTTTTGCCAGATTAATTCCAAAACATTTTGCTCTTCTCATTAAATCTAATAATTCACCTCTTGCGATATTTTTGCTTTGATTTTCCTCTAAAGACTCACGGACAATTCTAAGGGGTTTTAAAATTTCCTCTTTTGAGTTTAGCAATTTATTATAGTCTAAAGGTTTTTTATTCACTATGAACTGTTCAATTGCTCGGTGAGTAAATCGCATTTTATCTCTTAAAGGTCTTAAGAAAACTCTGTAAGGTTCAAATGATTTTCCTGTAAATTTTTGAATTTTTTTTGAACACTTTCTCATTGAATATGATCTAATTAATTTAGTGAGTTCTTTTTCATACAATTTTGCTGCTTCCCATCTTGATAACAGCAAAACTTCTTTGGTTACTTTTGATGTTACATTTGGATTTCCATCTCTATCACCACCCATCCATGATCCAAACTCAATAGGATTAAAATTTTTTGGCAAACCTTTACCCATATTTTTCAAAAATATCTCATTAAGTCTCCTGTAGACTTTTGGTATTGTTTCCCAAAGACTGTCCTCTATTATAGCAAGACCCCAGCGCGCTTCATCGGCTGGAGATGGTTTAGATCTTTTTAGATCATCTGTATTCCAGATAATGGTAAATTCATCATGAATTTTTTTATTTAAAGATTTTATTTTTGAAGAGTGATTTTTAAATAACTCTCTATCCTCAAGTATTTCTGTAATTTTATGATATTTTTGAATTAAAGTTCTTCTTTTGACCTCTGTTGGATGGGCTGTCAAAACTATTCCAATATTTAGATTTTTTGCAAAACTATATATTTTATTATTATTAATTTTTTTATTTTTAAATAATTTCTCAAAGATTTCCTCTATAAAAATATTTTTTTGATTTTTACCGTCTCTTTTATTTTCATATTGATTAAGTTGTCTAGATGCATCAATGGACTCGGCTAGATTTAT
>CACHAX010000037.1 GCA_902577875.1 uncultured Pelagibacteraceae bacterium | reverse complement strand
AATTCTCTCAAACAAGTTAATTTTCTCATATTTGTATTTTTTAAATGAAATAAAAAAAAGTCCAATTATTAGAGTTATTGAAAATGTAAAAATATAACTACTAAGATTATTTAAAAGATTAAAATAATAAGAATAAATAATATTAAAAAATGAGAAAAAACTTATAATAAGAAAAAAAATGCCAAAATATTTTAGGCTGAAAATATTCATTTATTAGATAGAGCTAATTCTAAATAAATTTTCGACTAAAGGTAATTGGTCTCTTTTAGCTAACAATACAACTGTATCATCTTTCTGAAATATATATTTAGATGAAGGAAGTATAAACTTATTATCTCTTAAAATTGCACCCACACGAATTTCATCTGGTAAATCTGCATTTTTTAACTCTTTATTTACTAATTCTGATGATTCTAAAATGTCAGCTTCAATAACTTCGTATTCACCGTTTAAGATTGTATAAGCATTCTCAATTGTACCTTTATGAACATGTTTCAATATACTAGAAACTGTACTCATTCTAGGATCAATTAAATCATCAATTTTTAAAGATGATTGTAAAAGTGAATAGTTGGGTTTATTAACTAAAGCCATAGTTCTTTTATCTTTTGAGAATTTCTCAACAAGAACGCTTACCATAAGATTATCTTCATCGTCATTTGTTAAAGCTAATACAGTTTCAACTTCATCTAAATTAGCTTCATTTAATACATCTTCATCCAAACCATTTCCATTTATAACGATTGTATCATTTAAATAATTTGCAATATATTCAGCCCTATTTTTATCTTTCTCAATAATTTTTACTCTGGCCTCTTCAAAATTGTTTTCAATGTTTGAGGCAAGATTAAATCCAATATTACCACCACCAATAATAAGTATCTTATTTGCAATTTTTTCATTGTGTCCAAAGACTTTAAGAGTCTCTTCCATTTGATTTGAGTTTACAATAACGTAAGCTTTATCATTATGTTGAAGCTTATCGTCTTTCTTTAATATTTTAAAACTTTCTTCTCTGATAACACCTAATATATATGCATTTAAATTTGGAAATTTATTTGTTAATTCTTTTAATTTAGTTTCATGAATTGGACATTTTTCATCAATTAGAATTTCTAATAATCTTATTTTATTTTCTGCAAATGGTACATTATCTAAAGCTCCTGGCGCTTCTAGTTTTCTTTGAAGTGATTTAGCAATTTCTAGCTCTGGAGATATAACATAATCTATTGGTAAATTTTCTTTGTTAAATAATTTTGAAAATTTTGGATCTAAATATTCTTGAGATCTGATTCTAGCAATTTTTTTTGGTACTTTAAACAATGAATATGCTATTTGACAAATAAGCATATTTATTTCGTCATTTCTTGTAACTGCTATTAACATATCGGCTTCAGCCGTATTGGCTCTGTCTAAAATTTCAGGAGAAGTAGCTTTACCTACAATTGCTTTTACATCAAGAGACTCATTAATTTTTTGAATATCCTCACTTGATTGATCAATAACAGTTATAGAATGATTTTGCTCAGTTAGTTGTTTAGCTATTGTAAAACCTACTCTACCAGCACCACAAATTATTATATTCATTAATTAAGATCCTTGACCCCTAATAATTTTAGCTTTCTATGAAGTGCAGATCTTTCCATACCAACAAATTTTGCAGTTTTTGATATATTTCCACCAAATTTTTTTATTTGAGATATTAAATATTCTTTTTCGAAATTTTCTCTCGCTTCTCTTAATGGTATAGATAAATTATCAGCAACTGAAAAAGTTTCATCTGCTGATTTAGAGAGAGATTCTTTAATAATATTTAAAATTTTTTCCTCATCATTGCCAGGAGATAGAATTGCAATTCTTTCAATAAGATTACGTAATTCTCTAACATTTCCTGGCCAATCATAATTTAATAGATAATTATCATCTTTAATTTTAAATTTTTTGTAATTATACGTTTCGCAAATATTTTCTATAAAATATTCAACTAGCAATGGTATATCTTCTATTCTCTTGTTTAGTGGTTCTACTTCAATATTAAATACATTTAATCTATGAAATAAGTCTTCACGAAAATTTCCATTTTTTATCTCATAGTTAATATTTTTACTAGAAGCACAAATAATTCTAACATCAACTTTTATGTCATGATTACTACTAATTCTCTTAAACTTTTGATCTATTACAACTCTTAAAATTTTTGACTGTGTTTCTAATGGAATTTCAGTCACTTCGTCTATTAATAATACTCCACCAGACGCTTTTTCTAAAGCGCCATAGACGATCGAACCATCTTTTCTTTCTTCACCAAAAAGTTCTAACTCATATTTTTTCGAGTCTAATAATGCACCATTAATGATTATGAATGGTCCTTTCGAACGTTTAGAATTTTTATAAATTTTTCTTGAAATCAACTCTTTTCCTGATCCAGTTGGTCCACTTATAAAAACTCTACTTTCAGATTGTGAAAGTTTTTGTATCTGTTCTTTTATAGAGGTAATATTTGTGCTTTTGCCAATAATTTCAAAAGAATGAAATAATTTATTAGATAGAGATTTATTCTCTTTTTTTAAATTAAAATTTTCAACAGCTCTTTTAACAAAATTTAATAATCTTTCTTTATCAAAAGGTTTTTGAATAAATTCAAAGGCTCCAGATCTAAGAGAATTTATAGCCATTTCAATATTTGCATGTCCTGAAATTATAATGACTGGAATA
>CACHAX010000036.1 GCA_902577875.1 uncultured Pelagibacteraceae bacterium | reverse complement strand
ACTTAACCTATCCATAAAAGAGTTGTTAATACCTGAGCTAATCGTTTATATGCTAATGGTAAAGTCTTTAAAAAACTTTCCAAAAACCCATAAAATATTAGCTGATTTGAGGATAAAATTATGAATTTAGCAATTTGGGACATAGAATCATCTAGTGCAAGCACAGACTTTGGGAGCATTATTGAAATTGGCGGAGTTTTAGTTGATGAGAATTTTAAAGAGAAAGACAGATTTAATTTAAGATGCAGCTTACCTGAAGGAGAAATCTTTCAGGCCATGGCACTTATTGTAAATAAAACATCGATAAAGCAATTAACTCAAACTAATCTTTCTCATTATCAAATGTTAGCAGAAGTTGAAAAAATATTTAAAAAATGGAGCCCCGCAGTATTTCTTGGTTGGTCTAATATTGGATTTGACGATGAAATGATAAGAAAAGAGTTTTTTAAAGGGATTAGATATCCATATCTTACAAATGCCGCTCCCAATAAAAGACATGATGGCATTAATATTGCTCGTGCAGCTTATGCAATTGACCCTTCAATTTTAGAAGTAGAATTTAACGAAAAAAATAATGCAGTATTTAAATTAGAATCGTTAGCTAGAATGCAAGGTATTGACTCAACTGACGCCCATAGTGCATTAAGTGATAGTATAATGACAGCTAAAGTTTTAAATATAGTCAAAAACAAACAGCCAGAGACTTGGGAATCTTTTTTTAAAACTGCAAATAAATCTGATACTGAAACTATAATTAAAAAAGGGGAAATTATTACCTTAAATGAGTATTATTATGGTAAATCCAGACTTCATTTAGTTGCACCTCTTCATCAAAAATATTGTATGCATCCAATATATGCTGGTTGGTATTATGCGTTCGACTTGAGGATTGATATAGAGCCTTTACTAAATTTATCAATAAATGACCTTAAGGTTGAAATGAAAAAGTCTCCTAAATTTTTAAGAACTATTAGATCTAACAAGGCTCCAATTATTGTAGATGCAAAATATGGTATGCAAGCAGAACCTTATAGTGCCATGGATAAGTCATTAATTAATAAAAGAGCAGATATCGTTAAAAATAATGAGAAATTTTCTCAAAATATCCTTCATGCATTAAGAGAAGTAGCTGAAGAAAAAGAACAGTCTAAAACACAAGAAGATATATATGCTGAAGAAAGTATTTATACTAAATTTACATCAAACAAAGATACTGCCTTATTTCCTGCTTGGCATGCAGCATCATGGAAAGATAAACTTAAATTATTAGATAAATTTAATGATGATCGTTTAGTAGGTTTTGGAAAAAAAATCATATATCAAGAGGCACCGGAAGTTCTTCCAGAAAATATGCTTAAATCAATAAAAAGAGAAATTGCCAAACGTATTTTGAGTGAAAAAAAAGAAAAGTGGTGGACGATCCCTACACTTTATACAGAAATTGATACACTTCGAGAAAAATATACTAATGAGAATGACAATGAAAAGCTTGCATTATTAGATGAGTTTAATGAATACGCAATGTCAATACAAAAAAAGTATGAAAATGTTTGATGTGGATAATTTTAACATTTCTTTTTTAACTATTGATAAAAAAATTTTAATTTATATAAAAACCTAATGGCAACATTAAAAGTTACAGACGATATATTTGAAGAACAAGTTTTAAAGAACGAAAAACCAGTTTTAGTAGATTTTTGGGCTGAATGGTGTGGACCTTGTAAAATGGTTGGACCAATTTTAGAGGAAATCTCAGAGGAGATGGCGAATGATATTGTCATTGCAAAACATGACATAGACTCAGAGCCTAACATGCCTACGAAGTATGGTGTTCGTGGAATTCCTACAATGCTTTTATTTAAAGGTGGTGAATTAAAAGCAACTAAAGTTGGAGCTACACCAAAGAGCGATATAGTTGCTTTTATAAAAGAAAATATTTAATTCAAATTAAGTAGCTCACCAGCAAGATACAAAGAACCAGTTATCATTATCAAATCGTCTTTCTCTGGATTTAGGGATATAAGAGCTTCTTCAATAGATTTTTTGTAACTAACATTAGGATATTTATTAAATTTTTCCTTTAAATCTATTCCTTTGATAGCATTCGGTTGGTTAGGAATATCAATTGTTGTTATGGAAGATATATTATTAAATTTGCTTAAATATTCTTCGTGATCTTTGTTGGACATCATTCCAAGAATTAAGTGCTTTTTACAATCTTGAGTGTTTAAATATTCATTAAGAGCTTTTGCTCCTAAAGGATTATGAGAGCCATCTAAATATAATTTATTATTCTTACAAATATTTTTAAGCTTTCCAGATTTAATTTCTTGTAGTCTCGCTATACTTTTTATCCTAGTAACACCTTCTTTAATATTTTCATCTTTTACCCCCACCTGTAAATTTCTTACTGTAGCAATAGCAGTCGCACAATTATCAATTTGAAAATTACCTAAAAGATTTGGTTTTGGTAATTTTAAACCACCATATTCATCTTCGTAATAAATAAAACCATTCTCACTTAATGAATAATTGAAATCATCTTTATAAATTATTTTTTTTGATAGATTATTATTAATTGTTTTTTTTATTAAATTTAAAGTTTCATCTGAGCTTTGTTTACTAACTACTATAGTAGAATTTAGTAGGGATGAGGTTTTTTCATAAACAATTTTTTTAATATTTTGCTCGTTTTTTGGTAACCAATCTAGATGATCTAAACCTA
>CACHAX010000035.1 GCA_902577875.1 uncultured Pelagibacteraceae bacterium | reverse complement strand
ATGTTCTCAGTTCCTATTGGAGAAATACAGTAGATTTAATTGTTTCAATTCCAGTAAATGAAAATTTAAAAAAAGAGAACTACATGTCAGATTCATTGAGATGTCGAAACATATTTAATTCTGTTAGAGATCATTTACTGAGAAATGAAAATATGAGTAATTATAGGTTTACTATGGCGACAAGCTATTTAACATCTATTTTTTCTACTCCTACTAGTTGGCCAAAATGGCGTTATGACCAAAGTGTTCTTGAGGAATTAGTTAATTTGGTAAAACTGGAAGTTGTCTTAAGACCAACCCCAGATCTTGCTTTTAAGGATAACGTAAATCCAGTTTCATGCAAAGGTGGTCTAGAAACTGAAAATAGTGAGATTATTGTCTCAATGAAATACAACTAAAAAGTTAGGTTTTTAACAAAACTGTAATAATTCTGTAATATTAAAGATTCAATAAATTTATACGAGTCAGGCATCTTTTAATTAATAAATAACGAAAGGATTAAAGATAATGAAAAAACTAACTATAGTGATTGCTTCTTTAGTTGCTCTATCAATAGCAACTGTTGCTCAAGCAAGAGATCAAATTAAGATAGTTGGTTCGTCTACAGTATTCCCTTACGCGACTGTTGTTGCTGAAAGATTTGGTGGTTCAGGATTCAAAACTCCTGTAATCGAGTCGACTGGTACTGGTGGAGGAGCTAAACTATTCTGTGCTGGTGTTGGTGAGCAACATCCAGATATTACAAATGCATCAAGAGCTATGAAAGACAAAGAGAAAGCCCTATGTAAGAAAAATGGTGTAAATGATATTGTTGAGATCGTAATTGGTAACGATGGTATTACATTAGCTTACAGCAAAGATGCAAAACCAGTAAACTTTACTAAAGAACAATTATATTTAGCATTAGCTGCTCATACAGTAGTTGATGGTAAGTTAGTTCCAAATATTTATAAAACTTGGGACCAAATTGACCCTAGCTTACCAAAACAAAAAATTTCAGTAATGATCCCACCAGGAACATCAGGAACTAGAGATGCTTGGAATTCTTTAGTAATGAAAAAAGGTATGACTAAAGAAGCTAAAGCTCTTTATAAAGCTGGTTATGAGGCTGGAAATAAAAAATACAAAAAACCACAAAAACTTTACAGAGAAGATGGAGCTGCTATTGAAGTAGGAGAAAACGATAGTTTAATCATCCAAAAGTTAACTCAAGATAAAGATATGTTTGGTTTCTTTGGTTTCAGCTATTTCTTAGCTGCTAAAGATAAATTACAAGCTGCTAGCATAGATGGTGGACAACCCTCTCTAGCGAGTATTCAAGACTACAGTTATGCAGTTGCAAGACCATTATTTTTCTATGTGAAAAAAGCTCACGTTGGAGTAATCCCAGGATTACATGAGTTTGTGAAAGAATTCACAACTAAGAAAGCTATTGGAAAAGGTGGTTACTTAGCAGATATTGGTTTAGTTCCATTAGACTCTAAATTGTATAAAACAACTAGAACTAATGCTACGAAGCTAGTTGCTATGGGTAATTAATTATTACTCTGTTAACAAATAATTAAAAAAGGGGTCTTTTTAGACCCCTTTTTTTTGAAATAAGAGTAAAGTCCTCAATAAAGGAGATTCTTTGAACTTAATATTGTTTACATTTATTGTTCTTCTGGGTTTCACAAGTTATTATTTTGGACGAAGAAAAGCTTATACAATTCAATCTACAAATAAAAGATTAACTGCATTACCACAATTTTATGGTTATTATCTTGCAATTTGGTGTGCAATACCAGCTTTTATAATTTTTTCTTTATGGGCAATTTTTGAGCCCACAATTGTAAAATTATTAATCTTAAGTGATTATTCAAATCAAGGCTATCTTGATGATGAATTAAATTTAATTTACGAAAAAACAAAAGCATTGTCTCGAGGACAATTTACCGGAGAAATTACACCTTTTATTGAGGCTTCAGCTGAAAAATATTTAAGTCTTCGATCAATAGCTCAAAGTTCAAAAGCTGTTATAGTATTATCTATAATTATTGCCTCTGTTGCTTACGCTTATAAAAAAATTTCATCTAATTCTAAAACAAGAGAACCAGTTGAAAAATTTTTTAAAGCAGTTTTATTTACAGCTTCTTTAGCTGCAATATTAACTACTGTTGGAATAGTATTTTCACTTATATTTCAAACTATAGATTTTTTTAAAGTAATTCCATTATTTGATTTTGTCTTTGGAACTCATTGGTATCCTGCAAAAGCTTTTGTTAGAGATTCTTCAGAGGCTTTAGATCCGACAATGTACTCCGATACTTTTGGAGCAGTCCCTATTTTTGCTGGTACTTTTTTTATTGCTTTCATAGCTATGTGTGTTGCTATTCCTATTGGACTAATGAGTGGAATTTATTTGGCTGAGTATGCATCAGTTAAAGTTAGACAATACGCAAAACCTTTAATTGAAATTTTAGCTGGTATACCAACAGTTGTTTATGGATTTTTTGCTGCTCTAACAGTTGGACCTTTTTTAAAGGAAATAGGTAATAGCATGGGTTTAGACGTTTCAGCTGAAAGCGCTTTAGCGGCAGGCGGAGTAATGGGCATTATGATTATACCATTCATTTCAAGTTTAAGTGACGATGTGATTACAAGTGTACCTCAAAGTTTAAGAGATGGAAGTTATGCCATGGGAGCAACCAAATCAGAAACAATAAAAAAAGTTATTTTTCCTGCAGCATTGCCTGGTATAGTTGGATCTATTTTGCTTGGTGTTTCAAGAGCAATTGGAGAAACAATGATAGTTGTTATGGCCTCTGGTTTAGCTGCTAATTTAACTTTAAATCCATTAGAATCTACTTCAACAATTACAGCGCAAATTGTTGTAATATTAATTGGAGATCAAGCTTTTGGCGACCCAAAAACGCAAGCTGCATTTGCTTTAGGTATGTCATTATTTTTAGTAACGCTCTGTTTGAATATTGTGGCCTTAAGAGTAGTTAAAAA
>CACHAX010000034.1 GCA_902577875.1 uncultured Pelagibacteraceae bacterium | reverse complement strand
CTATGCAAACATTTATAGTTTTGTTTTTAGGAATTTCCTTTGGATATAAAGTCGGGGTACTTTCGGTAGTTTTTTATTTGATAGAAGGAATTATGGGATTACCAGTATTTTCTAACTCACCAGAAAAAGGAATAGGATTAGCTTATTTTGTTGGTCCCACAATGGGATATTTAATAGGTTTTATATTTGCATGTCTGATAGCAGGCATATTTACATACGATAAAAACCATATATTAAATTTTTTAAAAATTATAATTGCAACATCAGTAATATATATTTTGGGTATTTTGTGGCTTGGAAATTTAATCGGTTGGGATAAACCAATATTAGAATTTGGTGTTTACCCATTTCTTTATGCTGAATTATTTAAGATATTATTACTAACAGCTTTAGTTAATAAAATTATTAAACTTAGAAAATATATTTAGAATTACCTTGGAGATCTTTTTGATAGAATTCTTTGAAGTGTTCTTCGATGCATTTTAAGTCTTCTTGCAGTCTCAGATACATTTCTGTTACATAATTCAAAAACTCTGTGAATATGTTCCCATTTAACTCTATCAGCGGACATTGGATTTTCTGGTGGAGCAGCTTTTTTATTTGGATCAGCTAAAAGTGCTTTTTCTACGTCATCTGCATCTGCTGGTTTAGCTAAATAGTCTATTGCACCTTCTTTAATGGCTGCTACTGCAGTTGGTATATTTCCATAACCAGTAAGCATCACTATTCTGCTCTCCGAGTTATTTTTCTGGATTTCTTTTACAACTTCTAGTCCGTTTCCATCGTTTAGTCTCAAGTCAACAACTGCAAAAGCAGGTTTTTTTGACTTCACTGACTCTATTCCAATTTTTACACCCTCTGCTTGTGATACAGAAAAGCCCTTTTTCTCCATTGCTCGAGCTAGTCTTTCTCTAAAAGGGTTATCATCATCTACTATAAGTAGGGATTTATCCTCAAATTCTGTAATTTTTTTTAATACTTCTGCCTCTGGCATGGACCTTATATGGAAACATTCTAAATTATTTCAAGGGTACATTTTTACTTTACATTGGCTCATTTTCTGCATAAATGCTCGTTTTATATAAACTTGCATAGCAGTTATGCCGGTTTTTTTTGTTAAATTTTTTTTGGAGCTTTAAATGCAAAAATTTAAATCAGTTGATAAATTAGTAAACCAACTGAAACCAACAGAGCCTGTTTATTGTATTAGAAGAGATTCTATAAACATAGCTTCTAAATTTTTTCAGAATAAATTTCCTGGTAAAATCCTATATGCAGTTAAAACTAACCCGCATCCATTAGTATTAAAAACCATCGTGGAAAGTGGAATTAATGATTTTGATATCGCTTCAATTAAAGAAGTTGAGGCAATTAGAAGTATTAGCCCAGATGCAAAATGCTCCTACATGCATACTGTAAAAAGCAGGGAAAGTATAAACGAAGCATATTTCAAATATAATATTAAGACTTTTTCAATAGATACGAAAGATGAATTAATAAAAATTCTTAATAGTACTAATCAAGCTAAGGATTTAGAGTTATTTGTGAGAGTTGCAGTTTCTAATGAACATGCAGAAATAGATTTATCTAAAAAATTTGGAGCACAAACTTCTGAAGCAATAGGGCTTTACAGATTAACAAAACAATATGCAAAAAAAATAGGATTAAGTTTTCATGTGGGTTCGCAATGTATGCATCCAATATCCTATTCAAAAGGTATTAATGAAATTAAATATATAATAAAAAAAACAAAAATAGTTCCAGACGTTATAAATATAGGAGGAGGATTTCCAACAATCTATCCTGACTTAGTACCTCAATCATTAGACTCTTATTTCGAGGAAATAAAAAATTCATTATATAAATTAAAATTAGAAAAAAAAACTGAAATTATATGTGAGCCAGGTCGAGCAATTGTTGCTGAAAGTGGTTCGACAATTGTGAGAGTAAACTTAAGAAAAAAACAAAAGCTATATATTAATGATGGAACATACGGAACTTTATTTGATGCAGGTGTGCCTAATATAGTTTATCCATCAAGGATAATTACAAGTGGAAGAATTATATCAAAAAAATTGACTTCATTTGATTTTTATGGACCAACATGTGATAGCATGGATTATATGAAGGGACCTTTTATTCTACCTAATAATATTAAAGAAGGTGATTACATTGAATTAGGACAATTAGGAGCATACGGATTGACATTTAGAACTCAATTTAATGGATATTATTCTGATAGTATTTACGAAGTTTGTGATGATCCAATAATGACGATGTATGACAAAGAAACAAATAAAGAGTTTCTTGTTGCATAATGTCAGATACAAAAAATCTTAATCATAACAGAAAAAAAGACTTTTTAAGTAAAGAGGTTGAACATATTGATATTACATCTTTTGACTCTAGAAAAATTATATCTTCTATGGAAAAAATGTCTTTTGTTTCAAGAGAAACTGCTACTGCATCCAAGATATATAATGAAATGCTTAAAGATAAAGATTGTACAATATTCTTAACTCTTGCAGGGTCTACTTCTGCCGCTGGATGTATGCATATTTATAGAGATATGGTTAAATACAACATGGTAGATGCAATTGTAGCAACTGGAGCATCTATAATAGATATGGATTTTTTTGAAGCGCTTGGATTTAAACATTACCAAGGATCACAATATCAAAATGATAATGAACTTAGAGACAATTATATAGATAGGATTTATGATACTTACATCGATGAAGAGGAGCTCCAGGTTTGTGATAAAACAATAGGAGAAATAGCTGACAAACTTGAGCCGAAGTCTTACACATCGAGAGAATTTATTAAAGAGATTGGCAAATATCTAAAAACTAATTCTAAAAAGAAAGGTTCTTTAATTGAAACAGCTTTTGATAACAATGTACCTATATTCTGTCCTGCATTTACAGACTCAAGTGCAGGTTTTGGATTAGTTATGCATCAAGAGAGAAATCCAAAAAATCATATTACAATAGACTCAATTAGAGAATTTAGAGAATTAACAGAGATTAAAATTAAATCTAAAGGGTCGGGATTATTTATGATTGGTGGTGGAGTTCCTAAAAACTTTATACAAGACACGGTAATTTGTGCTGAACTTTTGGGAAAAAATGTAGATATGCACAAATATGCAATACAAATTACTGTTGCTGACTCAAGAGATGGAGCTTGTAGTAGTTCAACATTAAAAGAAGCAAGTTCATGGGGCAAGGTTGATACTACCAAAGAACAAATGGTATTTGCTGAAGCTACCAGTGTTTTACCATTAATAGCAAGTGACGCCTATCATACTGGAGAGTGGAAAAATAGAGACAGAAAAAACTTTTCCAAAATATTTTGATTGATGATCAAAAAAGTAAAAATTGGAATTATTCAA
>CACHAX010000033.1 GCA_902577875.1 uncultured Pelagibacteraceae bacterium | reverse complement strand
TAGATTAAGATTTGATTTTAGTCATATGAAACCAATTACAGAGGATGAATTAACAATTATCGATAAATTAGTTAATGAATACGTACAAAACAAAACTGATGTAACTACAAGAATTATGACACCAAAAGCTGCCATTGAAAAAGGTGCTTTAGCTTTTTTTGGTGAAAAATATGGAGACGAAGTGAGAGTAGTTTCTATGGGAGCGGAAAATAACTCTTATTTTTCAACAGAATTATGTGGTGGAACTCATGTAAAAAATACAGGTGATATTGGAAAATTTAAAACTGTTAGTCAATCCTCGATAGCTGCTGGAGTGAGAAGAGTTGAAGCTTTAAGGGACAAACAACTCGAAATATTCTTAAAAAATAAGAAAAAAATGACAAATCTTTCTGCTCAAAAAGATGAAGACAATATTAAGGATGTTTCTGCTCAAATAATTAAATTAGGTGGAAAACCAAATCTAGAAAATAAAGATACCAAAGGATTAATTAAAGACCTAAATAAACAACTAGAACAATTAAATGTTCAATCAGTTTTAGGCGATAAATCAAAAAATATAATTAGAGATGAAAATATAAATGGTACTCAAGTTAGATTGCAAAAAGTTCAAGACCTATCTCCAAAAGACCTAAGAAAACTTATTGATGCAGGTAAAAAAGAATTGGGTGAAGGAATAGTAGTAGTATTTGCAAATAAGGATGAGAAAGTTGGCCTTGCTGTAGGTGTAACAGAAAATTTAACAAATAAATACGATGCAGTTAAATTTGCAAAGCTAGGATCTGAAATTATTGGCGGAAAGGGCGGTGGAGGTCGTAAAGATTTTGCACAGGCTGGAGGCCAAGACCCAAATAAAATCGATGAAGCTTTAGAAAAATTAAAAACTTTAATTTAATTTTTGTTTTAAACTTCCATCAATTACATCTAAAAACTGATTAGTTGTTAAATATTTTGTAGAAGGACCAATAAGTATTGCCAAATCTTTTGTCATCGATCCTGATTCAACCGAATTAACACATACTTCTTCAAGGGTTTTGGCAAATTTAATTAATTCATTATTACTGTCTAACTTTCCTCTGTGCGCCAAACCTCTTGTCCAAGCAAATATAGATGCAATTGGATTGGTTGATGTTTCTTTACCTTGCTGATGCATTCTAAAATGTCGAGTAACAGTTCCATGAGCCGCTTCTGCTTCCATTGTTCTGCCATCAGGTGCTAATAAAACACTTGTCATTAAACCTAAAGAACCATAACCTTGAGCAACAGTGTCTGACTGAACATCACCATCATAATTTTTACAAGCCCAGATATATTTGCCATGCCACTTCATAGCACAAGCAACCATATCATCGATTAACCTATGTTCATAAGTTATATTATTTTCTTCAAATTCTGATTTAAAATCTTTTTCAAAAACATTTTGAAATATATCTTTAAATCTACCGTCATATTTTTTTAGTATGGTATTCTTAGTTGATAAATATACAGGCCATTTTTTAATTAGACCGTAATTGAAACATGACCTTGCAAAGTCTTCAATTGATTTATCTAAATTATACATTGAAAGAGCAATACCAGGTCCTGGAAAGTCAAATACTTCATATTTTTTTTCATCACTTCCATCTTCCGATGTCCACTTAACTTCTAATTTACCTTTTCCTGGAACTAAAAAATCTGTAGCTTTGTATTGATCACCAAAAGCATGCCTTCCAATAATTAATGGATCTGTCCAAGATGGGACAAGTTTAGGAATATTTTTACAAATTATCGGTTCTCTAAATACTGTTCCTCCAATAATATTTCTTATTGTTCCATTCGGAGATCTCCACATTTTCTTTAATTTGAATTCTTCAACTCTGGCCTCGTCAGGAGTAATAGTTGCGCATTTGATACCTACCCCATTTTTCTTGATTGCATTAGCACAGTCGATAGTAATTTTGTCATCTGTATCATCCCTGCTTTTCATTCCTAGATCGTAATACTCAATGCCTAAATCTAAATAAGGTAGAATTAATTTGTTTTTGATGAATTCCCAAATTACTCTTGTCATTTCATCGCCGTCTAGCTCAACAATGGGATTTTTTACCTTAATTTTGCTCATTTTTTGATGTATCTTAATAATTGAATTTATACTTTTTATATACATATTAATCCAGAATTATCAATTGAACGATTATGATAGACAAAATTTTTCCAAAGGTTCATAACGAAGGCTATAAATTTATAGTAATTTTCGTAGTAGCAACGATCATTCTATATTTCATTCATGGTTTTTTAGGACTCATAGGTTTGGTCTTAAGTATTTGGTGTTATTATTTTTTTAGAGATCCAGAGAGAATTCCAATAAATGATGAGAACTATTTAACAAGTCCTGCTGACGGATTGGTTTTACAAGTTTTAGATACAAACGGACCAAAAGAATTGGGTCTTGAAAATAAAAAATTTAAGAAAGTAAGTATATTTATGAATGTATTCGACTGTCATGTGAATAGATCTCCATGTTCAGGAAAAATTGAAGAAATTTTATATAAACCTGGAAAATTCATTAATGCATCTCTAGATAAAGCTAGCGAAGATAATGAAAGAAATTATTATAAAATTAAAAATTCTCACGGAGAGGATATAATTGTAGTTCAAATAGCTGGACTGGTTGCGCGGAGAATAGTAACAGATACCTCTGTTGAAGAAAATGTTGAACAAGGATCTAGAATAGGAATGATTAGATTTGGAAGTAGAGCAGATTTATATTTTGAAAACTATGAACCATTAGTAAAAGTTAATCAAAGAGCAGTTGCTGGAGAAACTTTGATAGCCAAAAGATAAATGGAAAATCCAAAAAAGAATATAAGATTAGTATCAAATAAAAACTCAAGAGTTATATTGCCAAATATTATGACACTAGTTGGAGTGTGTATTGGCTTAACTTCAATTAAATTTGCATTTGATGGAAGATTTGAATTATCAGTTATTGCAGTTTTAATTGCTGCAATCATTGATGGTTTAGATGGAAGAATTGCAAGATTAATTAAAGCCACATCAAAAGTTGGAAAAGAATTAGACTCATTAACGGATGTAATTAGTTTTGGAGTTGCGCCAGCATTCATAATGTATCTCTGGGCGTTAGATAATATCGGAAGATTTGGTTGGTTAATATCTTTAATATATGTGGTTTGTGTTGCCTTAAGACTTGCAAGATTTAATGTTTCAACAGAAGGTGAACCTTCATGGAGAGATAATTTTTTTGAGGGTATTCCATCTCCAGCAGGAGGAGTATTAGTGTTAATGCCATTGATTTATAGTTTTAGTGAGGTTCAGTTTATAACTATTAACAAAAATATAATCGTTCCATCTTTATTTGTTATTATTTCTGTACTTTTGATAAGTAAAATTCCTACAT
>CACHAX010000032.1 GCA_902577875.1 uncultured Pelagibacteraceae bacterium | reverse complement strand
CAACATATTGATCAGTTTCTTTGTTATATTTCATTTTTTCAAAAGAGTTTAAAAATTTATGTATATTTTTTTTTGTTAAATTTATTTTTTTAGAAAAATCTGTATAAATGTCATAACCATTATCTACCTTATAGATTATCAATGGCTTATCCGACTGATAAAGTTTTTCTAAATACGGGTTAAATTTAAGTTTATGCGATTTGCGGTCTTTCAATTGGCTTCTCTTTTATAGGTAAATGTATCAAACCAGCAAAAATAGATAATGCGATAGATATGTACCAAGCATAATCAAAATTGCCATTAAGTTCGTAGAAAATTCCACTCAAATAAGCTCCTAAAAAAGATCCAATTTGATGACTTACAAAAACAATTCCATATAATAATCCGATATACTTAGTTCCAAATACCTTACCTATTATTCCATTTGTTGGAGGAACTGTTGATAGCCACAACATTCCAAATGTTATTCCAAAGATTACTGAATTAAAAACACTTGGCGGTAGGAATATGAAATAAATAATTGATACTCCTCTTAGTAGATAAATTGCACTTAATAAAATTTTTTGACTGTATCTAGTTGCAAGATATCCACTTGTAATTGTTCCAACCATATTAAAAAGTCCAATTAAAGCCAATACCATCGCGGCACACCAATCTGGTAATCCTTTATCAATCATGTAAGTGGGTATATGAGTTGCAACTAAAGCAATATGCCAACCACATACAAAGAAACCTAACGTAAGATAGATGTAACTTTTATTTGAAAAAGCCTCTTTTAAAGCTTCTCTAGCTGTTTGATTGTTATTTTGATTTGTGCCAACAGGTATTTTGGGTGTTGAAACAAATAATGCTACAATTAATCCTAAACCTAAAAAGAAACAGAAAAATAACATTGTATTTTCCCACCCATGTTCAACAAGTGAATATCTTGTGATTAGTGGTGATATAAAGTATCCAAAAGATCCTGCTGATGTTACTATGCCTGTTGCTATTGTTCTGCTTGATACCGGAAAATGTTTTGCAACAACTGAAACAGGTATGCTAATTGCTGTCGAACCCAATCCAACACCAATTAATATTCCAATTGTTATAGTAAAATAATAACCAGTATTAAAACCTGAGTAAAATAATAAAATAGCTACAAGATAGAAAACAAATCCAATAAAAATTGCAATATTACCACCATACTTGTCCGTAATAATTCCAAACATAGGACTGAAAACACCCCACAATAAGAGCTGTAATCCCATTGTAAAACCGAACTGTGTTATGGTGATATCTAAATCAGTTGCAAAATCAAAATAAAACATTCCAAAAGTTTGTCTTATTCCTAGTGCAATAATAACAACGACAGATGCAGCTATTACAGTAACTAATGCTTTCTTTGTTGGAAAAAACTTGGTGTCATTCATCTTACAGATTTAATAGCCTGTTTAATGTCAGCAATCAAATCATTTGGATCTTCTAAACCAATATGCAGTCTTATAATATGTTCGTTATTACTCAGCTTTGTGTAGCTCCTGTTGCCCAGTGCCAATTTGTCTTGATATAAAGCAAGACTTTCAAATCCTCCCCAGCTGTAACCATGGGCAAATAATTTTAGTTTATTTAAAAATTTAATTACAGAGTTTTTATTTTTAGAAATAATTTTTACACCCATTAACCCAGATGATCCTGAATAATACTTTTTCCACATTTTGTATTGTTTAATATTTTTTTTAATTGGGTAAAAAACATCTTTAACTTTTTTTTGTTTACTCAAAAAATTAGCTACTTTGATTGTATTTTCTTGATGTTTGTCTAACCTAATATCCAATGTTCTTAGTCCTCTCATAATTAAATAGGCATCATCAGGACTTAGTCTTAAACCAACTGCTTTTTGACTTAATTCCACTTGCTTAAAAAGTCTTTTTTTAATAGCTAAACTGCCACCCATAACATCTGAATGACCAGAATAATATTTTGTCGCTGAAACTATAGACATATCAAAACCTAAGTCTAAAGGCTTAATTAAGTAAGGTGTTCCCCATGTATTATCAATAGCTGTATAAATATTCTTATTCTTAGCAAAAGATAATATTTTTTTTAAATCTTGAAATTCAAATGTGTTACTTCCAGGGTTTTCAACAAAAATAAGTTTAGTTTTATTTGTAATTTTTTTTTTTAAGTCATTTAGGTTTTTTGGATCATAAAATACTGCTTTAATATTGAATTTTTTTAAATAGTCTTCGGTTAAAAATCTTGTAGGAGAGTAGACTGAGTCTGTTACAATGATTTCATCACCAGGTCTTACGACACTAATCACTCCAAGAAAAACTGCACCAAATCCTGTTGGAGTTAAATAAACTTGATAAGCATTTTCAATTTTTCTCAATAGTTCTTGTAGTGCAAAAGTTGTTGATGTTCCTTTTCGACCATAATCAAAATTTTTGCTTAAAGGATTTTTTTTATAGTTACTTTGTGTTTTCTTTATATCTTGAAGAGTTTTAAATAATATCGTTGAAGCTCTTACTACTGGTGGATTAACTGACTGATTTTGATAATCTTTTCCTGCTTGTTTTAAAAAAGTTTTAACTGAATTAACCATAAAAAAATTGATTAGTTATATTGACAATGCTATATCCCTCAAATAAGTCAATAAAATTGTAAAACTAAGGAGATTATGGGATACCCTAAAAAGCATAGAGGCCGAAGAAAAATGGGCTCTAAAAAAAGAAGAGCAAGAAAAAAGAATAAGAAAAAGTAAAATTAATTATTCTTTAATCCAACCACCACCAAGAACTTTGTGACCATATTGGTCTTTTTTATAAAAGACACATGCTTGTCCAGGTGAAATACCATCTTCAGAATTATCTAAATTTACCTCAGCATCATTCTTGTTTATAAAATTTACATTGGCGCTTAATAACTTTCCTGTAGACCTAACTTTGACTAATATATTTTCATTTAATTCGTTTTTATCGGATAATAGATTAATATTTTTTAAATTAATTTTCTTTTTTCCAAGATGCTCTCTTCCTCCAACAATTATCTCATTATTTTCTGCATCAATTTTAATTACATATAATGCCTCTTTGTCAGCTACTTTAATTCCTTTTCTTTGACCAATAGTAAAATTTATAATTCCATCATGAACGCCTATTACTTCACCATTTAGATTTTTAATATTACCTTTTTTTAAGGAATCTGGCTTAAACTTTTTTATTACTGATGAATAGTCTCCGTTAGGAACAAAACATATATCTTGACTATCTGGCTTATCTGCAACATTTAAATTTAGTTTTTTAGCAATTTCTCTAGTTTCATTTTTTAACATTCCACCTAATGGAAATCGTAAATAATTTAATTGCTCTCTTGTAGTATTAAATAGAAAATAACTTTGATCTCTATTTTCATCTACTGCTCTATACATATTATTTTTTTCATTTATTGTTATATTTTTTACATAATGACCTGTGATCAAAGCATCAGCATTTAAATCTTTAGCAACTTCATACAAATCTTTAAATTTGACAGTTTGATTACACTGTACGCATGGTATTGGAGTTTCTCCTTTTAAGTAACTTTCTACAAAATTATCAATAACACCTTGCTTAAATTTATCTTGGTAATAAAGAATTTTATGATCAATATCTAATTTATGAGCAACTCTTTTTGCATCTATAACATCTTGGCCTGAGCAACATACTTTTGATTTAACAACTTCTTTACTATCGTTGTATAATTTTAATGTTATGCCGGTAACATTATATCCTTGCATTTTCATCAAACCTGCAACTGTAGATGAGTCTACACCACCAGACATAGC
>CACHAX010000031.1 GCA_902577875.1 uncultured Pelagibacteraceae bacterium | reverse complement strand
TCATCTTTTTGACCATGGACCATAGTAACTGGTATTTTCATTGGAATTTTAACATTCAAAACTTTATTTTGTTTTTTTCTTCCATTTTTAATTAATTGATTAGTTATGAGATACTCATACCCGCCATTTTTAATTTTGCTAATACCTTTTTTGATAATTTCACTCTTTGTCTTTTTCGAAAATTTTTTCCACATTATTCTTGTTAAAAATTCTGGAGCAGAGCCAATTCCCATAAAGCCTTTAATCTGTTTCTTAATTGATTTAAATAATAATAAAGAAATCCAAGCACCCATACTAGAACCTATTAAAATTATATTATTTTTTTTAACTATATTCTTAATAGTCTGTTTTGCATCATTTGCCCAAGTGGAGATATTCCCTTTTGTAAATTCACCAGAAGATTTTCCGTATCCAGAATATTCTAGTGCCAAAAAACCCAATTTATTTTTTTTAGCATAGTTTAAAAATTTTTTAGGTTTATCTCCTTCTATATCGGATGCAAAACCTGGTAAAAATATAATATAAAGATTTTTCTTATAATAATTGCTTATATATCTTAGTTTTTTTGTTTTAGAAATTTTTAGAAATTTAAATTTTTTCATATAAAGTATTAAAATTGATTTGAAATATTATAACTCTACCATATGCATCCAAAATTGAAAGTTCTGCAAGTTATACCAAAACTTGGATACGGTGGCGCAGAAACAGGTTGTTATGATATCGCACACTATCTGCATGAAAATGATTGTAAATCTTTTTTAATTTGCAACGGTGGTGCATTAACAAAGTTTATAGATAAAAAAAAAGTTAAATATATAAGGTTACCTGTTAATTCCAAAAACCCCATTTTGGTTTTTTTTAATTCAATAATTATTTCTTTAATAATTTTATTTTATGGAATTAATATTGTCCACGCGAGAAGTAGAGCACCTGCATGGTCTTGTTTGCTAGCTACTAAAATCACACGACGTAAATTTGTAACTACATTTCATGGAACATATAATTTTAAAAGCAAATTAAAAAAATTATATAATTCTGTAATGTTGAGATCAGATTTAATTATTGCTGGGTCTAATTTTATATTTTCACATATTAAAGAAAACTACTCCGAATACCTTAATGATAAAAAAAAATTCTTGGTGATATTTAGAGGCATTAATACTGACTATTTTGATCCATCAACTACTATAGAAACAGAGGAAGATGAATTATTTAAATCATGGGGACTTAAAATTGAAAGAAAAACTGTTCTATTGCCTGGAAGATTAACAGAATGGAAAGGCCAAGAAATGTTTTTAGATGCTATTAATAAAGTAAATATTAATTTAGGACACGAGGTATTTAATGTAATTATTCTTGGGAGCGATCAAGGAAGAGAACTTTACAAAAAGAAACTTATTAGGTTAGTTGAACAGTATAGATTAACTAACCAAGTAAAATTTATAGATCATTGTAAAAATATGCCTCTAGCTTACAAAGTTTCAGACATCATAGTTTCTTCATCTATAGAACCAGAAGCCTTTGGAAGAATATCTGTTGAGGCTCAGGCAATGAAAAAACCAATTGTTGCTAGTAATATTGGGGGATCAAAAGAGACTATAAATGAAAATAAAACAGGATTTTTATTTGAAGCAAATAACTCTGACGATCTTTCAAAAAAATTAATAGAAATTATGAATTTAGATGAACAGACTATTAATCAAATGGGCATAGAAGGTAGAAAAAATGTCGTTTCAAAATTTAATGTTGAAAAAATGTGTTTTTCTACTTATTCAGAGTATAGAAAATTAATAAACTAATGCCAAATATTACATTACCTGATGGAAAAAAATTAAACTTTGAAAAAAGTATAACAGGCACAGAGGTTGCTGAAAAAATTAGCAAGTCTTTAGGTAAGCAAGCTTTGGTGATGAGCATAAACGGTGAACTTAAAGATTTATATACTGTTATTGATCAAGATTGTTCTATTGAAATATTTACAGCTAAAGATCCTGAGGGTTTAGAAGTCATTAGACATGACACTGCACATATAATGGCCATGGCCGTTCAAGAACTATACCCAGGTACACAGGTAACAATTGGGCCAGTTATAGAAAATGGATTTTACTATGATTTTGCAAGAAAAGAGCCTTTTACTAGCGATGATCTAAAAAAGATTGAAAAAAAAATGTCTGAGATAATAGATAAAGATGTAAAAACAAGAAAAGAAGTTTGGGAGAGAGATAAAGCAATAAGTCATTTTAAAAAAATTGGAGAAAAATACAAAGCTGAGATAGTTGAGAGCATTCCTAAAAACGAAGAACTTACGGTTTATCATCATGGCGAAACATGGCATGATTTATGTAGAGGTCCACATTTAGTATCTTCTAGTAAAATAGGTAAAGCTTTTAAACTGACAAAAGTATCTGGAGCTTATTGGCGTGGTGACTCTAATAATGAAATGCTTCAAAGAATATATGGTACTAGTTGGGCAACTCAAAAAGAATTAGACCTTTATCTTCAGAGAATTGAGGAAGCAGAAAAAAGAGATCATAGAAAAATTGGAAAAGAGATGGATTTATTTCATTTTAGAGAAGAAAGTCCTGGCTCTGTGTTTTGGCACCAGAAAGGATGGAATTTGTTCCAAAAATTAGTTTCATATATGAGAATGAAACAAGATCACGATGGTTACAAAGAGATAAATACGCCAGAAATACTTGATAGATCTTTATGGGAAAAATCTGGCCACTGGGAAAAATTTGGAGCTAATATGTATACTTCAACTACACCAGATGAAAAAGTATTTGCAATTAAACCCATGAATTGTCCTGGGTGTGTTCAAGTATTTAATCAAGGACTTAAAAGTTATAGAGACTTACCTTTAAAGATGTCAGAATTTGGAAAAGTTCATAGATATGAACCTTCAGGTGCATTGCATGGATTATTACGTGTAAGAGCCTTTACTCAAGATGATGCACATATTTTTTGTACAGAAGAACAAATTACCGAAGAATGTTTGAGTGTTACAAATTTAATTTTAGAAATTTATAAAGATCTTGGTTTTGAAGATGTTATTTTAAAATATTCAGATAGACCAGATTTAAGAGTTGGTGACGATAAAGTTTGGGATAAATCAGAGGCTGCGTTGTTAGAGGCAATCAAAGCGACAAAGCTAGAGTACTCAATTAATAAAGGTGAGGGCGCATTTTATGGACCAAAAATTGAATTTGTTTTAAGAGATGCAATCGGTAGAGATTGGCAGTGTGGAACCTTGCAAGTAGATTTAAATTTACCAGGTAGATTAGGAGCTTCTTTTGTTGATAAAGATGGAATTAAAAAAGTACCTGTAATGTTACACAGAGCATTATTTGGATCTTTAGAAAGGTTCATAGGTATCCTTATAGAGAATTATGCAGGCAAGCTACCATTTTGGATATCACCTTTACAGGCAGTAGTTATTCCAATCTCTAGTGATTTTGATGAATATGCTAAAAGTGTAGCTAAGGAATTAAAACGGGTTGGTTTGATTGTCGAGGTGGATCTTAAAAATCACAATTTAAATTATAAAATAAGAGATCATTCTTTAACAAAAGTACCAATGTTATTGATTTGTGGAAAAAAAGAAGTTGACTCCAACAGTGTAACTATTAGAAGATTGGACTCTAATAAACAAGAAAATATGGCTTTGAAAGAATTTATAAAAAAATACTCCGATCTAAATAAAGCCCCTTCAATCTAAGTGGCAGATTTTAAACAAAATTATTTTCAAAAAAGAACTAAAGCAAGAGGCCCAAGGTCTAACAACAGGATTACATCAAATGAAGTTCAAGTTATTGCAAGTGATGGAGAAAATTTAGGAATTTTAAATTTAAATGAAGCTATAAAT
>CACHAX010000030.1 GCA_902577875.1 uncultured Pelagibacteraceae bacterium | reverse complement strand
CCACTTTGGTAAAAAATTCTTTATTTTTTCCTCTGATATTAATTTTAATTTTCTCTTCAGATAAATTAATATCGATATTGTTTTTATTAATATTCGGAATATTTGGATGTAAAATGTCAAGCATTTAGTCTTTTATTCTCCTTATCTAAAAAAATTGTGTCAGAAACGGTCACATTAATATTTTTGTTTTCCATTGGAATAATTAATTTTTGACCTTTCATTGTTTTTCCACTCCTAACTACAGCCAAGGCAATTGATTTATTTAGGTTTGGACTAAAATAGCTGGAAGTTACATGTCCTAGCATATCTATAGGCTTTGATTTAACGTCTGAAACAATTTGAGCACCTTCTTCCAAAATTTCTTTTGGATCATCTGTAAGTAGTCCTACCAATTGCTTTCTATCTTCTCTAATAGTATCACTTCTATATAAAGATCTTTTACCAATGAAGTCATATTTCTTTTTACTTACAATCCAATCCATCTGTAAGTCTGAAGGAGTCATTGTACCGTCTGTATCTTGTCCAACAATAATGAAACCTTTTTCAGCTCTGAGTAGGTGCATTGTTTCAGTACCATAAGGTGTCAAATTAAACTCTTTCCCAGCTTCTATACACATTTTCCATAATGAATTTCCATATTTCGACTCTATGTTAATTTCATAGCTTAGTTCACCTGTAAAACTTATTCTCATTATTCTACAATTTATATTTTCAATTTTATCTTCTTTAAATGACATATGAGGGAAGTTTTCATCACTTAAATCTAAATTTGGAAAAAGTTTGTTAAGGATTTTTTTTGAATTTGGACCACAAATACTTGCTGTAGAATAATGATCTGTCACTGATGTTAAATAAACATCTAACTCTGGCCACTCCGTTTGTAAATAATCCTCAAGTTTGCTTAATACATTTGCGGCTCCCCCAGTAGTAGTTGTCATTAGGTAATGATTTTCAGATATTCTTGTAGTAACACCGTCGTCATAAACCATACCATCCTCGTTTAACATAAGTCCGTATCTACATTTTCCGATTGCAAGTTTTGACCAAGCATTTGTGTAAACTCGATTTAAAAATTCTGATGCATCTGTTCCTTGGATATCAATTTTTCCTAGAGTTGATGCGTCTAAGATACCTGCACTTTCACGTGCCGCTTTACTTTCTCTTTGAACAGCATCATGCATATTTTCTCCATTTTTTGCATAGTACCAGGGTCTTTTCCACTGACCAACATTTTCAAATTCTGCATTATTTTCTACATGCCATTCATGCATGGATGTTTTTCTTACTACTTCAAAAAATTTTCCAACATTTCTCCCAACTAGTGTTCCGAAAGTTAATGGTGTGAATGGAGGCCTAAATGTAGTTGTTCCCAATGTACCCATTTTTACACCAGCTGTATCAGCTATAATCCCAAGTGCGTGCATATTAGATAACTTTCCCTGATCTGTTGCCATACCAGTCGTTGTATATCTTTTTACATGTTCAATTGATCTAAAGCCTTCTTTTAAGGCTAATTTAATATCTTTTGCAGTTGAGTCATTTTGAAAATCTATAAAGCATTTTGTTTTACCTAAAGGTATTTTATTTGGTAAAAGCCATATATTTCTTTTATCATTTTCTTTAGAGCAAATAATATTTGTTTCTTGGTAATCTTGATTATCTATATCTAAGAATTTATTAATTTTATTGACTGTTTTATCTATAATATTTTCTAAATCAAAATCTCCATTGCATGAACCAACAGAAATTTGATCCTCACTATTTTCTTTTGGTAAGAATACTTGGTCTTCATCTCTAAAATCTAATTTACCTCCAGATTGAGTATGCATATGCACCATAGGTGTCCATCCACCACTCATTCCTAAACAGTCACAACTTAATCTAATTTTATTGCCTACAGTAGTATTTCCATCTTCTGATAGTTTCATGATTTCTAATGAATTTATTTTTCTGTATCCAAAAGTATTTGTTACAACATGATTGAAGTAGATTTTTATTCCTAGACTTTCTGCTTGTTTGATTAATTCAGAGCTAGCAGATTTCCTTAAATCAACAATTATATTCTTTATACCTTTTTTATGAAGTGAAATTGAAGTTTCGTATGCACTATCATTATTTGTAAATAATATTATATTTTCTCCACAGGTAACGCCGTAATAATCCAAATATTTGTTTATAGAATTAGATAATAATATTCCTGGTCTATCATTATTGTTGAATACAAGTGGTCTTTCAATTGATCCAGTTGCAATTACAACTTTTTTTGCTCTTATTTTCCATAATCGTTGTCTAATCTTATTTTTCTTTTTTTCCTCTGGTAAATGATCTGTTAAATTTTCTTTAGCTAAAAGAAAATTGTATCCATGATAAGCTGCAATACTTGTTCTTGTCTTAATTGTTAAATTACTTAATTTTTTAATTTCTTGAATTTCATTTTTTAACCATTCACTTGATAATTTATCATCAATCTTAATAGACTCATTGTTTTGATAAATTGTAGAACCACCTAGTATTTTTTTGTCATCTACTAATAAAGTTTTTAAATTATTTTTTGCAGCCATTTTTGCAGCAATAATACCTGAAACTCCACCACCGATTACCAATACATCGTAGTGAACATATTTGTGATCATAGATATCAGGATCTGGTTCCGTAGGAGATTTTCCCAAACCCGCAGATAATCGTATTAATGGTTCATATACTTTTTTCCAAAAACTCTTTGGCCACATAAATGTTTTATAATAAAAGCCTGCAGGAATTAACGGTGATATAAAATTATTAATACCCCCGATGTCAAATTTTACGTTAGGCCAGCAATTTTGAGAACTTGCTTCTAATCCTTCATACAATTCTAACTCGGTAGCTCTTACATTGGGTTCTGTTAGGTCTTTTTTACTACCAATTTGACAAATTGCATTAGGCTCTTCTGCTCCACAAGAAACTATACCCCTTGGTCTGTGATATTTAAAACTTCTGCCGACTAAATGAATACCATTTGCTAAAAGTGCAGATGCCAAGGTATCACCTTCATATCCAAAGTAAGTCTTACCATCATATTTGAATGAGACTCGTTTAGTTTCATCAATATATTCGGTTTTATGAATTCTATAATTGGGCATTACTTATAATTAACAGGAGGTTTTTCACCCATTTTATAAACAGATAATATTTTATCATTCGATGTGTCTCTAACGACGTTGAACCATTTTCTGCATCCGTGAACATGATTCCATCTTTCAAATTGAATACCTTTAATATTTTTTCTCATAAATAGATATTCCGCCCATTCATCATCGCTAAGTTCAGTTGGTTGTTTTGGTCTAACTATATGAGCTTCGCCACCTGAAGAAAATTCACTTTGATCTCTCTCTCCACAAAATGGACAATTAATTAAAAACATTACTAATGTGCAACTGCTGCAGCACCATGTTCATCAACAAGATCACCGCTAACAAATCTATTTAAATTAAATGCTGCATTTAATTTATGTGGCTCATCATTTGCGATTGTGTGAGCAAATAAATCACCCGATCCTGGAGTAGCTTTAAAACCACCAGTACCCCAACCACAATTAAAATATAAACCTTTTATACTAGTTTTACTTATGATAGGGCTTGCATCTGGACATATATCTACAATTCCTCCCCATTGTCTTAACATCTTCATTCTACTAAAAATAGGGTAGAGTTCTAAAATAGCCTTTAAAGTTTCTTCAACTATATTATGACTACCTCTTTGTGTATATGAAACATATGAATCTGTTCCAGCACCTATAACTAATTCGCCTTTATCCGATTGACTTACATAAGCATGAACTGCGTTTGACATTACAACAGTATCAATAATTGGTTTTACTGGCTCTGAAACTAATGCTTGTAGTGGCTTACTTTCAAGAGGAAGTTTTAATCCAGCCATATTTGCAATTACACTTGAGTGGCCTGCTGCAACAACTCCAATTTTATTAGTTTTTATAAATCCTTTAGTGGTTTCTAATCCTTCAACTCTATCTCCATTTCTTTTTATTCCTTTAACTTCACAATTTTGAATTATATCAACACCCATATCACTTGCCCCTCTTGCATATCCCCAGGCAACAGCATCATGTCTTGCTGTTCCCGCTCTTCTTTGTAACGTTCCACCCAAAACAGGGTATCTGATATCAGGTGATGTATTTATAATTGGGCAAAATTTTTTAACTTCCTCAGTATTTAACCAAACAGCATCAATTCCGTTTAGTCTATTGGCATGTGTTCTTCTTTTTAAATCTCTTATATCTTGAAGATTGTGAGCTAAATTCATTACACCTCTTTGACTGAACATCACATTGTAGTTTAGC
>CACHAX010000029.1 GCA_902577875.1 uncultured Pelagibacteraceae bacterium | reverse complement strand
CTCTCCTGGCAATCTTCTGGTACTCCCAATTCATTTAATCCTTTAGGGATTTTTAATCTATCTAGAATTATATTTAAGTTGTCTTGAAAACTTTCAATTGAATGATTTTCAAACTGCATAGCCTCTGACATTCTTTTTACTTTTTCTTCTAATCCAGGCAAATTATATTTCATGACTGCGGGAAGTATAATTGCATTAGTCAATCCATGATGAGTATTATATTCAGCTCCAACCATATGCGAAATTGCATGAACTAAACCTAGGCCTTTTAAAAAAGCTATTCCACCCAAATAAGATCCTATAATCATTCCTCCCCTAGCTAAGAGATTATCGGGTTCTTCCACAGCTGCATAAAGTGATTTTGAAATTAAATTTAAACTTTCTAATGCAGAACCATCACAAAGTGGATGAAACATAGGAACACTATAACCTTCAATTGCATGTATCATTGCATCTATGCCAGTCCAAGCAGTAAGATTTGCTGGTAATTTCAAAGTCAGTTCTGGATCTACTAAAGCTAAACATGGTCGGGCATCTGGATGCCATAAACAAAACTTCATTCCTTTTTCAAGATGAGTGACCATGGCAGTAACTTCTGTTTCAGCGCCAGTTCCTGCTGTAGTTGGAATGGTAATTATTTTTGGAAAAGGATTTTCCATAGTTAATTTTGGTGGCTCTTTTTCAAATTCAAAATCCCATAAAGGTATACCACTATTAACTGTAAGAGAAATTGCTTTTCCTCCATCCATTGCACTTCCACCGCCTATTGCAATTATTGCATCATGATTGCCTTCACGAAATTTTTTACATCCAGAATCTATTTCATCATCTCTAGGGTTTGGCGATATATTTGAGTAAATATCTGATTTGATTTTTGAATCATTAAGTAAATTTTGTAAATCACTTATAAATGGTAGATTCACACTACCACTATCAGTAACGATTAATGCATTATTTATTTTAAAATTTTTGCAAAACTTTCCAATTTCTTTAAATCTTCCTGGCCCATAAGCTGTAAAAGTTGGGAATGTCCAATCCTGATTATTTAATAAAAATTCTTCATTAAGCTTAAAATTTTGCATAATATTTTAAAAACTTATACTAATTTCAATATTATTAAATGAAAATTTCATCTGAAAAAACAGATCTAAAAAAAACATATTTAGCTATCGCTACAATGCTCTTAGCAATTTTGTGTATAGATCTTTATATGGTTATTATTAAATTTTTAGGTGATGATTACTCAATAATTCAATTAACTTTATTTAGAAATGTAGCAGCAATATTACCTTTGTTATTATTGATATTATTCACAAATGAATTTTCAACAATATTTAAAAACTTAGGAAATAAGTTTTTGATATTGAGTTGCTTGAGAGGAATATGTTTTCTTTCTATGAATGTATTTATTTTTATTTCAGTAGTAAATTTAGAGTTTGCAACGGCAATGACGCTAACCTTCTCATCACCTTTCTTCATAGTAATACTATCAATAATTTTATTGAGTGAAAAAATTGGTATTTATAGATGGTCAGCTGTTATAATTGGTTTTGTTGGTGTAGTTATGATAATGAAACCAACAAGTGAAATTTTTAGTTTGTACTCAATCTTTCCAATTTTAACCGCTATAGCATGGGCTTTCACTGTCATAATTTTAAAATTCATTCAAGGCAATCATTCAACTGCAAAAATTCAGTTATACACATTAATATTTAATGTCATTGGTGGTTTTATATTATTTTTTGTAACTACAGGGCATGTTGAAATTAAAAATTTTAAAGATTTTATTTTGATGACAATGACTGGAGTTTTGGGTGGTACAGCAGCAATATTATTTATTTATTCTTATCGTTTAATTTCAGCAAGTAAAATTGCTTCATTTGAGTATCTTGGTATACCGTCATCTTTTATTCTAGGTTGGATTTTCTTTAATGAAGCTCCATGGAGCCAACTATTTCCTGGGGTAATAGTAATTATTTTTGCTGGTATGATTATTATATGGAGAGATAATATAAAAAAGAAATCAATAGAAGGTAACAAACAAATTTATTGATTTGATCTCATAGATTTCATGACTATTACTCTATCTATTTCACCTAATAGCTTTCCACTTTCATTACAAACTACTGGATAAGTTTTATCATTATCAATTAGCCTATCTATTAAATTTTCAATTTTAGAATTATCTAAAATATTATCTTTTCCATTCTCAAATAAATTTTTTGTCTCATTGCAGCACTCTGTTCTCATTACTTTGCCTGCGCTTAACACTTTATATTTAGGAACATCTTCGCAAAAATCTTTAACATATTGATCTTTTGGATTAGATACAATTTCTTCAGGTGTACCAACTTGAGAAACTTCTCCATCTTTCATGATTGCAATGTGGTCTCCCATTTTAATTGCCTCTAAAAAGTCGTGGGTTATAAATACCATAGTTTTTTGAAGCTTTTCTTGGATCTTTAAAAGCTCATCTTGCATTTCTCTTCTAATTAAAGGATCCAAGGCTGAAAAAGGTTCATCAAAAATTAATATTTCAGGATCCACAGCTAGAGCTCTTGCAAGTCCTACCCTTTGCTGCATACCTCCTGATAATTCTCTTGGATAATTATTATGCCAACCATCTAAACCAACCATTTTTAAAACTTCCATTGACTTTTCTGTTCTTATATCTTTTTTTGTTCCCCTTACTTCTAATCCATAACCAATATTTTCGAGGACTGTTCTATGAGGAAATAAACCAAAATGTTGGAAAACCATACTCATCTTATTTCTTCTCAATTCTAATAATTCACTTGCGCTCATTTTTGTAACTTCAACATCATCCATTTTCACTATGCCAGCAGTTGGTTCAATCAACCTCGAAATACATCTCACTAGTGTTGATTTTCCACTACCAGATAATCCCATTACTACAAATGTTTCACCTTTTTGAATTGAGAAACTGACATCTTTTACAGCAACAACATGTCCTGTCTTTTCTTGAACTTCCTTAATACTTAAATTTTTATCAAGGTTTTTAATTATTCTTTTTTCGTCTGGTCCAAATAACTTCCATATATTTGTACAAGTGATTTTTTGTTCTACAGCCATTTTTAATAAATAATATTACCTCAAAAATAGACAATATTTTACTTTAAATGTAAAATTATTTATTTTAACTTGCGAACATGGCTACTAGAACTGATTTAATAGACAAATCAAATCAATCAAAAAACATAATAACTTATGTAATTATTGGAGTTGTTTTTTTGGTAGCACTTTGGTTATCTACTCAAAGTGAAGGGCCTTCAAAATTTCCTAAAGAAGTTACTGATAAATTTACATTTACAGCATGGGTGAATGACGGAGAAGATTATTTAAAAAAAAATTATAGATGGGTCACTAAAATTATAGCAAGCTATATAAAAGAAACTTATTATTTTTTAGAAGACTTTTTGCTTGAATCTCCTTGGATTTTAATTGCAGCAATAATTGTAATACCCTGCATAATTGCAGGTGGTTTGCGATTGGGAATTTACTCATCTTTTGTAGTTTATTTTTGGGGAGCAACAGGAATGTGGGAACCATCCTTGCAAACAGTAGCATTGATGGGTTTGTCAGTTTTATTATGTGTATTTTTTGGATTTATACTGGGTGTTTTATGTTCACAAAGTAATAGATTTGAAAATTTTATGAAGCCGGTCTTAGATACTATGCAAGTAATGCCTGCATTTGTATATTTGTTCCCAGCATTATTTTTTTTTGGGATAGGAGGTGCACCAGCAATATTGGCCACAATGATATATGCGATGCCTCCAATAATAAGATTGACCAATACTGGCATAAGACAAGTGCCAGCTCAAACTATAGAGTCTGCTACTTCCTTTGGATCAAGTAAACTTCAGCTGTTATTTAAAATTAAAATTCCATTATCTTTACCAAGTATAATGATGGGTATTAACCAGGTAATAATGATGGCATTGGCATTAGTGGTTCTTGCATGTTTTATAGGTGCCGAAGGTATTGGTGGTCAAGTTTGGCAAGCAATAAGAAGATTGGATGTTGGTTGGGCAATGGAAGGTGGGCTATGTATTTTATTTATGGCGATAATGTTTGATAGATTTAGTTTAGCTTTTAGTAAAGATAAAGAAAGACTTCCTTTAGATGTTCAAAGATTTTATTTACTTCCTCAAAGTTGGGAAAAATATCAAATCGCAAAAATTTTAGAAATGCCGTTAAGTTTTGGAAATAAGATTTTAAAAATCATATGTCAAACAGTTACATCTGCTATAGCAACAGTATTTAGAATCTTAGTTTCGGTTATTAATAAATCTACAGCAGAAAACATTGGTGAATTTATTAGCAAAAGATATTATGTTATTCCTTATTTTCTAGTTTTATTTCTTATAGCATTTATAGATCATTACTTTTTAGAAATAGGAACATTTCCAAAGGAATGGAAATTATCAATAAGACAACCAATTAGTAACGCAGTGGAAAGCTTGACTGTAAATCCTGGATTTATTTCTTTTGCAAAAGGTTTAAGAGCTTTTGTTTATTTAAA
>CACHAX010000028.1 GCA_902577875.1 uncultured Pelagibacteraceae bacterium | reverse complement strand
ATTTTTTGTATTTACAGCTCTTTTAATAATTAGTTTAATTTTTATTACCTCAATTGAAACAAACGAATTTAACTTTGAAATTATTAAAAATAATAATCCCCATTTGTTAAGTTTTAGTTATCTCCCAAATTATACTGCTGGTTTAACTTTCTTTATTGCTGTTGCTGCAACTAATCTTTTTCATCAAGGTAATTGGCAGAGAGTTTATGCTGCAAAAAATTACGAAGTTTTAAAAAAAAGTTTAATATTTTCATTTTTAATAATATTACCAATAGTCTTTTTTATGGGATTTAGTGGTTTAGTGGCTGTCTCTCAAGATACTAATGTAATACCTGATCTTGCATTTTTTTCAATTTTATTAAAAGAAAATTTAATAATATTTTCAGTCATTGTAATAATTTTAGCTATCTCTTTAACAATAAGCAGTATTGATACTTTAATAAATGCTATTTCAAGTTTGATAATAGTAGATGTAGATAAGGTGTTAAATTTAAAAAATAATCATTTAAATATCTCAAAACAATTTGTTATTTTTCTTTCGGTCATAGCTTTTTTTGTTGCATCAAAAGGATATAGTATTCTTTATTTATTCTTAATAGCAGATTTATTTTGTTGTGCGGCTGTTCTAAGTGTTTTTTATACTTTTTATTCTAAATCTTATGATGAAAAAAATGCATATGTTTCTATATTAATAGGATTAATTGCAGGACTATTATTTTTCCCAAGTCCAGATTTTTCTAAATCAATACTATTTGGCGTAATTTTGCCTATGGATTTAGCACCATCGTATATTTCTCAATCTCTTTTATTTTGTTCATTTATTGCGGCAACTTTATCACCAATAATTGCATGGAAATTGAAATAATTGATGTTTATTAAAAACTTAATTATTGTATAATTTAACAAATGCTTAATTTTGTATTGCCATTTATTGTATTAATCGTTGTTGTTGTTTTTATTCATGAATATGGACACTATTATTTTGCAAAAAGATATGGTGTTGGTGTAACAGATTTTTCGATAGGTTTTGGTCGAGAAATATTTGGATGGAATGATAAATCAGGGACAAGATGGAAAGTTTGTTGGATACCACTAGGCGGTTATGTAAAATTTTTCGGAGATAGGAATGTATTTTCACAATCAGATCAAGAGGAGCTACTAAAAAAATATAGTAAAGAAGACCAACATAAATTGTTTGTAACAAAACCTCTTTATCAAAGAGCATTAATTGTTGCTGGAGGACCACTGGCTAATTTTATATTAGCTTTAGTCATTTTTACATTCATATACATGTTTGCAGGTAAAGATTTTACACCAGCTGTAATTGATGAAGTATTAAAAGATAGTCCAGCAGAAGTTGCTGGTATGCAAAAAAATGATGTTATTATTGAAATAGATAATACAAAAGTAGAGAGTATTCTTGATGTTTCTAAATTAATAGCAATGTCAACATCAGAATTTATCGATTTTAAAGTTTCAAGATATGACCAGGAGATAATTTTAAAAGTTAAGCCAAATTTTGTTGATAGCGTTGATGAATTAGGAAACAAATTAAAGAAAAGGATGGTAGGTATTAAACTTAGTCCTTATAACAATCAAATAACACACAAAAAACTTGGACCTGCACAAGCTTTGCTTCAATCATTTAATGAAGTTTATTTTGTAACAACTTCATCACTTAAATATCTTGGATCAATGTTTACAGGAGCAGGGGACAGTTCTCAATTGGGAGGTCCAATTAGAATTGCTAAAATTTCTGGTCAAGTAGCAGAATTTGGAATTATACCTTTTGTTCAATTGTATTTTTTATGTATTTTTCTCCAACTCCTTTGCTTATTAAATAATTTCTAATCTTATTTATTGATGAACCTCTTTGGATCAGACTTTTTGCTTTTGTCTCTGAGTAAAATTTATCATTTATAAATTTAGATTTTTCTAAATCTTCAGCTACAATCTCGATTAGATCTGAAATATTACTTTTTTTAACGTTATCAACTTTAGATCTTAAATATTTCTTTAAAAGATATGTTTTTAGCTGTTGTTTTGATGGTGCAAATTTTTCAACATAATTAAGTGCAAAGTTGCGCATTTCATCAATTGTCGCTTCTAAATTTTTTTTTTTATTTTTTATAGGAATCATTATTGCATTTAATATAATATAACCGTTATGATTGAACAAATATCTGCATTTTTTACATTAGAAATGATCTATATGTGGTTAAATATAGGTGTAATACCTTTTTGGTTAATGCTTATTATTTTTCCACAAACTAAAGTTTGTGGTTTATTTGTTACATCAATAATTCCAACATTTATTTTGGCAAGTGTTTATGTTTACTTATTATATACATTCTTTTTTGCCGGATATGATTTTGATAAAAACTTTATTTTATATTTAAGTTTTTATGATCTTGCTGAGCTTTTTGAGAATAATGAGTTTTTAATTTTATTTTGGACGCACTTCTTAGCTATAAATTTATTTTGTGGATCTTGGATTGTTAGAGATAGCCAGAGGTTTTATATGTCAAAAATTCTAGTCTTTTTTCCTTTAATAATCACATATTTTATTGGTCCTTTAGGATTATTTATATACTGGGTGATAAGAATTTTTTTCGCAAAGAGAATAAGTTTGTTTGATTAATTTTTATTTTTCTACTTTAAAGCCACTGCTCTTCATTTGAGAGAAGCCACCATCTATATGCGAAATTTTTTCAAACCCCATATCTTTCAATGATTTTGTAGCTAGTGCAGATCTTAGTCCACCTGCACAAAATAAAACCATTTCTTTGTTCATATCTATCTTGCCTTCTTTAAAATATGGACTATCTGGATCCATCCAAAACTCTAACATTCCTCTAGGAATGTGATGAGAATTTTCTATTCTTCCCATTTTCTCAAGTTCTCGAATATCTCTTATATCAATTAAATTGCATTTATCACTGTTTACCATCTCTAATGCTTCCGCTGGGGAAAGTGTCTTGATTTTTGTCAAAGCTTCTGCGACTAATGTTTGTGCTGATTTAATGCTCATAAAGGTTTAATACATCATTATAAATTTTAATCTACGAAAAAATATGCCAAATAAAGCTCCTAATTTCAAAATTCCATCAACCAATTCAAAACTTTTAGAGTTAAAGAAAATCAAAAGTAAATATAAAGTTTTATATTTCTATCCAAAGGATAATACACCAGGCTGCACAATTGAAACGAAAGATTTCAATTCTCTACTTTCAAAATTTAAAAAACTAGACTGTGAAGTTATTGGTATTTCTAAAGATAGTATGGAAAGTCATGAAAAATTTAGAGATAAATTTAAAATTAAGTTTGATTTAGTGGCTGACGTGAAAAAAGAAGCGATTAAGGCATACAAGGTTTGGGGTAAAAAAAAATTCATGGGTAGAGAATTTATGGGATTAATAAGAAGTACATTTTTATTAAAAGATGACAAAATTATTAAAGAGTGGCGTTCAGTAAAAGTTAAAGACCACGCAAAAGAAGTGTTAGAATTTTTAAAAACAGTTTAATAAAAAAAGGCCCCATTTACGGGGCCTTTTTAGTTTAACTTAAGGGAGGGAGTTAAATTTAGTCTCTTATAGCGTAAGCTATTACACCAGTTTCGGTAACATCCGTACCTTTTAGCTCGGCTTCTTTACTCAATCTTATACCCATTGTATTTTTCATAATTGCCCAAACTATATAGGCAACCACAAATACAAATGCATTAATTGATAATACACCGATTAACTGTGCGCTAAAGTTTGCATCAGAATTTGTTAATGGAACTGCAAGTGTTCCCCAAATTCCAGCAAACAAGTGAGCTGGTATTGCACCAACAACATCATCAATCTTAAAATTGAAAAGAAGTTTAGTTCCAAACACAACTATAATTCCTCCAATCGCACCAATGAATATTGCTGCAATAGGTGCTGGAGCTAATGGTTCAGCTGTAATTGCTACTAGTCCACCAATTGCACCATTAAGCATTTGTACTACATCAGTTTTACCAGCTAGTAATCTAGTCATAACTGCTGCAGCTAAAACACCACCACACGCTGCTAAGTTAGTATTAATAAAGATATTTGATACAGCAACTGCATCATCGAAAGTTCCCATAGCAAGCTGTGAACCACCGTTGAAACCAAACCAACCTAACCATAAAATGAATACTCCAACTGTAACTAAAGGTATAGATGAAGCTGCAAATGGTTTCATTGGTTTTGCTGCACCTGATTTATCAAATCTTCCTGTTCTTGCACCTAATAGTATTGCACCTGCTAATGCAGCAGCTCCACCAGTAGAGTGTACAAGAGTTGAACCAGCAAAATCAGAGAACCCTAGAGTAGCTAACCAGCCACCACCCCACTGCCATCCCATGACAATTGGATAAATGATTCCTGATAAAATTGCTGCGAATAAGAAGAATGGCCATAATTTAATTCTTTCTGCCAAAGTTCCTGATACGATTGAGACTGTTGTAGCACAAAATACCATTTGGAAATACCAATCTGATCCATCTGCATATCCAGTATCAACAGCACTCGCGTCAGACCATGGTGTGAACGTTCCTATATATCCACCTTCTGGAATTCCGTAAGCTAAGTTATATCCAACCATCCAGAACATAATTCCAGCTATTGAATATAAACCGATATTTTTCGCACAAATTACAGATACACTCTTAGAAGTTACCATTCCTGATTCTAGCATTGCAAATCCACAAGCCATAAACATGACTAGAAAACCACAAACTAAAAATAAAAATGAGTTAAAAATTGCTTGAACTTCTGCGGAGACTGTAGTTTCAGCGAAACCCGTACTTGTCATACTTAATAAGAAAATTAAACTTACTAAGGGACTAACAAGTTTTTTTAAATGTTTTGTCATTTAACCTCCAATGTTAAAAAAGAGGTTCTTATAATTTTAAAATAAA
>CACHAX010000027.1 GCA_902577875.1 uncultured Pelagibacteraceae bacterium | reverse complement strand
TTAGAGGATAAACTTGGAATACCAGTTCTTTCAAGCAATCAAGCTTTAATCTGGGAGTCTTTAGAAAACATAGGTGAAAATAAATCTGTAAAAGGATTTGGAAGACTTTTTGATTAATTTATGTCTTTTTCAAAAGAAGAATACAAACAAAGACTATTAAAAGTTCAATCTCTGATGAGAGAGAAAAAAATTGATTTAATTATTTCTCATGACACAAATAATATGAATTATCTTACAGGCTACGATGCTTGGTCTTTTTATTATGCACAATGTGTATTAGTACACGTTGATTCAAAAGAACCAATTTGCTTTGTTAGAGACCAAGATGCAGGTGGAGCATATATAAAGACTTATTTAAATAAAGATAATATTATAGTTTATGATGAGAGTTATATTCATACTTGGCCAAAACATCCTTATGATTACTTGACCAATGTAATTAAAGAAAAAAAATGGGATAAACTGTCCATTGGAGTTGAAATGGATGCTCATTATTTCACAGCTTTTTGTTATGAAAAGATAAAAAAGGGATTACCTAATGCAAACATTATCGATTCTGATCGACTAGTTAACTGGGCTAGATTAATTAAATCCAATGCAGAGATAAATTATATGAAGTCTGCTGCTTTAATTTCTCAAAAAGGAATGCAAACAGCAATGGAAGTAATTAAACCTGGTACAAGACAATGCGATGCTGTTGGAGAAATTCAAAAATCTTTATTTTATGGCACAGAAGAATTTGGAGGTGAATATTCTAGTATCGCAACTCTTCTCCCAACTGGAAAAGGCACATCTGCTTCACATTTAACAGCAACTCAAGATAAATTTGTTGAAGGTGAAGCAACTATAATTGAACTATCAGGGGTTTATAAAAGATATCACGCACCTATGGCTCGAACAATTTTATTAGGCAAACCTGATCAATTAAAAATAGATACAATGAATAAAACTATAGAAGCTTTACAGGCTGGAATTGATGCTACAAAACCTGGAAACACAGCAAATGATGTTGCCCAAGCCTTTTGGAAAATTTTAGATAAATATGGTATCGAGAAGAAATCAAGAACGGGTTACTCGATAGGCATTGGATATCCACCAGATTGGGGAGAGCATACTTTAAATATATATAAAGGAGATATGACTATACTTGAACCTAATGTTTGTTTTCATATGATTGCAGTAATGCAGTTTGGTGATTGGGGAGTAGAAGCATCAGAAGCAATCCGAGTTACCGACAAAGGTTGTGAATTATTCTGTAATTTTCCAAAAGAGCTACATATTAAGAACTATTAGCTATTGATAATTAACTTCTTAAATGTTTTAAACACTGAATGTCTAAAAATACAGAATTCGTTAAGTTCGATAAAGTTGATAAAAGTTACGATGGTAAAGTCTTAGTAGTTAAAGATTTAAATCTTAATATCTCAGAGGGCGAGTTCATCACTATGCTTGGCCCATCTGGCTCAGGAAAAACAACTTGTTTAATGATGTTAGCTGGATTTGAAACCCCAACTAATGGCGAAATTTATTTAGACTCTAATCCTATTTCAAATATTCCACCACACAAAAGAGGAATTGGAATGGTTTTTCAAAATTATGCATTGTTTCCTCATATGACAGTTTATGAAAATTTAGCATTTCCATTAAGAGTAAGAAAAGTTCAAAAAGATGAGATTGATAAAAAAGTAGATAAAGCTTTGTCGATGGTTTCTCTTTCAGGATTTGAAAGTAGAATGCCTGCACAATTGTCGGGAGGACAACAACAAAGGGTAGCTGTTGCAAGAGCTCTCGTATTTGATCCAGCAGTAGTTTTAATGGATGAGCCTCTTGGAGCTTTAGATAAAAACTTAAGAGAAAGTATGCAATACGAAATTAAACATATCCATGAAAATATTGGTGTTACTGTGGTTTATGTTACTCACGATCAAGGAGAAGCATTAACAATGTCAAATAGGATTGCAGTGTTTAATGATGGTAAGGTTCAACAGTTATCAAGTCCTGATAAGTTATATGAAGAGCCAGTTAATTCGTTTGTTGCAGAATTTATAGGTGAAAATAATACTTTTGGTGGAGAAGTGATGGACATTTCAAAAAATATTTGTAAAGTTAAGTTACAAAATGGTGAAATTTTAGCTAATCCAATTTCAGTTAATTCAAAAGGTGACAAAACAACAGTTTCAATAAGACCAGAGAGAGCATTGATAAATCCAAAAGATAAAATGGATAATAATCAAACTGGAAAAATTGAAGAAGTTATCTACCATGGTGACCACACCAGAGTAAGATTAGATCTTTTAGGCAATAAAGAATTTATTTTAAAAGTTCCAAATAGCTCAAACGAGTTAGATTTAAAATTAGGTAACGAGATTAAAGTAGGATGGAATAGTCAAGACGCTAGAGCTTTAGATCCTAAGTAATTTCTCAAATAGCCTAGTATTCCTATAACAAAATGGCCTGTTGACTCTGAATATCCTTTTTGTTGTACTTCGCTTATATAAATTAATTTATATTAAACGTTTAAACGGAGGATAAATGAAAAAATTAAGTAAATTATTACTTGCTCTTTCTTTTGCTCTTTCAATAACTTCATCTGCATTTGCGGTAACAGTAGCATCTTGGGGTGGAGCTTATACAGAGTCTCAAAAGCTAGGGTATGGTGATCCAACTGCACAAGCTCTTGGTGTTGATATCAACTGGGTAGACTATTCAGGTGGATTATCTGAGATCAAAGCTCAAAAAGAAGCAGGTGCAATTACTTGGGATATTATCGATGTATTCGCATTTGATACTATCAACGGATGTGACGAAGGAATTTTCGTCGAATTCGATTTTGACAAAGACTTCCCTGCAGCTCCAGATGGAACTCCTGCAAGTGAAGATTTCTTTGCTCCAATGCCAAGTAAATGTGCTGTAGGAAACATTCTATATTCATGGAACTACGCATACGATACTAGAGCGTTTGATGGAAAAGCACCTTCAACTATTAAGGACTTTTTCAACACAAAAAGATTTCCAGGAAAAAGAGCTATTTACAAATCAGCTCTTACAAACCTAGAAATCGCTTTAGCTGGTGACGGTGTTTACATGGGTAAAGGTGGATCTGAGATCTACAAATTACTAGAAACAGAAGCTGGAGTTAACAGAGCAATGAATAAAATCAAAGAGCTTTGTACAGATCCAAATGGTGGATGTGTATTCTGGTCAGCTGGTGCTCAACCACCAGAATTATTAGTTGCTGGTGAAGTTGTAATGGCAACAGGCTGGAATGGAAGATTCTTCAACGCTGAAGTTGGTGAAGGTGCTCCAATTGCGCAAGTATGGGATGGACAAGGTCTTGACTATGAATATTTCGCACTTGTAAAAGGTGGACCGGATGAAGCAAATGCTAAAAAGGCTTTAGCAATGATGACTAACACAGAAATGTTAGCAGGTAGTGCTAAATACATTGCATACGCTCCATACAGATTATCATCTTTAGAAATTATCAAAGCAAATGAGCCTTGGTACAAAGATGGTAAAACTGAAATGATGCCACAAATGCCAACTGCTCCTGCAAATACTAAAAAATACTTTTTAGTTGATCCATTTTTCTGGGCTGATAACGGTACAGAACTTGGTGAGAAGTGGGAAGCTATGAAAGCTGGTCTATAAAAAAGTATAAAAGACTAGTATAATATAATATATATAGGGCGACTTTTTAAAGTCGCCCTTTTTATTTATGAGTAGCGAAACAAAACAAATACTTACAACCGACGGCATCCCTTTGGAGATAAGCTTAAAAAAAGCTGAAAGGAAAAACAAAATTAAAGCATTTTTACTTGTAGCTCCTTTACTATTATTTTTGATTATTACTTATATTTTTCCAATCGGAGAAATGTTTACAAGAAGTATTGATGATAAAATGATTACAAACATGCTTCCAAAAACATTTAAGTCTATGGAAACATGGGATGGTAAAGAGCTTCCACCAGAAGAGGTATTCGCCTCATTCTTAATTGACTTTAAAGTTCTTGTAAATAAAAAAGAACATGGAAAATTAGCCCAAAGACTTAATAAAGAAAAAAATGGGTTTAACACAATTACAAAAAAACTATTCAGACAGGTAAAAAGAAATAAAATTGATGAGACACAGAGTATAAAAGAACAAATAATGAAAGTTCACAAGAGATGGAGGAATGTAGAGTACTGGCAAGCAATTAAAAGAACTGCGCCTCCTTATACTTCAGCTAAATATTTAAAAGCTATGGATATGTATTTAAATGAGAATAACAAAATTACTCAAGTTAGTGAGGATAGAAGAATACATAGAATTTTATGGTTAAGAACTGTAGAGGTGGCTTTCTTTGTTACTGTATTCTGTTTTTTAATGGGTTACCCAATAGCCCATCTACTTGCAACACTCCCAATGAAGTATAGCAATTTATTAATGATTTGTGTTCTTCTTCCATTTTGGACATCATTATTAGTTAGAACAGCTAGCTGGATGATTTTACTTCAACAACAAGGAGTAGTTAACGATTTCTTTGTAATGATTGGGCTCGTGGCAGACGATAATAGGCCAGAAATGATGTACAACAAAGTTGGAACTTATGTTGCAATGACCCAAATTCTCTTGCCGTTTATGGTTTTACCACTCTACAGTGTGATGAAAACTATCTCGCCAAGTTTAATGAGAGCAGGTAAATCTCTTGGTGGAACACCTTTTGTTGCTTTTTGGAAAGTATATTTTCCATTAACAATACCAGGTATCGGGGCAGGTTGTCTTTTAGTTTTTATTTTAGCAATTGGATATTACATAACTCCTGCATTAGTAGGGGGAGCATCAGGAACCTTAATTAGTAATCAAATTGCATATCATATGAAAACTACTTTAGATTGGAGTTTTGCTTCAGCGATGGGGCTTATGTTGCTTGGAGGAGTTTTGGTTATCTATTGGCTTTATAATAAATTAGTTGGAGTTGATAATATTAAATTAGGTTAGTATGGCATTACCA
>CACHAX010000026.1 GCA_902577875.1 uncultured Pelagibacteraceae bacterium | reverse complement strand
CTATTCAAGTTTCAAATCATGGAGGTAGACAATTAGATAGTGCCTCAGCAGCAATAAATATTTTACCTTTTATTAGAGAGGCAGTAGGAAATAATTTTCCAATTATTTTTGATAGTGGAATAAGAAGTGGGAGCGATATTGTAAGATCATTAGCTTTAGGAGCAGATTTTTCAATGATTGGAAGGCCTGTAATGTATGCGATGGGTGCTGATGGAGCTAGCGGGCTAAGAAGAATTGTAGACATAATTAAAGAAGAAACTAGCACAACACTAGGTTTGGTTGGATTAAATGATATTAATGAAGTTTCTTCTGATATAATTGAACAGAAACTTTTTATGAATACAACTTACTAATATGGAAAAAAAAATAAGAGGTGGAGCATTAATTGCAAGAGCATTAAAAGATAAAGGTATTAATAAAGTTTTTACTCTATCTGGTGGGTTTTGTAATCCTGCAATTGAAGGTTTCATGGAATGTCAAATTGATGTAGTTAATTGTCCTCATGAACAAATAGCTGGACACTTAGCAGATGGACACACAAGAATTACAAGAAAACCATCTGTATGTTTAGTTGGGCCAGAAGGTTTTGCAAATGCAGTACCATCCATGATGGAAGCATGGGGAGAGAGAACACCAATAATTTATATAACCGGATCAAGTAGTTTAAAAAGACAAGGGTCAGGTGGCTTTAAAGAAATTGATGATGTTTCAATAGCTGCTCCTCTTACAAAATATAGTGCAAGCATTACAGATGGAACAAGAATTAGAGAATTTGTTGATAAAGCTTACAAAATTGCAACGAATGGATATCCTGGAGCTGTTCATCTAAGTTTACCAGTAGATATAATGTTTTCTTCATTTGAAGAAAATGTTGGACTGGAAGAAAGACCATTTTCACATAAAGCAAAGCCAGTTGCTAAGGCATGGCCAGATCCAAATGTTCTATCAAAAATACTTGAGTTAGCATGTAATGCAAAAAAACCTGTCATAATTGGAGGACATGGTGTTTGGTGGTCAAACTCAGAAAAAAATTTAGAGACTGCGGGTGAAAGTTTAAATATTCCAGTTTTTAATGTGCCATATCATCAAAAACTTTTGGGAGAAGAGGCAAATGCATATATGGGTTTAGCAGATATTCACCAATATCCACCCTCAGAATTTGCATTACATAACTCAGATTTGGTTTTAATGATTGGTGCAAGGTTAGATAACCAAATGAATTTTGGTAACCCTCCTTTCATTCCAAAAACAACAACTTTAGTTTGTATTAACGGTTCCCATGAGGAAATTGAGTTTAATAGAGCAGCTGATCATAATCTATTATGTGATCCAGGAGTATTTTTAGATACTCTATGTAATTTAAAGAAAAATAATAAATGGAATTTAGGAAATAGTTGGTTTCAAGATAATAAAAATAGAAAAAAAGATTGGGTGGATAAATCCTTAAATGAATTAAAAATTGAAGCTGATAAAGCCAAAAAAAATGGTGGAAAAATTCATCCGCTGCAATTAGCGTTAGATGTTCAAGACGCAATGGATGAGAAAGATTGGCTTGTAATTGATGGAGGAAATACTCATTTCTGGTCGGAGATCGCAATAAATTTAGCTGGTGCTCAAGGAAAAAAATTGGGTGGAATTTTACATCCTGGCACATTTAGTATGCTGGGTGTTGGTGTATCATTTGCATTATCTGCAAAAAATAATAACCCTAAATCGAATGTAATTTTAATTAGTGGAGATGGTGCTTTTTTATCTGGAGGCATGTCTATAGAAACTGCATTTTTTGAAAAGAAACAAATTGTTGTTGTTATTGACAATAATGGTGGCTTAGCATCAATTGGGCAACAACAAGAAAGATTATTTGAAAGCGGAAAAAGAGTTGCAACAGACTTTAGAGATATACCTTTCCACAGTATATTTGAAGGCTTTGGGGGTCATGGAGAATTAGTAACGAAAAGAGAAGAATTGGGTCCAGCACTAAAAAGAGCTATTGCAAGCGGTAAAACTGCATGTGTAAATGTAAAAGCTAAACCAGTATTAAGTCCAATTGTTGCTGCTGTGGCCAGCAAGAGAGAGAAATCGTCAATAGAGTAAAATGGCAAAATTTAGCTCACATTTATTGAATGGTTCTGATGGAACTCATGCAAGTAACGTCAAAGTAAAGATTTATCAAATACAATCCTCAAAATTAAAAAAGCTTTTTTTGAATACAAAGACTGATGGAAATGGTAGGATTAATCAGTATTTCAATCTTAGCAAGAATGATTGTAAATGCGATTATGAAATGATTTGTGATATTAAAAGATACTTTAAAAAGAAAAAAATTGTGGGTGAAATAGTTGTAAAATTTAAAATGACTGATAATAAAAAAAATTATCACTTGCCAATAATAATTTCTCCTAACAGCTATACTGTTTGGTGGTCAAAATAATATATGGCTTCGTTGATACAAAGTAAAATTAGCACAAAACTAAATATGTCTAGGAGAATAAGAAGAACTCCTTACACCAAGAGAGTTGAAGAATGTGGTGTAACTGATTTTACTGTTGTAAATCATATGCTCTTACCAAAAAGATTTCAGAAATCTGTTGAGGATGATTATTGGCATTTAAATGAGCATGTTCAGTTATGGGATGTTTCTTGTCAAAGACAAGTTCAGATATCAGGTCCAGACGCTAGTTTATTAGTACAAAAAATGACGCCAAGATCATTAAAAAATATGGAGACTGGAAAATGTTTTTATATTCCTATGATAGATGAAAATGCTGGAATGATAAATGATCCAGTGTTGTTAAAGTTAGATGATGATATGTTTTGGATTTCAATAGCAGACTCTGATGTATTGCTTTGGGCAAAAGGTATTGCAGTTGGTTTAAATCTAAATGTGAGCATAACAGAACCGGATGTATATCCTCTTGCAGTACAAGGTCCAAAGTCTGAAGATTTGATGGCATCAATATTTGGAGAAGATATTAGAAAATTAAAATTTTTTAATTTTAGAATATTCGATTTCTTGGGAACAAAACAAGTTATTGCAAGATCGGGATATAGCAAACAAGATGGATTTGAGATTTATTTTAAATGCTTTGAAGATTACTTCGACAAAAATGAAATGGGAGAAAGAATTTGGGATATAATATGGAAAGCAGGTAAAGAATTTAATATTGCTCCAGGATGCCCAAATTTAATTGACAGAATAGAAGCAGGATTAATGTCTTATGGAAATGATTTTACAAAAGAAAACAATCCAATTGAATGTAACTTAGAAAAATATTGTAGTGACAAAAGCGATCATGATTTCATTGGAAAAAACGCTTTAGAGAAAATTAAGAAACAAGGTGTAAAACAAAAATTAAGGGGAGTATTATTTGATGGTGTAAATTGTCCTCCATGTTCAATTCCTTTTCCACTATATTCAAGAGATAAGAAATTAATTGGTAAAATTACCTCAGGAATTTATTCTCCAAAATTCAAAAAAAATATTGGGTTATCCATGATTTTAAATGAATTTAGTAAAATAGGGTCAGAAGTCTTAGTGCACACTCCAGATAACAAATTAAGAAAAGGAATTGTGTCCTCTTTACCATTTTCAAAATAATAATTAGTGGGTATAAGACTTATATGAAAAGAGCAGTAATAGCAGGATATTCAAGATCACCTTTTACAATGGCAAGAAAAGGTGAATTAATTGACGTTAAGCCTGTAAATATGTTTGCCGAGGTTGTTAAAAATCTTGTATCTAAAACAAAAGTAAATCCTGCTGATATAGAAGATATTGTTGTTGGTTGTGCTTTCCAAGTTGGAGAGCAGAGTTTTAATATTGGGAAACTCACAACATTTTTATCTGGAATGGAAATACATACATCTGGAATGACTGTCGATAGATGGTGCGGTTCATCTATGGAAGCTATTCATGTTGCAACCGGTAAAATAGCAATGGGCGCAGGTAAAGTTTTTGTGTGCGGAGGTGTTGAAAGTATGACTAGAGTTACAACTGGCTTTGAACCAATACCTTATCCTTACACAGATAAAGAAAATCCAAATGTTTATTTTTCAATGGGTATAACTGCTGAAAATGTTGCGAAGAGATATAAAATTTCAAGAACTGAACAACAAGAGTTTGCAATTCAAAGTCATCAAAAAGCTAATGAAGCTGAAGTTAATGGTAAATTTAAAAATGAAATAGTTGAAATCGCTGGCTGCACAAAAGATGGAAACATACGTCCAAAAAGCAATCAAGAAACTTTAGATGGTTTAAAACTTGCATTTGATCAAGAAGGAACTGTAACTGCAGCAACATCATCACCCCTTACCGACGGAGCAGCAGCAACATTGATATGTGAAGAAAGCTATGCAAAAGAAAATGGATTAGAGATTTTAGGTAGAATTGTTGCAACTGGAGTTAAAGGATGTGAGCCTGATGTAATGGGACTTGGGCCTATAGGAGCAACTAAAAAAGCATTAGAGAGAGCAAATTTATCAATTAATGATATTGATATTGTAGAAATTAATGAAGCTTTCGCATCTCAATCAATAGCATGTTTAAATGATCTTGGTATCGATCAGAAGAAAGCTAATTTAGATGGTGGAGCCTTAGCACTTGGTCATCCTCTAGGAGCAACAGGAGCTAGAATTACCGGCAAAGCTGCGGATTTGCTTAGACGTGAAAATAAGAAATACGCTTTATCTACTCAATGCATTGGTTTAGGTATGGGTATTGCGACTGTAATCGAGTCGGTAAATTAATTATCTATTAATTCCTCTTAAACGTTCCGATCTTCTCCTCAATAATTCAGCACTTATCAATATTAAGGTCGATAAAACGATTAAACATGTAGCAACTGCTAGAATTGTAGGACTTAATTGTTCTCTTAAACCTGTCCACATTTGAATTGGAATAGTTGTATTTTCAAGACCAGCTAAAAATAAAACGACTACAACTTCATCAAAAGAAGTTACAAAAGCAAACAAACCTCCTGATATTACTCCAGGTAAAATCAACGGAAGTGTTACTTTCATAAATGTATTTACTGGGTTACTACCTAAACTAGCTGCAGCTCTTGTTACACTATGATCGAAACCTGATAATGTTGCAGTAACAGTAATTACAACAAAAGGTGTTCCCAAAATTATATGAGCTAAAACTATTCCTGTATGAGTTGCCGCTAAACCTGCTTTTGCCATAAAAAAGAATATTGCAACACCTGATATAATAAGTGGAACTATCATTGGTGAAATCAAAGTTGCCATTATTATTCCTTTAAAAGGCATATGTCTGCTGCTCAATCCTAATGCAGCAACCGTTCCTAAAATTACTGACCCTAAAGTTGCAAATATAGCAATAATAAAGCTATTCTTTGCAGCAAGACCCCATGGATTCTTTGTACCGTAAACCATATCTTTGTACCATCTTAATGAAAAAGCATCTGGGTCTAAATTCTTCA
>CACHAX010000025.1 GCA_902577875.1 uncultured Pelagibacteraceae bacterium | reverse complement strand
TCTAAACAAAAATTTTTATCAAATGTAAAGAAGGCTAAAAAATATATTAAAATTGGAGATATATTTCAGGTAGTTCTAAGTCAAAGATTTGAAACCAAATTAAGTAAAAATCCTATAGAAATTTATAAAAAATTAAGGAAAACAAACCCTTCTCCTTTTATGTATTTTTTTAATTTTAAAGATTTTCAGATTATAGGCGCAAGCCCAGAAATACTTGTTAGGTTAAGAAATAATAAAGTCACGATTAGACCAATCGCTGGAACAAGACCAAGGGGGAGAAATAAAAAACAAGATTTATTTTTTGAAAAAGATTTACTGAATGACAAAAAAGAGCTATCTGAACATTTAATGCTTCTTGATTTAGGAAGAAACGACACTGGAAAAGTATCAAAGATAAATACAGTAAAAGTGACTGAAAGTTTTTCAATAGAAAGATACTCTCATGTCATGCATATTGTATCAAATGTTGAAGGAGTATTTAATAATAAATATTCAAAATTTGAAACTATGTTGTCTGGATTTCCAGCTGGAACAGTATCTGGGGCTCCAAAAATTAGAGCAATGGAGATAATAGATGAGCTAGAGACAACTAAAAGAAAAGTTTATGCCGGTGGAATTGGATATTTTTCAGCAAATGGTGAGTTTGATACATGTATTGCACTTAGAACTGCAGTAGCCAAAAATAAGAAATTTTATGTGCAATCTGGAGCTGGAATAGTTGCAGATAGCAAACCACAAAACGAATATCTTGAAACAGTTAATAAAGCAAAGGCTTTATTAAAAGCAATTGAGTAATTATGAAAATAATTTTAATTGATAACTATGATAGTTTTACATTTAATTTATATCATTACGTATCTAAGTTTTGTCAAAATGTAGACGTAGTAAGAAATGATAAAATTAATACAAAAGAAATATTAAAGAAAAAATATAATAAAATTGTGATATCACCTGGTCCAGGTAATCCTGATCAAGCTGGAAATTGTCTATCAATAGTAAATGAATTGTATAATAAAATTCCAATACTTGGAGTTTGTTTAGGTCATCAAATTATAGGTCAAATATTTGGATCTAAAATTATTCAAGCTAAAGAATTGGTTCATGGAAAAACAAGTAAAATAATTTCAAAAAATATAGGGATTTTAAAAGGAGTACCAAAAATATTTGAGGCAACTAGATACCATAGTTTAATAATCGATAAGAAAACACTTTCAAAAGATTTAGAAATTACAGCCATGACCTCAGATGGAATAATTATGGGTGTTAAACATAGAATTTATGATGTTCATGGATTACAATTTCATCCTGAAAGTATAAAGACTAAAGATGGTTTAAAAATTTTAAAAAATTTTATTAAATAAATGGAAAAATATTTAAAAAAACTTGAATTAAATGAAAATTTAACGTTACAGGAAAGCACTGATGCTTTTGAAGTTTTGATGAATGGAAAAGCTAATGATGATGAAATTTATAATTTTTTAACTCTGCTCTCTGAAAAGGGTGAAGTTTCAACAGAAATAGCAGGTGGTGTCTCGGTACTTAGAAATAAAGCGAAAAAAGTTAATGTAGATGACTGCATAGATACTTGTGGTACAGGTGGTGATGGCAAGGATACACTAAACATATCTACTGCCTCCGCATTATTACTCTCAAGTTTGGGTATTAACGTAGCAAAACACGGTAATAAAGCAGTATCATCAAAATGTGGATCTGCAGATGTTTTGGAAGCATTAAATATAAATATTAACTTGGAACCTAAAGATATTGAAAGTCAAATTAAAAAAAAACATTTTGGATTTATGTTCGCTCCAAATTATCATAGTGCAATGAAATATGTTGGCCCAACAAGGAAAAAAATTGGAAAAAGAACGATTTTTAATATGATTGGTCCTTTGAGTAGTCCAGCTAATGTTGAAAGACAAGTTGTAGGAGTTTTTGAGAAAAAGCTACTTGATATATTTGCTGATGCCTTGAAAGATTTGAATATAAAATTTGCTTGGATAGTTAATAGCAATGATGGTTTAGACGAAATATCACCATATGATAAAACTATCGTTAAACAATTAAGAAATGGGGAAATTAATGAAATGATTATTGATCCTAAAGAATTAAATGTAAATGCTGAAGGTTTTGATAAGATAATTGGTAACGATGCAAAATTTAATTCACAAAAAATTATAGATATATTTAAAGGTAATGATAATGATTTTTCTAAAGCTGTGTCATTGAATGCTGCGGCTGGCTTAATAATATCCGAAAGAGAAGATAATTTTAAATATGCCTATCAAAAAGCAAGGGATCATTTGCTATCAGGAAAAACATATTTACATTTAGAAAGTTTGAGAAATGCCTGAAAATATACTTCAAAATATTATTAAAAAAAAAGAAATAAGAATTGCTGAACTTAAAAAGAAAAAGCCTTTAGAAAGTATAAAACAACATATGCCTGACAGTATGAATTATTTAGATTTTAAAGAAACAATAGAAGAAAATATTAAAAATAATAATATATCAATTATAGCTGAAATTAAAAAAGCTAGTCCTTCTGCTGGTATATTGTTTGAAAATTATAATCCAGTAGATATAGCTAAAATATATTTCAAAAATGGTGCTACTTGTTTGTCAGTTTTAACTGAAGAGGATTTTTTTTTAGGTAATTTATCCCACATTTATAAAATAAAATCATTAAGTAACCCAATGGAGCCACCAGGTCCAGAAAACCATTGTATTCCAATACTTTGCAAAGATTTTTTTATAGATGTTTATCAAGTACAATTAGCTAAATATTATGGTGCTGATGCTATTTTAATAATTTTAGCTGGTGTTGATGAAAAAACTGCAGATCAATTATATGAAGAAGCTAAGAAACTTCAAATGTCTGTTATTGTTGAAGTTCACACTGTTGAAGAGGCCAAAAAATCTTTAAAGTACAAAGATGCATTAATAGGGATAAACAATAGAAACTTAAAAACACTTAAAACAAATTTAAATACAACCTACGATATTCATAATATTTTAATTAATCATCGTGGACCATTAATTTCAGAGAGTGGAATAAAAAACAAAGATGACGTTTTAAAAATAGCCTCTGAAACTAAAATAAAAACATTTCTGATTGGTGAATCAATTTTAAAAAATTTGCAAAATAATAATATTTTTTCTGTTTTATAAAAAAAAAGGGTTGAATTTATTAGTGTTTTTAACTGTTGTTAAATTGAAAGAACTTTTATAGAACATTGATGTACACAGTTTGTTCTATGTTAACTAAAAAACAAAAAAATCTGCTTTTATTTATCAACAAGAAGTTGAGATCTAGTGGTGTATCTCCTTCTTACGAGGAAATGAAAGAATCACTAAATCTAAAATCTAAATCTGGAATTCATAGATTGATTAGTGCCTTAGAAGAAAGAGGCTTTATTAAAAGATTAGCTCATAAAGCAAGAGCTTTGGAAGTCATTAAATTGCCTGAAACAGCTTCAGCAAATGATATATACAATAGTTTTTCACCAAGTGTAATTAAAGGTGGACTTGATGAAAGTTCAAATAGAAATAATTCTGAAGAAAATGAAATCCCTGTTTTGGGAAAGATTGCTGCAGGTACACCTGTTGAGGCAATTCAAAACGAAGTTGCTAGAATACCTTTGCCTTCAAATATTGAGAAGAATGGAGAATTTTTTGGACTTAAAGTGCAAGGAGACTCCATGATTGAGGCTGGTATAAATGATGGTGATACAGTAATTGTGAAAAAAGCTGATACTGCAGAAAATGGTAAAATTGTAGTTGCTTTAATTGATGATCATGAGGCAATGTTAAAAAGAATTAGAAGAAAAGGTAAAACTGTAGCTTTAGAAAGCGCTAATCGTAATTACGAGACGAAAATATTTGGTCCTGATAGAGTTAAAGTTCAAGGAATTCTAGTATCTTTATATAGAAACTTTTCCTAAAATAGTCTAAATAAATCTGATGAAAACAGTAGCAACTAGATTTGCTCCATCACCAACTGGACCTTTGCACATTGGAGGAGTAAGAACAGCATTATTCAATTGGCTATATTCAAAAAATAAAGGCGGTAAATTTTATTTAAGAATAGAGGATACTGACAAAGAAAGGTCAAAAGATAAATTTAAAAATCAAATAATAAATTCATTAAAATGGATAGGAATTAATTATGATGATATTGAATACATTCAATCTAAAAAAATGGATGATCACATAAATGTAGCTAATGAATTATTAAAAAAAGGTTTGGCTTATAAATGTTATTGTTCTAGCGATGAAATTGAAGAACAAAAAAAAAGAGCAAAACAAAAAAAAATACCTTATATTTATGACAGAAAATGGAGAAATAAGAGTGAGTCAGAGGCTCCAAAAGAAATTGATCCTGTGATCAGATTTAAAAGTAAAGTTAAAGGGAAATCTATCTTAAAAGATTTAGTCCAGGGAAATATAGAAATAGAAAATAATACTATTGAAGACTTTGTTATATTAAGAGCTGATGGTTCACCAACATATAATTTATCAGCTTCAGTAGATGATCATATAATGGGTATGACACATATAATTAGAGGTGATGATCATAAAATAAATACATTCAAACAAATACAGATTTATGATGCTATGAATTGGGAAATACCATCTTTTGCACACATACCATTAATTCATACTATTGATGGAAAAAAGCTATCAAAAAGAGATAATGCATCAACATTAGATGATTATTCTAAAATTGGAATAATGCCTGATGCTCTAAGAAATTATCTTCTTAGACTAGGATGGTCGTACAAAGATAAGGAAATTTTTGATTTAAACGAAAGTATCAAATATTTCAATTTAGAAGGAATTGGGAAATCACCATCAAAATTAGATATTAGTAGAATTTATTCTATGAATGAGCATTATATAAAAAATATTGAAGAAAATGATCTATTTAGTTTTTTAATAGCATATTGTGAGACCTTTCAAGAGAAGATACCTGATATAGCACAGAAAAAAATTAAAAATGCCTTACATTTTTTAAAAAATAAAGCAAAAACTTTGGAGGATATATATAAAAATTCAAAGTTTTTAATAAATGACAAAGTTCAAATAGAAAAAGAAGATAAAAAACTTTTAGACGAAACAGCTATTAAAATTATTAAATTATTTAGTGATGATATTAATAGACTATCAGATTTTACTAGAGAAACACTAGAACCAATAATTAATGATCTAATAAAAGATAATAATACAAATTTTAAAGGAGTTGGACAACCATTAAGAATATGCCTTACAGGATCAAAGTTTGGACCAGGTATATATGATATATTGTGTTCTCTTGGAAAGGAGGAGGTGTCTCGAAGATTATCTCAAATAAGATAACAAAATATTGGAAACTTCATTGCTTGATGAGGTGTTCGATCTTAATTTCTTAATAGTTTTATCAACTTGTTTTAATTGTTCATTTATTAGTTCAGGTTTTTTTAAAAAATAATTAACTGTTTTATATATTTCATCTGAGTTACATTCTTTTTGCAAAAGTTCAGGGATAATTTCTTTATTGTTCATAATATTTATCATGTTTGCGTATTTTATTTTTAAAAATAACTTAGCAATAAAGAAATTTAAAAAATTCATTTTATA
>CACHAX010000024.1 GCA_902577875.1 uncultured Pelagibacteraceae bacterium | reverse complement strand
TTAATTAATATACCTGGTCCAGTAAATGCCTCATTAGAAACAGAAAAATTTTCATTTTTGCCGTGTGGTTTTACAACTGTCTTAATATTTAAATTGTATTTTTTAGCAAAATCAAAGTCTCTTTGATCATGAGCCGGGCATCCAAATACTGCTCCAAAACCATAATCCATCAGAACAAAATTTGCAAAATATACTGGTACTTTTTGATCGGGTTTTAGTGGATTTGTAGCTTTAAGCCCTGTTTCAAATCCGATTTTTTCTCCAACTGCAATAGCTTCTTCCGTAGTTCCTGTTTTTGAACATTCTTCCCTAAATTTTAAAAATTTCTGATCATTTTGAAAGTATTTAGAAATCTCATGATCAACAGATAATGCTAAAAAGGAAAAACCGAAAAGTGTATCTGGTCTTGTAGTAAAGCATTTGATTTTATCTACAGGAACTTTGCCTTCTACTTTAAACTCTATTTCACATCCTACGGATTTTCCTATCCAATTTTTTTGCATTGTTTTAACTTTATTTGGCCATGTATCTAGATCATTTAAGCCATCTAGAAGTTCTTGAGAAAATTTTGATATATTAAAAAACCATTGACTTAATTTTTTCCTTTCTACAACTGCACCAGACCTCCATCCTTTACCATCTATTACTTGTTCGTTTGCAAGAACAGTTTCATCAATTGGATCCCAATTTACATAGTTTTCTTTTCTGTAAACCAGTTTCTTCTCCAGCAATTCAAGAAAAAATAATTGTTGATGTTTATAATATTCCTCTGAACAAGTAGAAATTTCTCTACTCCAATCAATTGATAATCCAAGCTTTTTCAACTGATTTTTCATTGAACCTATATTCGAATTTGTCCAGTCCTTAGGATCAAGATTGTTATCTCTGGCAGCATTTTCTGCAGGCATTCCAAATGCATCCCATCCCATTGGATGTAGTACATTGTACCCTTTAAGAGACTTATATCTTGAAAGTACATCCCCTATTGTATAATTCCTTACGTGACCCATATGAATTTTTCCTGATGGATATGGAAACATTTCAAGACAATAGAATTTTTCTTTTTTTTTATCTACTTTGCAATTAAAAACTCCTGTATCTTCCCAAGTTTTTTGCCACTTTTCTTCTACCTGTTTGAAATTGTATCTATCCACAATTAAAAGCTTTTATTTAATCTTCTAAGTCTTTGTTAATATATTTCTTTTTTTTCTTAGATCGATTTTCTTTTTCATAGACTGCAGCTTTTGATAATATTTTTTTTGTTAATTCTGCAGATAGTTGACCAGATCTATCAGATATTTTGCAAGTTTTTTCAATTGAACAATTTTTGTAGAACACCTTAACATCTATAGCATCTGATCTAATTTCGTTTGTTAAAAATCTTATTGATATTTTTACCGATTCATTGTCAGAGCTACCATCACTGTACCAATCAGTCACTATTATACCTCCGCCATAATTAGCTAATGCTAAAGGCATAAAGCTTAAAGTATCTAAAGATGCTCGCCAAAGTTCGTTTGAACTTGCAAAATCAAATTCGCCAGATTTTTTAAGATTTATATTATTCATTAATCTAAAACCTCTGCCCTCTTCAATATTTTGCTTAACCCTGTCTTTTGCATTAGGTGGTATTTTTCTTGCGTCACCGGCATTTTGACAACTGCTAAGGAACATTAAAAATATTAAAAAAATTACAGTTTGGTTTATTTTAAATTTAGAGAGCATTAATTTTATAGTTTATAATTTTTTATATAATATAAACAAATCTAAAAATGCTTAATTTATTGATCTTTTAATGGTGCAAAAATGCAACACTCTCCTATATTCTTTCATAAATTAACTAAAAATTGAGAATTCTTGGGCATTTTTGATAAAAGTTCCCTGTTTAATATTAATATTAATAAACGAAGGAGTATTAAATATGAACAAACTAAAAAAAATAGGGTTAACAGCTCTTGCTGGTTCCCTTGTTGCTGGTGCAGTAAACGCAGCTGAAATGTCAGTATCAGGAAGTGCAGGAATGACTTTTTCTGGTGGTGATAACAATGCTAACACTGGTAACGGTTGGTCAATGGGTGACTCACTTACGTTTTCTGCTTCAGGAGATGTAAATGACATCGGTGTAACTTTAAGTTATGAATTAGATGGTGACGCACCAGAGAGTGTTGCAGGAACTGGTCAAATATTTGACGATCACTCAATCGCTTTTGATTTAGGTGATCTAGGTTCTTTAACATTTGCTGGACACGGTGGTTCATCAGCTCTAAGTGCTAGAGACGATGTAATGCCGGCAGCTTATGAAGAGCCATGGGCGGTTGTTACAGGTGCATCAGCAGCTGTAGTTAATGGTGATGCTGAAGAAAATATGTTCAGCTATTCTTATGCACATGATTCAGGAGTAAGTGTTGCTCTTGCATATCACAATGCAGAAGCAGGTCAATCTGTAGAGTCTTATATGGATTATGCTGTTGAGTACAATGGTGTAGAAGGCTTGAGAATTGGTTATGCTGAAGGTACTGTACATGATACAGCAGCTGAAGCTGATGAAAACACAGTATTTGCTACTTACGCAATTGGTGGTTTCACAATTGGTTTCCAAGCTTCAGAGTCTGATGAAGAAAATGGAACAGCTAACGACAGAGAAACAACTGGTTTTGGTATTTCTTACCAAGTCAGTGATGATCTTTCAGTTTCATATGGTAACCATGAAACAGACTACTCTGCTGCAGCTAACGAAGATCAAGATGCATCAGCTGTAGGTATTGCTTACACTATGGGTTCTATGTCAGTAAGTGCTTCTTACCACAATGTTGATAACATTGCAGGTACAGGAACAAACGACAGAAATGGATATGAAATTTCTATGTCATTTGCATTTTAATTGACAAATTATAATTGATTTAAAAGGCCCCAATATTTGGGGCCTTTTTTTTACTTAAAGTATGAGATACCAGCAAATCCGTAACAGTCTAATAACCTAATTTTTTTTATATTACTCTTAGAAACTCCACCTAAGGCTATGACTTTTATTTCTGTTAATCTATTAAGTATTTTAAACTTATATATTCCTAAAAAATTTTTATTTTTTTTAAAAACTGAAGATATAAAAATTAATTTAATTTTTTGAAACTCCTTTAATCTAATCTCTTTAATATTATGTGCTGAACCAATTATTATAAATGAGGGTTTAATTTTATAGCTTAAATGTTTAAAATCTTTATTAAATGATGGTAAATAAGCACCATCTAAACCAAGCTTTAGTGATAATTTAAAATTGTTTGATAAAAAAAATTTTATATTTCTTTTTGATAAGAAACTTTTAACTTTAATTATGTTATTTATATTTAATCTTTTTTTATAATTCCTATAGATTATAGCAGTTTTATTGTCTAATTTATCAATATTAATTTTATTCAAATTACTGATAAAATAAAATTTATTTGGGAAATTATTATGCATGTTACAATAAAAAATTTACTTAAAATCGAAGAAAATGTTAAGAAGTATTTATCAACAAATATTAAAACTTCTAAGCATCCTAAAGTAATAGCTGTTTCAAAAACATTTAAAATAGACCATATAAAGCCCTTAATAAATCATGGACATTTAGATTTTGGTGAGAATAAAGTTCAAGAAGCTATAAAAAAATGGAGTGAAATTAAAAAAGAAAAAAAAAGTATTAAACTACATTTAATTGGTCGTTTACAAACAAATAAAGTAAAAATTGCAATTAAAATATTTGATTATATTCACTCTTTAGATAGCAAGAAACTTGCAGATAAAATATCAAATTATCAAAAGGAGTTTAATAAAGAGATAAAAATTTTTATTCAAGTTAATATCGGAAAAGAAGAGCAAAAATCAGGAATACAAGAAAATGAGTTAAATGAATTTTATGAATATTGCAAAAAACTTAAATTAAATATTGTAGGATTGATGTGTATTCCACCATTTGATGAGGATAGCTCAAAATATTTTATACATATGAAAAAATTAAATAAAAAATTTGGCTTTAATGAATTGAGCATGGGAATGTCAGCTGATTATTTAAACGCAATTGAAAATGAAGCTACTTTCGTGAGAATCGGAACAGATATATTTGGTAGCAGGTATTAAAGTATTTTGATTTTAGTGTCTTTATTTATTAATTGTATTAATATCAGAAAATCTTTTTCTGAGAGTCCGATGCATCCTGCGGTTGGTTTATAATTTTTTGTTAAATGTATAAAAATTGCACTTCCACGACCTATTTTTATGTCTTTCCAATTATATTTTATTGGTAAAAAATAATCGTACTTATAATCATTTCGATAAAGTTTTTCATGCTTATATCTTGAATTTGTATTTACTGGTTTGTTATAATATTTTTTAGATTTTATATCGTAACACCAGCCTACATTTTTTTTTATTTTGATGGTTTTTAATTTAGAAATTGGTTTAATTTTTCTATCATCTCGATAATATAGATTCCCTAGAGAAAAAATGCCTATTGGTGTTTTTTTATCACCTTCTACTTTTTTTTTTGAAAAACCATTTTTACCAACACAACATTTGAATATGAATTCATCGTATATAAGAGTATCTTTATTTTTAATATTAATTATCATATTGTTTTAGAATGTCTGAACAACAAACATTAATAATTCATAAATTTAACGCACTATTCGATATCTTACACGAAGTAGAAAATCTTTTAAATTTTAAAATAAAATCAGTAAATGGTGTTGATATTGAGATTTTAAATGACAAAAATTACTTAATTATTTCGAAAGATACAAATTTTAAAATTGATAACCAGATTTACATTAACGAATATCCTTTATATTTATCTAAGTTTATTGAAATTATAAACATTAATTTTTTAAAAAATAAATATAATGAGCAAAACAATATCAATATTGGATGCTATTATATTAATCTAAACTCTAGAGTTATGAATAAAAATAACGAAAAACTTTCCCTAACCGAAAAAGAAGCTAAAATAATAATCTTTTTAAATAAATTCAATAAACCCAAATCAATTAATGAGTTACAAAAAAATGTTTGGGGACATAAATCAAAATTAGAAACACATACAGTTGAGACACATATATATAGATTAAGAAAGAAAATTGAAAAAAAATTTAAAGATAATAAATTTATTTCAAGTCTTAAAGGTGGTTATAAAATTAATGCGTAAAAAAAAAAATTTTGTTGCTAAGGAGCTTTACACTAATAAATATAAACCAAGAATAGTTAAACCTAAAAAAGGCAAAGGTAGCTATACTAGAAAAAATTCTAAAGTCTAGCACCTATTTGTTGTATTACTTTTGAAGACATTTCTTTACCTTTATTTAAACACTCTAATGAATTTAAATTGTTTATGTAACCATGCAAATACCCTGCTGCAAATAAATCACCAGCACCTGTAAGATCTTTAATCTTTAAATTATCTTCTACACCATTTTCTTTAATTTCTTCTCCATTTATTGATATTGCACCTTTATCACCACGTGTAATTACGATAAGTTTATTTAATTCTTTAGAAAAATTTATTACATCTTTGAAATTTTTTGTATCAATTAAAGACATCATTTCTTGTTCGTTTGCAAAAGTGATATCTAGTTTGTTTTTTACTAAGTCAAGAAAATGAGACTTATGTCTATCAACACAAAACTGATCCGAAAGGGACATGGCAACTTTGTTTGCATTTTTAATAGCTTTTTCAAAGGCTTTTTTAGGTTCTCCTTCGTCCCATAAATAACCCTCTAAAAATATCATCTCAAACTGTTTTGCAATATCAGCATCAACATCATTTTCATTAATCTTTCCTGCAGTTCCTAGAAATGTACACATTGTTCTTTCAGAATCTGGAGTTACTAAAATCAAACAAGTTCCAGTTGGTAATTCTTCTTTTTTTTTAGAATAAAAATATTCAACACTCTCTGATTTTAACCCTTCTTCATATTTACTTCCAAATTGGTCATCATTTACTTTAC
>CACHAX010000023.1 GCA_902577875.1 uncultured Pelagibacteraceae bacterium | reverse complement strand
TCCAAATGAACATTACCTTGGTTCAGATTCTTATGCATTAAAATCAATGACTAATAAAATTTCTTATTTAAATGATGGAGAATTTTGCATATTAAAAAAAGATCAAGTTGAATTTTTTGATGCTGATGGAACCAAAGTTAACAAGAAGATTTTAAATCTTTCTAAAGATGATCAAAATTATGAAAAAGGCGATTACAAATATTATATGGCCAAAGAAATAGACGAGCAGCCGATTACCTTAAAAAATTGTGTCAATGAGTATATCGATAAACATAACAAAGAAATAAATATTTATAATTTTCCTTGGAAAATCAATGAAATTTCATCAGTAATTTTAATTGGATGTGGAACAGCATTTCACTCATGTCTTGTTGCTAAGTATTGGTTTGAGCAAAGCACAAGTTTAGACGTGAGTGTTGATATAGCTTCTGAGTTTAGATATCGAAAAATTAAATTTAAAAAAGATTGTCTTTACGTTTTTGTTTCGCAATCAGGAGAAACTGCAGATACATTTGCAGCATTAGATTTATGCAAAAAGAATAATGTTAAAACTTGTGCTGTTGTAAATGTTGTTGAAAGTTCAATTGCAAGAGAAGCAGATCTAGTTTTGCCTATTCATTGTGGACCAGAGGTTGGTGTTGCATCAACAAAGGCTTTTTTAGGACAAATGTTAGTTCTTTATTTATTATGTACTAAACTTTCTTATGAACAAAAATCAATTAATAAAAAGGATTACCAAAAAAAGATAAAAGATTTACTGTCTTTATCTAAATCTGCAAAAAATACATTGAATATTGAAGATAAAATTCAAACTCTTGGAAAAGATTTTGCTAATTCTAAAGGATCAATGTTTCTAGGTAGAGGCTATTCATATCCAATTGCACTTGAAGGTGCTTTAAAACTAAAAGAGCTTGCTTATGTTCATGCCGAAGGTTATCCAGCAGGGGAAATGAAGCATGGACCTCTTGCACTAATAGAAGAAGGTATGCCTGTAGTGGTAATTGCTCCAAGAGATGAGCATTACAAAAAAACTATTTCAAATATGCAAGAAGTTATATCTAGAGGTGCGAAAGTTTTACTAATAACAAATAAAAGTACTGATGAAATTTATTCAGAAAATATTTGGGAGCAGATTGAAGTCGATGCCATATCTGATGAACTTATTCCTTTTTTGACCACTATACCTTTGCAAAAGCTAGCTTATTACTCTGCACTAGATAAAGGATACGATATCGATAAACCAAGAAACTTAGCTAAATCTGTCACTGTTGAATAAATAATAAAGTCTGTTAAAACAATTCTGAGTTGAAATGAAAAGTTGGAAAATAAATAGCTGGAGAAAATACCCTGTCAAACATATCCCTCAATATGAAGATGAGAAGGAATTGGAGATGGTTTTAAATAAATTGAAAACCTTTCCACCGCTAGTTTTTGCAGGTGAAACAAGACATTTGAAAGATCAGTTAGCAATGGTAAATGATGGAAAAGCTTTTCTATTACAAGGTGGTGATTGTGCAGAAAGTTTTGCGGAATTTCATCCTGATAATATAAGAGATACCTTTAAGGTTATTCTTCAAATGGCATTAGTAATGACATACTCAGCATCTTTACCAATTGTAAAACTTGGAAGAATTGCTGGACAATTTTCAAAACCAAGAAGTGCACCAACTGAAAAACAAGGTGATAAGGAATTACCAAGTTATTTGGGAGATAATATAAATGCAATTGATTTTAATGAGAAAGCTAGAAGACCTGATCCAAAAAGAATGTTTAAGGCTTATTCTCAATCTGCTTCAACTTTAAACCTTTTAAGAGCATTTTCAAAAGGTGGTTTTGCTGATCTAAACAAGGTTCATTTATGGAATTTAGATTATATTAAGAAAAGTCCTCAAGCTAAGAAGTTTAAAGAGTTAGAAGATAAAATAGCAGACGCATTAGCGTTTATGGATGCTTGTGGAATTACGTCTGATTTTAATAATAGATTATATACAGTTAATTTTTGGACTTCTCATGAAGCTTTACACTTACCTTTTGAGGAAAGTATGACTAGAGTAGACTCAACAACAGGCGAATATCATGATACTTCAGCTCACTTTGTTTGGATAGGAGATAGAACAAGACAATTAGATGGAGGACATGTTGAGTTTTGTAAAGGAATAGAAAATCCAATTGGTATAAAGTGTGGTCCAACTTCTAAACCAGATGAGATTGCAAAAATATGTGAAGTTATAAATCCTAAAAACGAAAAAGGAAAAATTACTCTAATTTCAAGATTTGGTCATCATAACGTTGAAAAGTTTTTACCAAAATTAATCAGAGGAATTAAAAAAGAAGGATTAAATGTTGTATGGTCATGTGATCCAATGCATGGGAATACTATTAAATCAACTACTGGTTTTAAAACAAGACCGTTTAATGATGTTGTAAGCGAAGTTAAAAATGTATTTGCAGTTCATCAAGCGGAAGGTTCTTATGCCGGAGGTCTTCATGTTGAAATGACTGGACAAGATGTGACAGAGTGTACAGGTGGAGCAAAAAAAATATCGGATGCAGATTTATCAAGCAGATATCATACGCATTGCGATCCAAGATTGAACTCCGATCAAGCTATAGAATTAGCATTTTTAATTTCAGATGAGATAAAAAAGAATAGTTTGTATTCTAAAACTGCAATTAAAGCGGCATCTTAACAGTTTAAAAATAAATTTTTTTTCTTATATTTAAATTATGACACCTAAAGATAAAGTAAATCATATTAAAAACTGGATATCAGACTATGTAGATTCGATGCCAAAAAAAGCTCAATCTTTAGTAATTGGTATTTCTGGTGGAATAGACTCTTCTGTCTCAAGCACACTGAGTGCTATGACAGGTTTAAAAACAATTGTTTTATCAATGCCTATTAAACAAAAATCTGCACAACATGATCTAAGTTTGGCACATCAAGAATGGTTAAAGAAGAATTTCAGTAATGTAGAGGGACACACATTACAATTAGATAGTTTATTTAAAACATTTGAAGGAACACTCAACAATTTTGGTAGTGAACACGGGATGGCAAATTCTAGAGCAAGATTAAGAATGACAACTCTTTATCAAGTAGCTGCTGCAAACAATGGAATTGTTGTTGGAACAGGAAATAAAGTAGAAGATTTTGGAGTTGGTTTTTATACAAAATATGGTGATGGTGGAGTAGATATTTCTCCAATAGCAGATTGCAATAAAACTGAGGTATGGGAGCTTGGTAAAGAACTTGGAATTTTAAAAGAGATTATTAATGCTCCTCCTACAGATGGTTTATGGGATGATGGTCGTACTGATGAGGGACAGCTTGGTTTATCATATAAAGAATTAGAAGAAGCTATGGATAATGAAAATTCTGTAAATAGAGATAAATATAATTCAATTCGAAGTGCAAATTTGCATAAAATGGAACCTATTCCAGTATGCAAAATTCCTAATTAATCAAATAGATTCACAAATCTAAAATTTAAGTATATTCCTAGTTGTATGGCTAAAGATATATTTTTAACTAATAGTCTTGGTGGGAGGAAAGAAAAATTTACACCCAAAAATGAAAATTCCATAGGCATGTATGTTTGTGGTCCTACTGTTTATGATGATCCACATATTGGTAATGCCAGACCATTAGTTGTTTTTGATATTTTGTATAAAATTTTAAAAAATAGATATGGATCAACATCTGTAAAATATATCAGAAATATAACAGACATAGATGACAAAATAATTAAAGCATCTAACGATCAAAATATTTCTATAAATGACTTAACTTCAAAAATTACTGAAAATTTTCATAAGGATTGTAATTACTTAAAATGTGAAACACCAAACAGCGAACCAAAGGCAACAGAAAATATAAAACAAATGATTGAAATGATTGCAGAACTAGAGAAAAAAGGGTTTGCATATTCAAAGGATAAGCATGTTTATTTTGAAGTTAAAAAATTTAGTGATTATGGAAAACTATCTAATAAAAAGTTAGATGAATTAATAGCTGGTTCACGAGTAGAGGTTTCAGAAATAAAAAAAAATCCTGAAGATTTTGTATTATGGAAACCATCAACAGATAAAGAGCCTTCGTGGGATTCTCCTTGGGGCAAAGGTAGACCAGGTTGGCACTTAGAATGTTCAGTTATGTCTAAAAGATATTTAGGTGAAGAATTTGATATTCATGGGGGTGGAAGAGACTTGATTTTTCCTCATCATGAAAACGAGATTGCTCAATCAAGATGTGCAAATGAAACAAATTCATTTGCTAATTATTGGGTTCATAACGGATTTATAACTCTCTCTAATGAAAAAATGGCAAAATCTCAGGGGAACATATTAAAAATAAAAGATTTTAAAAATAAATATAATGGTCAAGTTTTAAGATTAGCATTAATTAGTGCCCATTATAGACAAGGATTAGATTGGAATGAAAAACTAATAACAGAGTGTGAAAAGACTTTAAGCAAATGGTATTCAGCCTATTCTGTTGTTCATAAAAGCACAACATTACCAGATGAATTATTAGATCCTTTATATGACGATTTAAACACACCAGGCTATATTGCTAATTTACATTCTTTATATAGTAAAGCTTTAACTGGAACAGATAAAGATAAAGCAACTTTTGTAAAAGCTTGCAACTTTATAGGTCTATTAACTGATACTTCAGAAGAGTGGCTACAAACAAAAAAAAATACAATTTCTCTTTCAGAGGACGAAATTAATTTAAAAATAGCTGAGAGAAATAAAGCAAGAGATGAAAAAAATTATCAATTAGCTGATAAAATTAGGAAAGATCTTTTAGATAAGGGTATTTTAATTGAAGATAAAGATGCTACAACCTCGTGGAAATTAAAATGAGTAAAGAAAAAATCTATATATTTGACACAACTCTTAGAGATGGGGCACAAACCCAAGGAGTTGATTTTTCATTAAATGAAAAAGAAAAAATCGCTAAATCTTTGGATAACCTAGGAGTTGATTATATTGAGGGCGGATGGCCAGGCGCAAATAGAACAGATACAGAATTTTTTAATAAAGATCAGAATTTTAAAAATGCTAATCTTACTGCTTTTGGTATGACTAAAAAATCAGAGCATAGCGCAAAAAACGACCCGATGTTGTCATCTTTGATTAATTCAAAAAGTTCATCAATTTGTTTATTTGGTAAAAGTTGGGATTTTCATGTTGATGTTGCCTTGGGTATTTCAAATGATCAAAATTTAAAAAATATAAGTGAGAGCGCAAAGCATATAGTTAGTTCAGGTAAAGAATTTATGTTTGATGCTGAACATTTTTTTGATGGTTATAAATCTAATCCTGAATATGCATTATCATGTTTAAAAGCAGCATATGATAATGGTGCAAGATGGATTGTTTTATGTGATACCAATGGAGGAACATTGCCTCACGAAGTTTCTAAAATTGTTGAAGAAGTTACAAAGTATATACCCGGAAAAAATCTTGGAATTCATGCTCACAACGATACTGAAAATGCAGTTGCTAATAGTTTAGTAGCTGTCCAAGCAGGAGTTAGACAGGTTCAGGGTACAATAAATGGACTTGGTGAAAGATGTGGTAATGCAAATTTAATGTCTTTGATTCCAACTTTTTTTTTAAAAAAAGATTTTTCAGACAAATATGAAATTAATATCAAGCCAGAAAACATTAAAAATTTAACACAATGTTCAAGATTATTAGATGAAATATTGAATAGAAAGCCTAATAAACATTTACCTTATGTGGGAGCTTCTGCATTTTCACACAAAGGTGGTATGCATGTATCAGCTGTACAAAAAGATCCAAAAACTTATGAACATATTAATCCTGATGAAGTAGGTAATGCTAGGAATATTGTTGTTTCTGATCAATCAGGACAATCAAATATAATGTCTAGATTGAATGCAATTGGCATTAATATTAAAAAAGACGATCCTAAAATCAAAAAACTTCTTCATGAAGTAAAGGATAGAGAATTCATAGGATATAGTTACGATGGTGCTGATGCATCTTTTGAACTGTTAGCTAGAAGATTGATGGGAGAAATACCAAGATATATTTCAATTAACGAATATGATGTTTCTGTTAAGAAAGATTCAACTGGAGAGGTAATATCATTTGCAAAAGCAAAACTTGAAGTGGATGGTAATGAAATATTATGTGAAGGCGAAGGTAACGGACCAGTTAATGCTTTGGATAACGCAATTAGAAAGAATGTAAATAAACTTGAAAAATATTCAGAGTACTTAAAAGATCTAAAATTAGTCGATTACAAAGTTAGAATATTAAATACAGGTACTGGTGCTGTTACAAGAGTTTCAATTGAAAGTGCAGACTCAAAACATGGTAATTGGTTTACAAT
>CACHAX010000022.1 GCA_902577875.1 uncultured Pelagibacteraceae bacterium | reverse complement strand
ACCTAATATCCTCTCTTAAAGATTTTGTAGGAATTCTCTCATAATATAAGTCTCTTTTGATCACAATTTATTATATCAAAAAAGAGATTATATTTGGATTAAATTGCGACCACTTTTGATTTTTGTTCACCAAGAAGTTCAATTGAAAGCCTCATTTCATCACCTGCTTTTAAAAATTTTTGTGGCTTCATTCCCATTCCAACTCCTGGGGGCGTTCCCGTGGTAATAATATCTCCTGGTTGAAGAGACATATACCTACTAACATATGAAACAATATGGTCTACATTAAAAATCATTGTTTTTGTGTTACCCGTTTGCATTCTTTCACCATTTAAATCTAATTCCATATTTAAGTTGTTTACATCATTAATCTCATCTTTGGTTACAAGATATGGACCAACAGGACCAAATGTATCGTGCGACTTTCCTTTTACCCACTGTCCCATTTTTTCTATTTGCCATTCCCTCTCACTTACATCATTCACTAGACAATAGCCTAAGATATAATCTTGTGAATTTTTTTCTGGAATATTTTTAGCATTTTTTCCAATAACTAAACCTAGCTCAACTTCCCAATCTAGTTTGTTTGAATAGTTTGTAATTTCAATATCATCGTTTGGTCCATTGATTGAACTAGTGGCTTTCATGAATACAATTGGTTCTGTTGGTGGTTTTGCTCCAGTTTCCGCTGCATGGTCAGAAAAATTTAATCCAATTGCAATAAATTTTCCTGGTTTAGTTATGCATGAACCAATTCTTGTATTATTCGAAATCTCGGGCTGTGATGATAAATCAATTTGTTTAATTTTTTCAAATGTTTCAAAATTTAAATGAGTTGGATCTAAATCAATTATATGATTTGATACATCTCTCAACTTTCCATCTTTATCTAATATAGCTGGTTTTTCTTTATTTTTTTCTCCTACTCTTAGTAATTTCATTTCATCTCCAATAATTATTTATAGCTTTTGTATAACGAGCTATGATCATAATTACCTAAACCCTTTTTAACAAGCTTAATATACATTTTTTTTACTATTTTAGATAAAGGTAATTCTAACTTTTTATTTTTCGCACAATCAAGTATGTTATTCATATCTTTTAATTGCGAAAAATTTTTTCCTCTTGGTTTAAAATCATTTTTAATCATTCTTAGTCCGTGAGTTTGCAAAACTTTACTGTCAGCCCACCCTCCTTTCAATGCTTTGAGAATATTAATTGGATTTACGTTATTTTTTTGTGATAGTTTAATTGCTTCTGCAACAGATCCTATTGTAATTCCAACTATTATTTGATTAGCTAATTTTGCTATTTGACCTGCAGAATTTTTTCCAACTAAAACAGGATTGCCTAATTTCTTAAGTACATTTAAATTTTTAGAAAAAACTTTCTTATCTCCACCAACCATTATGGCGAGCTCTGCATTCTCTGCGCCATTGGTGCCTCCAGAAACTGGTGCGTCTAAAAAATTAATTTTATATTTTTTTAATAATTTTGATAAATTCATTGCTGTTTTAGGATTTGCAGAGCTCATATCTATAACTGTAGATCCTGCTTTTAAATTTTTTAAAAATTCTGAGTTGAAATATATTTTTTTTATAGCCTTATCATCAGATAACATTGTAATTACTAGATCTTGGTCCAAAACAACATCTTTTAAAGAATTACATACATCTGCACCAAATTTTTTTAATCTAATGGCTTTATTTTTTGTTCTATTAAAAACTTTGACTTGATATTTTGATTTTAGGAGATTTTTTGCCATTGGATATCCCATTAAACCTATCCCAATGAAACCAATTTTCACTTTTTTCATATTTTATTGACCTAATACAACAGATCTTCCTAGATCAGCAGCTCCTCTTACTCCGCTAGAGTCACCGTGAATATTTTTTAATACTTTTGTATTTACAGTGTCGCTAAATACATATTTTTTTAATTTAGGATTTATATTATCATAAATTTGCTTCATATTTGAAACACCCCCACCTAAAACTATGGATCCAGGATCAACAATATTTATCACTTGGGAAAGTCCTCTTGCTAGATAGTCTAAATATTGAGAAATAAATTCTAAAGATTTTTTATCTCCATTATTTGCATTATTTTGTATAATTTTAGCATCGAGATTAATTTTAAACATATCATAAAAATGTCTTGAGAGACCTGGGCCCGATAAAAAAGTTTCTATACATCCTTTTTTTCCACAATAACAATCATGTCTTTTCCATTTGTCATTTGAGCCCAATGGCATCTGATTATGGCCCCACTCTCCAGTTATGTTATTATGACCATTGATAATTTTATTGTTTATAACTAGACCACCACCAACTCCTGTTCCAATTATTACCCCAAAAACAACATCATCATTTTTTCCTGCTCCATCAATTGACTCAGACAATGCAAAACAATTTGCATCATTTTCTAAAAAAATATTTCTATTTAATCTAAGTTCTAAATCTTTTTTTAATGGTCTGTTATTTAACCATGTTGAATTACCACCTTTTATACAGTCGTTTTCAAAAGAGAGAGCTCCGGGAGAGCCTACACCTACACTACATTTATATTTATATTTATCCTCTAAATAATTTACTAGTTCACAAACTATATCAAGTGTACCGTTGTAATTTTTTGGGGTTGATTTTCTTATTCTCTCTAACTCATTACCTTTTTTATCTAATATAATCGACTCCGTTTTAGTTCCGCCTAAATCAATACCAATATACATTTTAATACGAGCTTGACTGTTTCCAGATGTTAATATCACCGTCTTTTGCAGTTTTATTAATTATTTTCATTTCAAAGGCTGAAAAACTAAGTTTGTTTAGACTTTCCAAATTTTCTTTTAATTGATTTAAATTTCTAACTCCTATCAGGGCGGATGTTACATAATTATTTGATAAAACCCAAGAGATTGCCATTTGAGATAAGGATTGCCCTCTTTTAATTGCAATCTTATTTAAATCAGAAACAATCTTTAAGTTTTTTTTTGTTATTAATGATTTATCTAAGTATGATGTTGTATCATTTGCTCTTGAAACTTTAGGTATCATTTTTAAATATTTATCTGATAGCATTCCTTGAGCCAGTGGAGAAAAAGCGATGCATCCAATTTTTAGTTTTCTTATTGTCTTAGTTAAATCTTTTTCAATCCATCTATTTATTAACGAATATGATGGTTGATGAATAAACAATTTAATATTTCTTGATTTTAAAATTTTGTAAATTTGATTTGTCTTTTTGGAGGAATAAGATGAAATACCAATATATAAAGCTTTTCCAGATTTATAAATAGTTTCTAAGGCATCTGCTGTTTCTTCTAAAGGTGTATTTGGATCAAATCTATGCGAATAAAATATGTCAAAATAATCAACTTTCATTCTTTTTAAACTTTGATCACAACTTGCGATAATATGTTTTTTTGATCCCCATTCTCCATAAGGCCCTTCCCACATATCATAACCAGCTTTAGATGATATGATGAGTTCGTCTCTATATTTTTTTAAGTCTTTACTTATTATTTTTCCAAAATTAATTTCGGTACTTCCATATGGTGGGCCATAATTATTCGCCAAATCAAAATGAGTAATACCTCTATCAAAAGCGTAAAATAAGATTTTTTTAATATTTGAAAGTGGGATTTTTGCTCCAAAATTATGCCAAAGACCCAAGCTGATTAAAGGTAATTTTACACCGCTGTCACCACATTTTCTATATGACATATTTAAATATCTATTTTTAGATGCAATATAATTCATTAGATAATTAAATACTCCTAAACTATATTTTAATTATTAAATAGTGAAGGTAAAAATAATGCAATATCTGGATAAAGTACCAAAATTGTAATTGCTAAGATTTGTAATACTATAAATGGCAAAACTCCTCTAAAAATATCAAAAATACTTATTTCAGGAGGGGCAACACTTTTTATATAAAAACAAGCAGGACCAAAAGGTGGCGAAACAAAAGAAACCTGCATGTTTAAACTAAAAAGGACACCATACCAGATTGGACTAAATCCAAGCTGTATAATTATAGGTACAAAAATTGGAGAAGTTAACAGTAATATACCTATCCAATCCATGAACATTCCTAGAATAACGAGTATACCCATCATTGTTAAAACAATTCCAATCGGTTCAAAGGGCAATCCTAAAATTAAACTCTTTAGATATGCTGTGCCCCCCATAATACTAAATACACCAATTAAACTTGTAGACCCCATTGTTAACCAAAATAATCTTCCTGTTACACTTAAGGTATAAGACAAACATTCTTTTAAAAATTTGAAGTTTACTTTTTTTCTTTTTACTCCAATTCCTAAAGCTGCCAATGCTCCAGTTGCTGCGGTTTCAGTCACAGTTGCTATCCCACCATATATGCTAACCATGATCCATAATGCAATTAAACCAGGTGCAATCAATTTTTTAAGAAGTTTTATTCTTTCCCCTAATGGTGGTAAATCTTCCACTTTTCTGGTGGGACCTTTTGATGGATCGAAGTAACAGATAGTCACAATATAAATTATGTAAAAAAGCGCTAACATAAAACCTGGTATGAAAGATGCTAAAAATAAGTCGCCAGTAGGAACACCAGCTTCCAATGCAAAAAAAATTAAAATAATTGATGGTGGTATCATAGTCCCTAAACCTCCTCCAACACATATTAGTCCAACTGACATATGTTTATCGTAATTTAATCTAAGTAATTGAGGTAAGGCCACTAGGCCCAGCATAAGTAGTTCTCCTCCAGCGATACCAGTTATTGCAGCTAAAAAAACAGCAGCTACCATAGTTTGAACCCCAACTCCTCCTGGAATTGAATTACCCCAAACTGACATTGCATCGAATAAATCGCGGGCGATACCTGATTTTTCCATAAATGTTGACATTAAAATAAATAATGGGACCGCAACAAGAGTGTATTCTGTTATAAGACTATACATTCTTGATGCAACAAGAGGTAATGCATTAGGTCCGATAAAAACAACAGCTCCTACCAACGCAATAGACATAGTTATAAAAGCGAGTGGTAATCCAAGCATCATCAGAAAGAGCATGGAACTAAGCATTACTAATGTAGCTATTTCTACAGGTATATCCACACTATTCCGTATTTCTTTTATTTTTTAAATGATTAACAATATTAACTATAAATTGAAGACCCATTAGAAAAGAGGCTATTCCTATCATTGGTTTTACTAGTGCAGGTCCATAAGAGTCCATCCCGGTACCACTTGTTTCACCATTTAGAAATGCTGCCCACCCCCAAGGAAAACAAGCATAAGCAAGCACAAAGCAAACAATACATGCAAAAAGTAAATTAAAAGTCTTTATGATTTTACGAATTTTAATTGGTAATTGATCAAGTATAGTTGTAATTGAAATATGTGTCTGTTCTTTTGTTACAAAAGGTCCAGCCATACAAATCGCAGCACCAGATAGATAAACACATGTTTCAAATACCCAATTAGTTGGTTTATCCAAAACATATCTCATAAAAACTTCGTATGTTGTAAAAAAAACTATAAATAAATAAAATGTCGAAGCAAAATACCCTAATGATGAAGATGTATTATTAATTATTTTGATTGGATATTTTAAAAAATTCATTTAAAATATTGAAGTAGCCAATAAGATTATTGGCTACTTCAAATAAATTATTAATCTAACATCCTAATTGTACGTAAGTAACCAACTTGGTTGTCATAAGCCATTTTTGCAAAATCACTCTTTTTAGACTCTTCTTCCCAAATTTTTGCAGCCATAGCTCTCATTTTTTTTCTTTCTTCATCAGACCAATTGATAATTGTTACTCCATGGTTTTCTAGATCATCTTTTTCTGCTGGACCTCTTAACATAAGTTGTCTCATATTAATTTGAGTTCCCATATCTCTAGTAGCCATAGTTAAAATCGCCTTAATATCATTTGGTTGTGAATTCCACTTCTTTTTATTCACTGTAAATGATAAAACCGGCATAGAATGGAAATCTACTAAAGCATATTTGGCAACTTTATGAAGTCCTAATGATTTATTAGCAACGTAATCCGATAAGTCAGCAGCATCTACAACCCCTTTCTCAAGAGCATTATAAACTTCTCCACCTGCTAAATTTACTGGTGAAGCACCCATTTGTTTCAATAACGAAGTCGCTGTTCCAGTTGGCGCTCTCATTTTTACACCTTTAAAATCTTCAATTTTATAAATTGGTTTTTTAGATGCAACAGACTCTATTCCTGCATTAGGACATCCAACAAATTGAGCTCCAAACTTATCATACATTTTTTGATAAAGTTCTTTTCCTCCACCGTATTCACACCATGTTGCAGCCTCAAACCAATTGCTGTAAGCCCCAATTAAGTCCGCAAGAAGTGGAATAGCTGGATCTCTACCCGCAAAGTATGCAGGAGATGTGATATCAGCATCAATTATACCCATTTGAACAGCTTCTAAAGTCTCAAATGGTGGGATGATTGCTTTTGCTGGATATAATTCCAACGTAAGTCTACCGCCCAACATTACATTAGTTTCTTTAACCCAATCATCTATAAACTGATATACAGTATGTCCAGATGGTAGGTGTGCTTGAATTCTCCAAGTTTCTGCTTTTGAACTTGTGCTAAACAAAAACAAAAACATCA
>CACHAX010000021.1 GCA_902577875.1 uncultured Pelagibacteraceae bacterium | reverse complement strand
AAAATCTCAAAACCAATTTGATTTCTTATAACAGAATCTTTTTTATTTAATCCTTTTCTAAATGCTTGACCGCTATAGAAAATTTTTTCACTATTTTTCTTATTATGATTTAAATATCTAACACAAGATGCAATTGTTAAATCAGGTCTTAAACAAAGTTCATTGCCAAATTGATCATTGAAAGAGAAAATAAATCTTTTAAAATTTTCTCCTGATCTTTCCAATATTAAATTTGTGTCAATTACTGTATCAAGATCAATATATTTATATCCATTTGACTTAATAATTTTTAGAATATTTTCAGATAAGTTTTTTGATTTCATCAATCAGGTTCTCCTTATCAAATGTAACTTGGGTGTTTTCAGATTTTTTCCATTCTTCTCTAGATAAATTTTTTGATGTTTCGTCTAAAATAGAGTTTAATTTTTTTATAGTAATTTTATTATTGTTGAATTCATCATCTCCACAAAGAATTACCGCTGGTGAACTCCTTTTATCTGCATATTTTAATTGAGATTTCAAACCGGAGTCTCCCAGATAAACTTCGGATCTTATGTTTTGATTTCTAAGTTGTGATAACAATTCATAGTAATTAGAGAGATATTTTTGATCTAAAACACATATAATAATTGGTGAATTATTTTTTACCTCGATTTTATTTAACTGAACTAATGCGTATAACAAGCGATCAAGGCCTATGGAAACTCCTGTTGCAGATAAGTCTACTTTTTTAAATCTTGAAACTAAAGAATTGTATCTTCCACCTCCACCAACTGAGCCAAACTCCACCTCTTGTTTTTTTTGATTTTTGACTTTAAATGTTAAATTTGCCTCAAATATTGGGCCATCATAATATTCAAGTCCTCTAATAACTTCAGGAGAAAAAATTATTTGATCAAAATTAGATGAATAATTTAATCCATCTAATACTTTATTTAATTCATCAACACCATTTTCAACTAATTTGCTTGGTATAACTGACTTAATTTCATCTAGGGATTTCATATTTATAAAACTAACTATTTCTTCAGCTTGATTATCGGATAGGTTTGCTCCAATAGTTTTATCACCGGATTTGTCTTCACGTCCCGTTGTAAGCAATTGTTTAACGCCATCAGTTCCAACTCTATCAAGTTTATCAATAGCTCTTAAAACAGTAAGTTGTTGTTTACTTTCTGAAATTTTTAAATTTTCAATAAGTCCCTGGATTAATTTCCTATTACTCAACTTAATTTGATATTGATTTTTTTCTAAGCCACAAAAATACAATGTATCAGCTAAAAGATTACACATCTCAGCATCTGCTAAAGGATTATTAGACCCAATAATATCACAATCGGCTTGGGTAAACTCTCTAAATCTACCAGGTCCAGGTTTCTCATTTCGCCATACGTTGCCAATTTGATATCTTTTAAAAGGATTTGAGATATTTAGATAATTTTGAGATACGTATCTTGCTAACGGTGCAGTTAAATCATAACGTAATGATATCCAACTATCATTTTCCTCTTGAAAACCAAATACACCAGAGCTTGGTCTATCTTCATCTGGTAAAAATTTTCCTATATTTTCTGATATTTCAAAACTTGGAGTTTCTAGCTTAGAAAAACCAAATTTTAAAAAATTTTCTTCAATCTTAGCAATTAAATTTTCTTTTAATGCTAGTTCGTTACCGTATCTATCAACAAAACCCGAAGGGTTATTGGCTGACAATTTTTTTTCTTTATTCATTTTTTGGTACACGGGGACAGATTCGAACTGTCGACCTTCGGTTCCACAAACCGCTGCTCTAACCAACTGAGCTACCCGTGCTCCTACTACTGTTTTATACTAAATGTGGATAAAATTAAATTTATAAATAATTAAATAGCTAGCTTGCAGCCAGCATGAAAATGATGTCTGTGAGTTTCCCTGTTTATAATAATGCTTTTAATCATTGCAATGTTAGTAGCATTTTTGTTTTGAAATGCAAGTAAGAAAGGGCTTTGCACAGGAATAGCTATGTTTTTTAACATATCCTATTCCTATACAAATGTTTTTGATGAATTAAATTTTGTTAACCTAATTTTTTCAAATTAACAGCGCTTGGACCTTTTTCGCCATCTTGAATTTCGAATTCTATAGCATCGTTTTCATTCAAAAATCTTAGCCCAGCTTCTCTAACTGCACTCGCATGAACGAAACAATCTTTTTCTCCATCTTCTCTTTCAATAAAACCGTAGCCCTTCTTACCGTTGAACCACTTTACTTTACCTTTTAATGTACTCATACTTTAGTTACTCTTTCTTTGTTATTATATAATTAGCTATAAATAGCTCAAGGATAGTTATTAGATTTTAATTTTGAATGCAAGCATAATGATAGATATTAATACCACATGGTGTGGTGGCTTCGGCGGGACTCGAACCAGCGACACAAGCCTTTTCAGGGCTCTGCTCTACCAACTGAGCTACGAAGCCATATTAAGATCTAAATACTATACGACCCTTTGATAGATCGTATGGAGAAACTTCCAATTTTACTCTATCACCTTGTAATACACGAATACGATTTTTTCTAAGTTTTCCTGCTGTGTGAGCTGTAATGTTATGACCATTGTCCAGTTTAACTCTAAACATAGCATTAGGAAGGAGATCTGTTACTACACCTTCAAACTCTAACGTATCCTGTTTACTCAAATTATTATCTCCTCATTCTTGATCTTATACTTAAAGCATGACCATATAATTCTTCATACTCTGCGAGATGTGTAGCGGATTCTCCTATTTTCTCAACACCTTTTTTAGATAGAGTTATATAGCTAATTTTTTTATAAAATTCGTCAACGTTCAATCCTGACGCAAACTTTGCAGATCCAAAAGTTGGTAAGACATGATTTGTGCCAGCATTATAGTCTGTAACTGCCATGGGAGAATATTTACCAATACAAACACTTCCAACATTGATTACTTTATCAATTATTTTATCTGATTTTGAAATGTTTATTTCTAAGTGCTCCGGGGCTATTTCATTTATTGAATTAATTATATCTGAATTTTTTTTTGCAAGAATTGCTAAACCATTATTTTTAAGACTTTTAAATGCTATAGATTTTCTTGGTAATTTATTTATTTTTTCTTTAATTTTTTTTTGAAATTCTTTTATCACTCTTAAATCTTTTGAAATAAGAATACACTGTGAGTTTTCATCATGTTCTGCTTGACCTATCATTGATGTAAGCACATCCTCTATTTTAGTTTTATTATCTGCTAAAATTGTTATTTCTGAAGGACCAGCAACCATAGACTCTATACCTACATGACCGAATAATTCTTTTTTAGCTGCAGCAACAAAAATATTACCAGGTCCAACAATTTTATTTACTTTTTGAATATAAGCTAAACTTGCAATAGCTTGCGCGCCACCCATTGAATATATTTCATTAATACCAACTTTCTGAGCTGCATATAAAACAGCTGGATTTAATTTTCCATTAAGTTTGGGGTTAGCCAAAACAATTCTTTTAACACCAGCAATCTTGGCAGGTATAGAATTCATAAGCAATGTTGAGGGTAAATTTGCAGGAACATAAATTCCTACTGACTGTAATGGAACGTATTTATAAACTAGTTTATTGTTATATTTATCTTTATAAAAAATATTTTTTCTCTGCTGTTTTTTATGAAAATTAAAAATTCTATCATATGCTAAATCAATTGATTGTTTTATTTTTTTATCTAGAGATTTAATTGAAGTTTTTAACTCATTATCTGCAATTTTTATCGAATTGTTATTACTAAATTTTTTTTCGTATTTTAACAATGCCTTGTTCTTATTCACTTTTACATCTTTTAGAATTCTTTTTACTATAGTTGTATCAATATTTTTTCCAGATCTCCTTAAATCCAAAAAATTTATTAATTTTGTTTGATAATTTTTATTTTTAGCATCTAAAAATCTAATCATTTTTAATTTTTTTGATCCTCCAATGTTACATCAATAACTTCTGTGGAAAGTGTTATAATTCCATTTTTTGAAAATAACAGAACTATTTCAAAATTTTCTTTTTTTTTAAAAATATCAATTGCAAATAACTCTAAAGTTAGATCTGCATTGGACTGGTTAATATTTTTAGACTTTGAACTTTCAATAAATTCAAACTTTATAACACTATTAATAGGGTTACCACTATCTGTCTCCTTATCTATTCTTAAGACAGAAAGTAAAAAAATTTTTGTAGATGGCAAATATTTGATATCAGAAACTTTGACTTTGGACTCTGCACATATTGCTGATATAATTTGTAAGTCATCTGAAGATTGAGCGATTACTTTCTTTAAAAAATTATTCACTAAGATATTCTTTTAATTTTTACCCCAATTTTTTTTAATTTATTTTCAATTTTTTCATAACCTCTATCTAAATGATATACTCTATTTATAATTGATGTTCCTCTTGAAATAAAAGCTGCTAAAACCAAAGCTACTGATGCCCTCAAATCACTAGACATTAACTCAGCTCCCTCTAGATTATTAGTTCCTTCAATAATTGCTTTGTTACCTTTAATATTTATTTTTGCACCTAATCTTTTTAATTCTGGAACGTGCATAAACCTATTTTCAAATATGTTTTCTTCAATTGTGCTTTTCCCATTTGCTCTAACTAATAATACCATAATTTGAGCTTGCAAATCAGTGGGGAATTTTGGATATTCTCCAGTTTTTAAAAAATCCAAACTTCTAATTTTTTTTGGTCCTTTAATTTGAATTGTATTTTTTGTAGTTTTTATCGTTGCTCCAATTTTCTTAAGTAAATTTATCTCTGTATTTATAATTTTTGGTTCAAAGTTTTTAATTTTTAAGTTTCCACTATTCAAACATGCGGCAACACAAAAAGTACCTGCTTCAATTCTATCATTCATTATCGAGTAAGTTATTCTTTTTAATGTTTTAACACCCTCTATTTTTAAAGTTCTTTTGCCGATCCATTTAATCTTGGCGCCAGCTGTTTTAAGAAAATTTGTCAGATCCTTGATCTCAGGCTCTATAGCACAATTCTTTATTGTTGTTGTTCCTTTTGCAAGACAAGCAGCAAGAATTAAATTTTCTGTAGCTCCAACAGATATTTTTGAAAATCTTATTTCTGAACCAACTAATCCCTTTTGTGCTTTTGCATTAACATATCCTTTTTCAATTTGTATTTTAACACCTAACTTTGATATAGCTTTTAAATGTATGTCTATTGGTCTTACTCCTATACTACAACCTCCTGGGCTACTTACTTTTGCTTTTTTATTTTTTGCTAATAAAGGACCAAGGACTAAAATTCCTGCTCTCATTGTTTTGACCAAAGAATAAGGTGCAAAAAAATTATTTTTTTTTCCTTTTGAGATTGTCGCAATTTTTTTATTATTTTTAAAGTTGATTTTTCTTCCTAGTGATTTTAGTAAATTAAGCATTGTATCTATATCTTTAACTCGTGGAAGATTTTTAATTGTAACTTGTTTATCAAAGAGTAAAGTCGCAGCTAGTATCGGAAGAGCAGCATTTTTACTTCCTGAAATTGATACCTCTCCTCTAATCTTGGAGGGACCATTGATTTTAAATTTATCCATTTTAAATTTTGGGAAGTGTTACCCCTTTTTGGCCCATATATTTTCCATTTCTTTCAGCATATGAAACATTAGGTTTTTCGTTCCCCTTTAAAAAAATAAATTGAGCAACACCCTCATTTGCATATATTTTAGCTGGTAATGGGGTTGTATTAGAAAATTCTAATGTAACATGGCCTTCCCACCCTGGTTCCAAAGGTGTAACATTTACAATTATTCCACATCTAGCATAAGTGGACTTGCCTAAACAAATAACCAAGACATCGCTAGGAATTTTAAAATATTCGACTGTTCTTGCTAAAACAAAAGAATTTGGCGGAATAATACATTCATCAGATTCTTTTGTTACAAAATTTGTTGGTTTAAAATTTTTTGGATCTACAATTTCAGAGTTAACATTGGTAAATATTTTAAACTCATTAGATACTCTCGCATCATACCCGTATGAAGATACACCAAATGAAATTTTTCCTTCCCTTATTTGTTTGTCTTCAAATGGTGAAATCATTGCTTGTTCTTTCGCCATTTTGATTATCCACTTGTCTGATTGCACTGACATTTATTTATTTTTTTTATTTTTTCTTTGAAAAATTTTTCTTTTTTTTAAGTTTTTACGCAAAGCATCGCCGAGTTTAGCTTTTGTATACTTCTTTCTGTCCATCTTAATTATTTTTTGTCTGGATTTGTAAGATGGTCCAATGTTATTACTTGATCGATTGGTATTGTTTTATCTTCTGGACTTTTGGGATCACCTTGTTTGGCTATTTTTTTTGCTCTTTTTTCAGCAAGCTTTTTCTCTCTTTTAGCCTGTTTCTCCATAGCCTTAGCTCCTCTTGTCGATTTATAATCGTAGTGAATTCCCATATCATTTACCTAATTTAGATATACCTGATTTTCGTAAAAAATTAAGGCATTTATTTGAAAAAAACAATTTTATACACTAATTATAATTAAATAATGCCCTCATAGTTAAATGGTATAACACATCCATGGTAAGGATGAGTTTCCAGTTCAATTCTGGATGAGGGCACCACTTATTTGTAGAATTTTATTCTGATTATAAATCCAATTAAAACAAGGATCGTCATACCTATTACTGGCAAATAAATGTCTGGAGTTAAAATTATATCAAATATACTTGGAAGTTCTTGATTGTTTTCAATAACTTTATTTAGACCCGCACCAATCGATGCTCCAACAAATAGCTGAGGTGTCATTCCAATGACAGATCCAAAAAAGAAATTTCTAATTTTAACATTAAATAAAGTCG
>CACHAX010000020.1 GCA_902577875.1 uncultured Pelagibacteraceae bacterium | reverse complement strand
TATTTTGTAGATAATAAGGTGATTTAATACCACCACCAATATAATCAAATAGTCTTTTTCTTAACTGAGAATTTTTTAGTCTATTTTCAAATTCAGCTGCGATAATATTATTCTCTAAAAGAAATTTTTCATACTTTAATCTTGAAAAATTTTTGTTATCATCAAGAAAATTTATGTCGTTTTGTAAATTTAATTTTAATGATCTATCTGAAACTTTTACATTTAAATTTTCATACTCCATTGACATTAAATCTTTTGATATAAGGTCACTCAAAATTCTTTCTAAGATATTGTTATCTAAATTTTCTTTTATATAATCAGGATTAATTCTTGATCGGTTTATATGATCAATGAAGTCTTTCGTTGAAATTGAATTATTATTTATCTTAGCAATATTATTTGTATTCCCGCCACTAAAGACACTTCCCATTCCCCAAAAAACAAAAGGAACAATTATTATAGCCACGAGAACACCTGCAAATTTACTATTTGTAAAACCTCTTAATTTTCCCAACATGAGTAATTCTTTATATATTGATTATAAAAAACAAACCTATAAATTAAATTATCTAAGATGACAAATAATAATATGATCTTTATAGCTAATTGGAAGATGAATGGAGAAAAAAGTCATATCTCTGGCATTAATAAAACCATAAAATTTTTAAAACAATCAAAAAATAAAAAAAATCAAATAATTTACTGCCCACCATTTACCCTGATTTCATCGGTTAAAAATAAGGTAAAAAACACTAAAATTAAAGTAGGTGCTCAGAACCTTTCTCAATTAAATGATTATGGAGCATTTACAGGATCCATAAACTCTAAATTAATTAAGTCAGCAGGAGGTGACTATGTTATTGTTGGTCATTCTGAAATTAGAAATCAGGAAAATGATATAATGATAAATAAAAAAATTCACTCAGCACTTAAAGAAAAATTAAAAGTAATTCTTTGCATTGGAGAAACATATAAAGAAAAAAAAAATAATAAAACTTTCTCAGTTATTAAAAGACAAATAACAATTGGATTAAAGAATATAAAAAAAATTAATAATATAATTTTTGCATATGAACCTAGGTGGGCAATCGGAACTGGAAGAATACCAAAATCATCTGAATTAAGAAAAAACTTTAAAGACATAAATAATATAATTAATAAATTAAAAAAAAATCAAAAATATAAAATTATCTATGGCGGATCTGTTAACTCAAAAAATGTATTAGAGTTAAAAAAAATTAATGATTTAAAAGGATTTTTAATAGGAAGCGCTTCTTTGAGAGCAAAAAATTTTATTGATATAATTAAAAAATCAACTAATTAAACCTAGTGGAAAATATACTTTTAATAATTAATATAATTCTTGCAGCTATTCTAGTTGTCTTAGTTTTATTTCAAAAATCTGAGGGCGGTGCATTGGGTATTGGGGTGTCCCAAGATAACTTTATGCTTTCTAGATCAGCAGGAAATTTTTTAACCAAAGCTACAGCAATAATTGCTACTTTATTTATAATATGCAGTCTGTGTTTAACGATTCTTTCAAGGGGTGAATTAACTCCCACAACATCAGTTTTAGATAAAATAGAGGAAACCGATGATGCTCCAAAGGTTCCAGATAGTAATAATTAATACTTTGAATTTTTAAGTTTTAGGTCTATAAGATACTTCCATGGCGCGATATATATTTGTCACTGGCGGCGTGGTATCATCTCTTGGAAAAGGATTATCATCAGCATCACTTGCATATTTATTAAAATCACAAGGTTATAAAGTTAGGATACGTAAAATGGATCCATATTTAAATGTTGATCCAGGAACAATGAGTCCTTTTCAGCATGGAGAGGTATTTGTTACTGATGATGGCGCAGAAACAGACTTAGATTTAGGACATTACGAAAGATTTACAAATATTTCATCAAAACAATCGGATAATATTACTACAGGCAAAATCTATAGCGATGTAATAAAAAAAGAGAGACAAGGGGGCTATCTAGGTAAGACAGTTCAGGTTATACCTCACATAACAGATAGAATTAAAAAATTTATTAGCAAAGACATTAGTAACGAAGATTTTGTAATTTGTGAAATTGGTGGAACTGTTGGTGACATAGAAAGTTTACCATTTCTAGAAGCTATAAGACAGTTCTCAAACGATCATGGAAGGTCTAGAACATTATTTGTACATTTAACATTAGTTCCTTTCATGAAATCTTCTGATGAGATAAAAACTAAACCTACACAACATAGTGTTAAAGAATTGAGAAGTATAGGTATACAACCAGATATTGTTATATGCAGATCAGAGCAGCATATACCTTTAGAGCAAAGAAAAAAAATATCTTTATTTTGTAATGTTGATATTGAAAACGTTATTGAGACTGTTGATGTTAGAACAATTTATGAGGCTCCAATTAGTTTTTATAACCAAAAATTAGATAAACAAGTTTTAAAATATTTTAAAATAAAATCTAAAAAGAAACCTAATTTAAATCCATGGAAAAATATTACTTCTACTGTTCTAAAAAATAATAAAGTAATTAATATTGGAATAATCGGTAAATATGTAAACTTAAAAGATGCATATAAATCTTTAGATGAAGCATTAACACACGGTGGTATAGCAAATAGTGTTAAAGTTAATTTGGTAAGAATTGAATCTGATAAACTAAAAAAAAATGAAATAACCAAAAAACTTAAGAGTGTTTCTGGAATATTAATACCAGGTGGATTTGGTAAAAGAGGAACAGAAGGGAAAATTGCAGCAATTAAATATGCAAGAGAAAAAAAAATACCCTTTTTTGGTATTTGTTTTGGAATGCAAATGGCAATTATTGAATTTGCCAGAAATATATTAAATATAAAAAGTGCCGGTTCTACAGAGGTTGATAAAAAATGCTTTCCTGTAATTGGATTAATCCATGAATGGAACAGAAATGGAAAAGTTTTTAAGGGCACAGAAAAAAACCTTGGTGGAACAATGAGATTAGGTCTTTACACAGCTAAATTACAAAATAATTCTGCCATAAAGAAGATTTATAAATCTAATATAATAAAAGAAAGACATAGACACAGATATGAAGTTAATAATAATCAGAGATCAAAATTTGAGAAAAAAGGATTAATATTTTCAGGAATGTCACCAGATAATAAATTGCCTGAAATAATTGAGTTAAAAAATCATCCTTGGTTTATAGGTGTTCAATTTCATCCAGAGTTCAAATCGAGACCATTATCACCACATCCGTTATTTAAATCATTTATAAAGGCTGCAAAGAACTATCATGGAAAATAGAATTGTTAAGTGTCAGGATTTAAATATATCTAACTCAAATAAAATTTGTTTAATAGCAGGACCCTGCCAATTAGAAACTGAGCAACATGCGCTAGATATGGCAGGAGAAATAAAAAAAATTGCAGACAAATATAATATCGGATTAATTTATAAAACTTCCTTTGATAAAGCTAATAGAACAAGCCTTGATGGAAAAAGAGGAGCAGGATTAGAAAATTCGTTACCAGTTTTTGATAAAATAAAAAAACAAATAAAAATTCCTGTCCTTACAGATATTCATAATGTAGAACAGTGTGTAATTGTTGCCCCTCATATAGATATTTTACAAATACCCGCTTTTTTGTGTAGACAAACAGACTTATTAATTGCTGCCGCAAAAACAAAAAAAATCATTAATGTAAAAAAGGGTCAGTTCTTGGCTCCATGGGATATGGTTAATGTAACAAAAAAAATATCAGACTCAGGAAATAATAATATTCTAGTAACAGAGAGAGGAGCTAGTTTTGGATATAACACTTTAGTGTCTGACATGAGATCAATTCCTATAATGGCAAAGAATGGATATCCAATTGTTTTTGATGCCACTCATTCAGTTCAACAACCAGGAGGTCAAGGTAATAAAAGTGGTGGACAAAGAGAATTTGTCGAACATTTATCAAGAGCTGCTGTTGCAGTTGGTATAGCTGCAATTTTTATAGAAACACATCAAGATCCTGATAATGCCCCCTCTGATGGTCCAAATATGGTTCCACTTAAAGAATTAGATAATCTTATAAGCCAGATAGTTCAAATAGATAATCTAGTAAAAAAAAATAATGTCTAAAATTTCAAAAATTATTGCAAGACAAGTTTTTGATAGCAGAGGAAATCCAACAATAGAAACCGAAGTATTTGTAAAAGACATTAGTGCCTCAGCGATTTGTCCCTCTGGTGCATCTACAGGAACTTATGAAGCTTTTGAAAAAAGAGATATAAATAATAAAAAATACCTTGGAAAAAGCGTTTTAAAACCTGTTGAATTCATAAATAAGGTAATATCAAAAAAGTTAAAAAATTTTAATGTCCATCAACAAGAAAAAATAGATAATTTATTAATTAGGCTTGATGGTACAAAGCAGAAAAAAAAAGTTGGAGCTAACGCAATTCTTTCTGTCTCAATAGCTGTCAAAAAACTTTCATCAAAAATAAAAAAGATACCAATTTATAAAAATTTACTTGTAAATAAAAACTTCAAATTACCATATCCAATGATGAATATAATTAATGGTGGAGCACATGCAAATAATGGTCTCAGAATACAAGAATTTATGATCAGACCAGACAAAGCAAAATCATTTTCAGAGGGTGTTAGGATATGTTTTATAGTCATCAATAAACTAAGAGATTTAATAAAAAAAATGGGTCATTCTACGTCAGTAGGTGATGAAGGTGGATTTGCGCCTATGATAAATGATAATGAAAGTGCGCTAAAACTAATAGTAAAAGCAATAAACTTATCTGGTTTTAAAAATGGAAAAGATATAGTTATTTGTTTGGATGTTGCGGCAAATGAGTTAATAAAAAATAAACATTATTCAATTCATTCTAAAAAGCACGTAAATGTGGACAAAACAATTTCTGAATACCTAAAATTAATAAGAAAATATAAAATAAAATCGATAGAAGATCCATTTGGTGAAAATGATTGGTCTGCATGGACAAAATTATTAACACAAACAAAAGATAAAGTTCAAATTGTTGGTGATGACCTATTTGTTACAAATTTGGAACGATTAAAAATTGGTTTCTTGAATGTTTCAGCAAATTCAATATTGATTAAATTAAATCAAATTGGAACTGTAACTGAAACATTAGAAGTAATAAAATTTGCAAAATTGATAGGGTACAAGACTATAATTTCTCACAGGTCCGGAGACAGTGAAGACACATTTATTGCAGATTTTGCAGTTGGCACTGATTCTAATCAGATAAAAACAGGATCATTGTCTAGATCAGAAAGAGTATCAAAGTATAACCAATTGTTAAGAATTGAGCATAATCTTGGAAAAAAATCTAAAATGCATAATATTAAATAATGTTAGATAAAATAAAAAAAAATTATTTTATTTTAATAGTAACATTTTTGTTTATTTATTTTTTTTTCAATTTATTAGGTGGTGATAGAGGTTTAATTTCCTACATAAAAAAAAAAGAGATTTATGAAGATTTAAAAATTAAACAGAATGATCTACGAATCAAAATTCAAGATTTAGAGCATAAAAATTCGCTATTAACTGAAAATATAGACCTTGATTTTATTGAAATTTTAATACGAGACAAATTTTTATTTGGAAAAGAGGGAGAGACTACCTATATAATAAAACAGAATGGAAAAAAATAAACCAAGACATCCGGAAAAAGTAAAAAACCCAATAAATCCTATTAAAAAGAAACCTGAATGGATTAGGTCTAAACTTTCTGATAGTAAAGAATTTTTTCTTACTAAAACTTTAATTAATCAAAATAATCTTGTTACTGTTTGTCAGGAAGCAAACTGCCCAAACATAACAGAGTGTTGGAGCAAAAGACACGCAACATTTATGATTATGGGAGATACTTGTACAAGAGCGTGCGCATTTTGTGATGTAAAAACCGGAAAACCAGAAAAATTAGATCCTTTTGAACATGTTAAAATAGCAAATGCTGTAAATAAATTGAACTTAAGACATGTAGTTATAACATCAGTAGATAGAGATGATTTACCAGATGGTGGGTCAAATCATTTCAAAGAAGTGGTATTGATGACTAGGAAAAAAAACCCAAACACTACAATCGAGGTTTTAACTCCAGATTTTTTAAGAAAAGGTGAGTCTTATAAAACAATATTAGAGTCTGATCCTGATGTTTTTAATCATAATATTGAAACAGTACCAAGACTGTATGTCAAAGTGAGACCAGGTGCTAGATACTTCGCATCCTTAGAACTTCTTAAGAATGCAAAATTAAATAATAAAAAAGTATTTACTAAATCTGGAATCATGGTTGGTTTAGGTGAAGGTAGAGACGAAATAATTCAAGTTATGGATGATCTAAGATCAGCAGATGTAGATTTTTTAACAATAGGTCAATATTTGCAACCGTCAGTAAAACATCATCCATTAGATAGATACTACCATCCAGACGAATTTAAAGAATTAGAAGTAATAGCAAAGTCAAAAGGATTTTTATTAGTTTCTTCATCTCCTTTAACAAGATCATCATATCACGCAGATGAAGATTTTGCTAAATTAAAACAAAACAGACTTAATTAATTTCATGCCAAAAGCATCTGTAACGCGACTTATAGAACGCGATAAAACAACACTTATAAATTTTGTTTTAGATATTGAAAAATATCCAGAATTTATTCCTTTCTGTATAGATTCAAAGGTGTACGAAAAAAAAGAGGAAAAAGATTCTATTAATATAATAGCTGATTTAACTATTGGTAAAAGACCTTTTACAGATACTTATAAAAGCGATGTTAGATTTGATAAAATAAATGATCATATCCATGTAACGAATATTGATGGACCACTTAATTATCTTGAAAATAACTGGAAATTTATTGAAAAAGATAATTTTACAGAAGTTCATTTCGATGTTGATTTTGAAATTAAGAATAAATTTCTTAATATTATTATGGCTAAATCATTTCAATTTGGTCTTAATAAAATAGCAGATGCTTTTCAAAAAAGAGCAGAAAGTTTGTGATCTTTATGTATATCAAATAATATCTTGAATTAACTTAATACACTTTTCAACAGTTTTATTTTGTATTGATTTTCTATCTTTTTTCTTAAAAAAATTTTTTGAAACTATAGTTTTGTTTCTTTTTGTTAAACCTATATATACAAGACCAACAGGCTTATCTTTTGTCCCACCATTTGGACCAGCTATGCCAGTAATAGATATATTAATTTTACTTTTTGATATTTTTGATAATCCTTTCACCATATCTCTGCAACACTCAGGACTAACAGAGCCATACTTATCTATGATTTTTTTGTTAACTTTTAATATTTTAATTTTAGCATTGTTTGAATAAGTAACTAAACCCATTTGGAAATACTTTGAAGAACCACTTAATCTAGTAAATTTACTTGATAATAAGCCTCCCGTACATGATTCGGCTACAGACAAGGTAATTTTTTTTTTTATAAATTTCTTATGCAGTTTTTCGATATTCATTAAAATTTAAGACTTATTAAGTAAATTAATATCATAGTATATAAACCTGCAATAATATCATCCATTATTATTCCAAAGAAGTTTTTATGTTCTTTATCGAAATAACTAACTGGAAAAGGTTTTACAATATCAAAAAATCTGAAAAAAATAAAAGACAGTAAATAATATATTTCAACAGGGATACTTATTAGATTTATTGAAGAAAGGTAAACAATCAATATCAAAGGCATTGCTTGGCCTAAAACCTCGTCAATTACAATTTGTCTAGGATCTTTATTTTCAAACTCAGTTTCAGAGTCCATTACTGCATAAAAGGAATAAAAAAAAATTATAGAATATAATATTAAAATATAATTTAGATTTTTAAATTGAAATACTTCGAATAATATATAAAGGATTATTAATGTGCTTAACGATGTAAAAGTTCCAGGAATTTTAGAAATATATCCATTTCCAAAAAAAGTTGATATTAATACATTAATTTTTTTCATTTTGATAAAGAACAAACTACTTCGCAGGCAATAGCCTGTTCTTTTCCGATTATACCTAATTTTTCAACAGTTTTACCTTTTAAATTTATTAAATTTCTATTTAAAGATAATAAATTTGATAATGATTTTATTATTTTATTTCTAATTCTAGAAACTTTAGGATTTTCACATATTAGATTTATATCTATATTATTTATTGAAAAGTTATTATGGTTTAATAATTTAAGAACTGGAGTAAGCATATTCTTAGACCTTATATTTTTAAATTTACTTGAATTACTTGGAAAAAGTGTCCCAATATCACTTTTTCTCATAGCTCCCAGCAAACTATCAATTATAGCATGGAGAATTACATCTCCATCAGAATGACCTTTAAGACCTGAATGAAAAGGAATTTTTACTCCCCCAAGAAAAAGTTTTTTATTTTTAATTAATCTATGTACATCGAAACCTATCCCATAATAGGTTTCTAATTTTAAGTATTTTAAATCTTCTACTGTTGTTATTTTAATATTATTTTTATCTCCAAGAATAAATTTAATTTTCTTATTATTGTTTATGTAAAGACTAGCCTCATCAGTAATCTTTTTTTTATTATTTTTATATAATTTAAAAAGTTCATTGAAATTAAAGCATTGAGGTGTTTGGGTTAATAAGA
>CACHAX010000019.1 GCA_902577875.1 uncultured Pelagibacteraceae bacterium | reverse complement strand
ACACATGCAATTAAAAATATAAACATTGTTGAAATACTTATCCAAATATCAAAATCAGAAACTCCATAAAATGCAAACCTCAGCCCATTAATTAAATATACAACAGGATTAAAATAAGTGACTGTTTGCCAGAAACTTGGGAGCATATCTAGCGAATACAAACTTCCACCTAAGAATACCATTGGTGTTATGACAATTGTTGGTATTATAGACATTTGCTCGAAATTTTTACTAAGAAGTCCAATTAAAAACCCGAACAAAGCAAAAGTAAAAGCAACTAGAATTAATAAGAAAATCATTAGTAAAGGAAACTTTACATTTACTTCTGCAAAGAAAAGTGAAGTGCAGAAAATTACTGCAGCAACAATTAAGGTTTTAGTTGCACCTGCACCAACATAAGCAATTACAATTTCTACAGTAGAAATTGGAGCTGCTAAAATTTCATAAATTGTTCCATTAAATTTAGGAAAAAAAATTCCAAAAGAAGTGTTACTGATAGATTGCGTTAATAATGTTAACATCAATAATCCTGGAACTATATAAGAGCCATAACTAATGCCATCAATTTTTTGTACATAATCCCCGATTACCGAGCCGAATACTATAAAGTATAATGAAGTAGATAAAACTGGAGAAAGAAGAGATTGTATTAATGTTCTTCTAAATCTATCCATTTCATGAAAATAAATTGCTCTTAATGCGTAAAAATTAATCCTCATTATTTTCCTTTACCAATGTCACAAAAATCTTTTCAAGATTATTTTGCTCTGTTTTTAAGTCTCTCATCCTCAAACCTGCATTTTTTAAATCTTGAAGCATCTTTGTAATACCTGTTCTTTCAGCATGTAAGTTATAGTTGTAAATTAATGAATAATTATCATTAGAGATTGATAGATTATATTCATCAAGTTCTGATGGAATTTTTTCGATTTTATCCTGCAACTCAATAGTTAATTTTTTATGACCCATCTTTTTTAATAAATCTATTTTATTATCAACAACAATGATTTCTCCTTGATTAATTACAGCAACTCGGTCTGCGATTGCCTCTGCTTCTTCAATATAGTGTGTTGTTAAAATTATGGTTACTCCAGTTTTCCTTAATCCCTCTACAACTTTCCACATATCTTTTCTCAATTCTACATCTACGCCTGCCGTTGGTTCATCAAGAAATAATATCGAAGGTTCATGAGATAATGCTTTTGCTATCATCACACGTCTTTTCATTCCCCCTGAAAGCTGATTTAACCTTAAATCTTTTTTATCCCATAAACTAAAATCTTTTAGAACTTTTTCTATATGTTCGGGGTTTGGCTTTTTTCCATATAAGCCTCTTGAATATGAAACATTGTTAAACACTGTTTCAAATTGTTCTAGTGAAATTTCTTGGGGGACCAGTCCTATTCTTGATCTTGTTTCTCTATAATCTTTTATAATATCAAAACCATCGACTGTAATTACTCCAGAAGTTGGTTTAACTATACCACATACAATACTTATCAGTGTAGTTTTGCCAGCTCCATTTGGTCCAAGCATAGCAATAATTTCACCTTGCTTTATATTTAGATTAACAGTTTTTAAAGCGTTAAATCCATTATCGTATACCTTTGAAAGGCCATCAATTGTTATTAAATCTTTAGTCATTATCTGAGGTCTTAATTTGATATAGAGATGTTTTTAGTGACAAGCAATATTATATTTTTTTAATCTCCAATAATTGTATGGCCATGGAGTTAAAAATCCAACTAAAAGCATTATTGGTACTACCCACCAATTTAAAATAGCTCCACCTGTTAAAATTACATCTGTGAGGTTCATGGCTATTTCCATACTGACCATTGATATAAAGCTCATACCAAGCGCAGTCTTTAATGCTTTGGAAAAATCAAGTTTTTGTCTTAGTAAAATTATAGTTTCTAAAATAATACTTGTAATCAAACCATTTATAATTGCTAAAGTCATGATGGCTAAAACAGGCCAGGGAATTCCTGTTATCTGAAAATACAATATAGTTCCAAAGTCACCAATTGCACAGCCTAGTAAACACCAAGCAGTATTTTTTGCGCTTCTTTTCCAGGTATGCTTGCATGACCAATTAAAATTAATTGCTTCTGAACTCATTGTTTGCTCATTTCTACATGATATTCATAAATATCATCTTTCCAATAAGATTTAATGTACGAAAGAATGTTATCAATACCTTCATCACTTATTTTATCACCAAAACCCATCATCTTTAATTGAATATTTGGTAATCAAATCAATAGTTTTATTATCACTTAATTCTTTTATTTTTTGAACACTTGCGGGAGCTCCTCTAAACTCATCTCTTCTGTGAACAAGTGTTACTTTTGATGAATTAGATAATTCTATAGCCCAATCAAGAGCACTATCTCCACCTCCAAAAATAACTACTGATTTATCTTTAAAAATATTTTTGTCTTTTATTGAATATAGAACTGATTTTCCGTCATACTTTTCAGCACTTTTGGTTGGGAATTTTCTTGGTTCAAAAGAACCTACGCCACCTGCTATGACAATATTAAATGTTTCAAATTCTTTGCCATTTAATGTTTTAACTAACCATTTATTGTTTTCATTTTTTAATTCTTGAACTCTATCACTTAAGTGAAAATTAAAATTAAAAGGTTTTATTTGTTCAATTAAATTGTTTGTAAGTTCTTCTCCAGTGCATTTAGGAACTGCAGGAATATCATAAATTGGTTTGTCTGGATAAAGCTCAATACATTGTCCTCCAATTTTATCTAAATTGTCTACAATTTCACATTTTAATCCGATGATCCCTAATTGGTGTGCACAGAATAAACCTGTGGGTCCTGCTCCAATAATGACAACATCTGTTTTAATCATTAAACTTGTTTCTCCGGCATATGTACAGTTAAACCATCTAAATCGTCTGAGACTATTAATTGACAACTTAATCTGCTATTAGATTTAGGTTCAAAGGCTTGATCTAACATATCATCTTCACCCATTTCTTTTTCTGGGAGTTTTTTGAACCATTCATCATCATTAATATATACATGACAAGTTGCACATGACATTCCACCTCCACAATCTGCATCTATGCCTGGAATATCATTTTGAATAGCCCCTTCCATAATGCTTAGTCCGTTAGCAACATCAGCCTCGTGTTCTGTGCCATTGAATTCTATATATTTGATTTTTGCCATATTTAATAAATAATTCTTATAAACTAATTTGCGACTGCGGCAAATTTTTGAAATTTAGCATTTTCTATTTTTAGACCAAAAAAAAAGGCAGGTATGTTTTAGCATACCCGCCTCTTCTTAATATTAAAAGCTAATTATCTAGCTCGTGCTCCACCTTGTGAAACTGCTGCTGACCAGATTACTAGACCAAAAGCAATTTTGTTGATGAAGTCTGCTAAGTTGTAAATCACGTTCAATGAGTTAGCATCTACACCACCAACTAGGTAACCAAAAATGTAACCTAATGGGTAAATAGCCCAACCGATTGTTACGATCATTCTCATAGCTCCCCATGCAGTTGCTAATGGCTTGTTACCAGTTTTAGCTGCAATTTTTCCAGCTTCACCAGAGAATACTTCATATAAGATGTAGATCCATCCAGCCATACCGACTATGAAACCAAGCATAGCATTGATGTAACCTGCTTCTCCTAAGTATCCACCAATTAACATCACAAGCGAACCAATTAATAATCTCCAGAAGATTGCTCCTGGGATTTTCTTAACTGCTGCTAGAATTAAGTAAAACTCGATCATCTGTAATGGTACAGTGATTAACCAATCAATATATCTATATACTGTTGGAGAATCTCCAGTCATTACCCATACATCTCTCATGTACATGTAGTGAATGAATGCAACACCAGTTACAAGACCAGCTACTGTTACTGAAGTTTTCCAGCCTGCTGCAACAGTATTTCTTTCCATGAAGAAGAATACTGTAGCTGCTGCCATACCCATTGCGATTACCCAAAAGGAAATCCCAACGAAGTCGTCAGAAGCTAACATAGCAGTTGCTGCGTTTGCTGCACCAGTAAGACCAAATAGAGCCACTGCTGCTAATGCAAACATTTTAAGTTTTTTCATAAAAAACTCCCTCTCGTTAGTTTTTTTTAGTTTAAATTTAAACTACGGACAAACCACAAAGGTTTATCCAAAGTTAGGGGCTTAATATCAAATTAAATTAGTTTGTTGAAGACTTTTTGCCGCGTTATAAGTGTTGATTTTACTGACTTTTTAAAATTAAATACAACCTGTTGCATAAATTCAATAGAAAAATGACACCAAATAGCAAATCAAGATGAATAGAAATTACAAAGAAATTTACGACGAATCTCTAAAAAATCCTGAGGAATTTTGGCAGAAAGTTTCTGAAGATGTGTTTTGGTTCAAAAAACCAACTAAGATTTTAAAAAAAGACAACCCTCCTTTCTATAAATGGTTTGAAGATGGTGTAACAAATACATGCTACAATGCCTTAGACCTTCACATTGATCAAGGAAGGGGTGATAAAACTGCTTTAATTTATGACAGTCCTATAACAGAAAGTAAAGCAAAGTTCACTTTCAAAGAATTAAAAGAAAAAGTTTCAAAATTTGCAGGCGCTTTAGACAAGCAAGGGGTAAAAAAAGGAGATCGTGTAATAATTTATATGCCGATGATACCAGAAGCGGTAGTTGCGATGCTCGCATGTGGGAGAATTGGAGCAATTCACTCTGTTGTATTCGGTGGTTTTGCCTCAAATGAATTAGCTAGCAGAATTGATGATAGTAAAGCTAAAATTTTAATTACAGCATCATGTGGATTTGAGCCTGGAAGAACAGTTGAATATAGACCACTTGTAGATGGGGCTTTAAAATTAGCAAAACACCAAGTTGAAAAAGTAATATTATTTCAAAGAAAAGGACACGAGGTAAAATTAAATAAACCATTAGAAATAAGTTGGGATGAAGTGCTATCTGGAGCAAATGATAAAGATTGTGTTGAGATGGGTGCCAATGATTATGCCTACATCCTTTATACTTCCGGGACCACAGGTATTCCAAAAGGAATAGTTAGAGATATTGGTGGTCACATAGTTGCTCTTAAATGGACAATGAAAAATATTTATAACATTGATCAAGACGATGTATGGTGGTCGGCAAGTGATATTGGTTGGATAGTTGGACATTCCTATATCGTCTATGCTCCATTGTTCAAAGGTTGCGCAACTCTTTTATTTGAAGGCAAACCTGTTGGTACTCCCGATGCTGGAGTATTTTGGAGAATAATATCAGAATATAAAGTTAAGTCTTTATTCACTGCTCCAACTGCATTTAGAGCAATTAAAAAAGAAGATCCTGATGGTAAATTTTTTTCCAAGTACGATTTAAGTTCATTTGAGTCACTGTTTTTAGCAGGTGAAAGAGCAGATCCTGATACTATTAAATGGGCTGAGAATTTACTTAAAGTTCCTGTAATTGATCATTGGTGGCAAACAGAAACAAGTTGGGCAATAAGTTCAAATTGCACTGGAATCGAAATGCAAGAAACAAAATATGGATCTGCTTGTAAAGCAGTCCCAGGTTATGATGTAAAAATAATTAAACCTGATCAAACAATAGCTAAACCAAATGAGATGGGAGATATTGTTGTTAAACTTCCATTGCCGCCAGGTACGTTCCCAACTTTATGGAATGCAGACGAAAGATATAAAGAAAATTATATGTCAAATTATAACGGCTACTATCAAACTTACGATGCAGGACATATTGATGATGATGGATACATTTGGATTATGTCTAGAACCGATGACATAATTAATGTTGCGGGTCACAGACTTTCAACTGGTGCAATAGAAGAAGTTTTGTCTGAACATCAGTCTGTTGCTGAATGTGCAGTGATAGGAATAAAAGATCAGCTGAAAGGACAATTACCAATTGGTTTAATTGCTCTAAAAGCAGGAGTTTATAAGGATAATGAGACTATTTCAAAAGAGTGTGTACAAATGGTTAGAGATAAAGTCGGACCTGTTGCAGCATTTAAAATAGCAATTGTTGTTAAAAGATTACCAAAAACTAGATCTGGAAAAATTTTAAGAGGAACAATTAGAAAAATTGCTGACAAAGAAGAATATAAAATGCCTGCAACAATTGATGATCCTGCAATACTTGATGAGATAAAAGATGATTTAATAAATAGCAATATTTTAAAGTAATGCTTAAGACATATCTTTTTTTAGTAGGAGCAATTATCTGTGAAGTTTGTGGAACAATGCTTCTTCCTGTAACACAAAACTTCACAAAAGTAACTCCAACAGTGTTTTTAGCAGTATTTTATTTATCTGCTTTTTATTTACTTACTTTTGTTGTTGATAAATTACCAATTGCAATTGTTTATGGAACATGGAGCGGACTTGGTATTTTTACTATTGCAATATTGGGCTATATATTTTTTAAACAATCTTTAAGTTGGCAGGCTATATTAGGTATGTTTCTAATCGTTGTTGGAGTAACACTTGTAAACATGTATTCAAGTAAAACTATATAACTCAATCAAAAAGAATTGGTTTACCAGATGGGTCACCTAAAATTTGATCTTCTTTCATTTTTATATCCCCATTAATAATTGTATAAACTGGCGAACCTTTAAATTTATAGCCATCAAATGGACTCCATCCACACTTACTGTGAATATTTTCATTTTTGATTTCAATTGTTCGATTTATATCTATTATTGTAAAGTCAGCATCATAATCTTTTTTGATAAATCCTTTATTTTTAATACCAAATACGGAAACTGGATTTTCACAAAGAAGTTTAATTAACTGATCTAATGTAAGTTTTTTATTATTCACATGATTTAGCATAACGGGTAATAATGTTTGAACTCCAGGCATACCAGATGGTGACAGAGGATATTCTTTTAATTTGTTTTCTTTTAAATGCGGTGCATGGTCTGAACCAATAGTATCATTATAATTATTTCGAATAGCATACCACAATTTATCATAATGAGACTTATCTCTCAAAGGAGGGTTCATCTGCGCAAAGGTCCCAAGTTTGTCATAACAATCTGGTGCATATATTGTTAGATGTTGTGGAGTTATTTCAAAAGTTATGTTTCCTTTATTTTGAGATAGGAAATCTACCTCTTCTTTTGTTGTAACATGCAATATGTGTGCTTTTTTATTAAGTCTTTTTGCAATCCTAACAATCCTTCTTGTGGATGACATTGCACATTCTTCATTCCTCCATATAGGATGAGTATGAACATTGCCTTTTTCAATTAGTTTTTTTCTTAAATTAATTATTTCTTCGTCTTCAGAATGAACTGCAACTATTTTTGAAGTATTTTGGAATACCTTTTCAATATCTTCTTCTTTATCCACTAATAAATTTCCAGTTGAGGAACCCGCAAAAAGCTTTACACCACAACATCCATCTAAACCTTTAAGCTTTGCTAAATCAGTTGAATTATCAGGAGTTGCTCCAAAATAAAAAGCATAATTTGAATACATCCTGTTTTTAGCAATACTTAACTTGTTATTAAATTCTTTCATATTTGCTGTTGGAGGATTTGTATTTGGCATCTCAAATACACTTGTTATACCACCAGAAATAGCTGCTTTACTTCCAGTATGCAAGTCCTCTGCATTAGTTGATCCAGGCTCACGGAAATGAACCTGAGTATCCATACAACCAGGTAAAACTATTAAATTGCTTGCATCAATATTTTCTTTGCTTTGATCATTAATTAAATCACCAATTATTGAGATTTTTCCATTCTGAATTCCAATATTAGTTTTAGTAAGTTTTCCATCGATATAACATGCTCCATTTTTTATTATAAGATCTAACATTTTTAAAAATCGTTACTATATTATTCTCTATAGACTATCAATCATGAAAAAAAATAATGTTTACATTTTAGAGGACAGAGGACTTTTGTATGTTTCAGGTGAAGACAGTAATGAATTTCTACAAAATATACTTACAAATAATATCAACAAAGTAGATGAAAACAATTCATGTTACTCTGCTTTACTTACTCCACAGGGAAAATATTTGTATGACTTCAATATATTAAAACATAAATCTGGATATTTTTTAGATTGTGAAAAAAAGAATATTGATAATTTATTTAAACAATTAAGTTTATACAAACTTAGATCAAAAGTAGAAATTTTAAATTTAAGCAATGAATTTGTAATTGCAGTTATCAGCAAAGAAAGATTTTTGGATATGAAAAATTCAAATTCTAATGCTGGTTGTACAATTAAATTTAGAGAGGATAGTATTTTTTTAGATCCTAGAAACATAGAACTTGGGGCAAGAATAGTAACAAATTTAGAAAAATTATACTTATCTTTAAAAAAACTTGGGCTTAAAAGTGCTGATAAAAATGAATATTACAAACTGAGTCACGAAATTGGTATTCCACAAAATAATACTAATAAACTTCAAAATAAAATTTTTGGAATTGAGTGTAACTTTGATGAATTAAATGCAATAGATTTTAAGAAAGGTTGTTACGTAGGCCAAGAAAACACTGCCAGAATTAAACTAAAAGATAAATTAAAAAATCGTCTTCTGCCAATTGACGTAATAGAGGGTGAATTGGAGAATGACATTATAACTTTTGAGAAAGATGAAATAGGAAAAGTATTGATAAATGATAATTATCCCTATGCGCTTATCAAAGTTAAAAATGAAAAATTTGATTTTCGCAAAACTTTTAATTGTGGTTCTGCTAAAGTTAAAATCAAGAAACCTGATTGGCTACAAATTACTTAATAAATTTAGATAAATCTGGTTTAAAATAATTTGGACCTTTCATAACTTTACCCTGATCGTTGTAAATAGGTTTTCCATCATTTCCTAATTTACTCATATTAGAATTTTGAACTTCTTCAAAACAAGCATCTAAATTAATACCAAATGCATGCCCAGCACCATAAGTAACATATAATATATCAGTTAAAGCATCAGCGACCTCTAAAAGATCATTATTATCTAAAGCTTGTTTAAATTCGTCTAATTCTTCTTTAATCAAATTATACCTAAGCATATTAATTTTATCAGAACCGAAAGATGGTCTTGATTTAACTTCTTGCCCAAAAGTCTCCATAAAATTTTTTACTTTTTGAAAATTTGTCATTTTACTCCTGTAAGATTAATAGAAACTAGTATATAAATTATTTGGTTAATTTTTCAAACAAATGAAAACAAGAAAAGAATTTGATAGTATCGGTGGCATAAAGGTGCCAAATGATAAATATTGGGGTGCCTCAACTCAAAGATCAAAAAAATTTTTTAATATTGGTAAAATATATGTACCGGTATCAATTATAAGATCTATTGCAATAATCAAAAGAAGTGCTGCTATAGTTCATCAAAGAGATGCATTAATTCCATCAAAAATTTCAACAGCAATAATTAAAGCATCAAATGAAGTTATAAGTGGTAAAATGAGCGAAAATTTTCCTCTAAAAGTTTGGCAAACAGGTTCCGGCACGCAAACAAATATGAATGTTAATGAAGTGATTGCAAATAGAGCTATAGAAATTATGAAAGGTAAAAAAGGATCTAAGAAACCTGTTCACCCAAACGATCATGTTAATAAATCACAATCAACTAATGATGTTTTTCCTACTGCTATGCATATTTCGGTTGCAACAGAAACTATTAATAAACTTTTACCTAGTTTAAAATTACTGCAAAATTCATTAGGTAAAAAAAGTAAAGAGTTTAAAAAAATTGTAAAAATTGGAAGAACACATCTTCAAGATGCTACTCCCCTATCACTTGGACAAGAATTTTCAGGATACAACGAACAAATAAAAAAAAGTATTGAGAGAATAAAATATTGTTTAAATGATATTTATTTTCTAGCTCAAGGTGGAACTGCTGTTGGCACAGGAATAAATACAAAAAAGAATTTTGATAAAAAGATAGTCAAGGAAATAAGAAAATATTGTAAGATACCTTTTAAACCAGCTCCAAATAAATTTTCTGAACTGGCTGCACACGATGCAATAGTAAATTTCTCAGGATCTTTAAATTCTTGTGCCGTTTCATTAATGAAAATTTCAAACGACATTAGATTTTTGGGATCTGGACCAAGAGCTGGTTACGGTGAACTTTTATTACCAGAGAATGAACCTGGGTCATCAATAATGCCTGGAAAAGTAAATCCTACACAGTGTGAAGCTGTAACAATGGTTTGTGCTAAAGTTATAGGTAATCATACAGGTATAACAGTTGCTGGAAGCCATGGACACTTTGAATTAAATGTATTTAAACCTTTAATTGCTTATAACGTATTACAGTCAATAGATATTTTATCCGATAGTGTAAAAAACTTTTGTCTGTACTGTGTGAAAGGAATAAAAGCTAATAAAAAAAAAATTAAGGAACATTTGGATAATTCATTAATGCTTGTGACCGCTTTGGCTCCTAAAATAGGTTACGATAATGCAGCCAAGATTGCAAAAAAAGCACTTAAAAATGGCACAAAGTTAAAACAGGAAGCTATTCAATCAGGACTAATTAATGAAAAAGAGTATGACTTAATAATAGATCCCTTAAAAATGATCCAACCAAATTAATCGATAATTTTTCTAATATGAGATCTTAAATTCTGTATATTCTTAACCTCAAATATCTGGTTTGATAATTCATATCTTTCTAAATTATTAATATTTATATTTTTAATTATAAAATCTGTTTCTCCAACTTTTTTTTCTAAGTTAAAATTTATTTTTCTTATATTTTTTACTTTATTCGATCCAATTTGAAAAATTTTTGCAAATTCAATATGGTCTTCGATAATTAATTGATTATTTGTAACAAATATAATATCACCTTCATCTTCTTTAAAACTCATATTAGTATTAATTATTCCGATTTTACCTAGATTAAATTTTGCTTGTTTTAAATTTATTTTTTTTTCATTTATGGAAAAA
>CACHAX010000018.1 GCA_902577875.1 uncultured Pelagibacteraceae bacterium | reverse complement strand
CGGTCTTACATTATTAATTGCATCATTAAATACTGATAAAGGTTCGTCTTTTGATTTTGATTTAATTTTATCAATTGCGTCGTAAACTATTTTTTCTGCGATTGTTTTTTTGCCATCTAGCATTATAGAATTAATTAATTTTGGAATTATCACTGATTTATATTTTGGATCTACAAGTGGAATTTTTTTTGGTGCTTTTCTTTTTCGAGACATTTTTATTTACCTTTTTTCGTTCCATATAAAGAACGTCTCTGTTTTCTGTTTGCAACTCCTTGCGTATCTAAATTACCACGAAGTATGTGATATCTTACACCAGGCAAATCTTTAACTCGTCCACCTCTTATTAGAACTACTGAGTGTTCTTGTAAATTATGTCCTTCTCCAGGAATATATGCTGTGACTTCAAAACCATTTGACAATCTAACTCTCGCAACTTTTCTTAATGCTGAGTTTGGTTTCTTAGGAGTAGTTGTATAAACTTTTACACAAACCCCCCTCTTTAAAGGTTGTTTTTGTAATGCTGGAACTTTATTCCTAGCAATTTGTTTTTCTCTTCCTTTTCTTAACAATTGGTTAATTGTTGGCATAAGTTTTTTATATAAGTTTGAATTTAGATGAAATAACTGTCAGGTTATTTGTGGCAGCGTTTAGTGCACAAGACACTACATTCCAACCAAAAACACGCACAAAATACTATAGAAATTCCATTTGTCAAATTAAAAGACAATGAAAAATCATGTTTTTTTATTGATTTACGGGGCTTTCTGCTTGTTCAATCTTCTCGTTTTCAGCAATAAATTTTTCATCGTCTAAACGAGCTTTCTTGTTCCACAAATTTTTAACAGATCCAGTTCCAGCAGGAACTAATCTACCAACAATAACATTTTCTTTTAAACCTGATAGTTTATCTACTTTACCTTTTATAGCTGCATCAGTTAAAACTCTTGTAGTTTCTTGGAAAGAAGCAGCAGAGATAAATGACTCTGTTTGAAGCGAAGCCTTAGTTATTCCCATTAAAACTCTTTCACCAACTGCTGGATTCTTACCGTCTTTAACTAGTTGTTCATTCATTTTTTCAAATCTTATCCTATCAATAATTTCACCTGGTAGTAACGAACTATCACCCTGAGTTTTAACCTCAATTTTTTTAAGCATTTGTCTTAAAATAACTTCAATATGTTTATCGTTAATAATTACACCTTGAAGTCTATAGACATCTTGAACTTGGTTTACAAAATATTCAGTTAATTCCTCTATACCTAATATTCTGAGAATATCATGTGGTAAAGGTTGACCATCTAACAAATATTCGCCTTTTTTAATTTTTTCACCTTGATTAAAGTTAATATGTTTTCCTTTAGGAATCAGATAACTTGAAGTATCACCATTGTCTGACTCAATGGTAACTCTTTGCTTACCTCTAACTTCTTTACCAAAAATTACTTTACCATCATTCTCCGCAATAATTGCACTATCTTTTGCTTTTCTTGCTTCAAATAATTCAGCAACCCTTGGTAAACCTCCTGTAATATCTTTAGTCTTTGTTGTCTCTTTGGGCAATCTTGCTATTACGTCACCAGCTGAAATTTTTTGTCCATCTTTAACTGATAATATCGAATCAGGAACTAAGTAATATCTTGCTTCGTTATCATCAGCTTTTTTTACAATATTTCCTTTTGAATCTCTTAGAGTAATTCTAGGTTTTAAATCTGTGTTTTTAGATTGTGTTTTCCAATCAACAACAGCTTTAGTAGATATTCCAGTTGCATCATCCGTTGTTTCTGCGATTGATACACCATCAATTAAATCTACGTAATTAGCTATTCCATCTTTTTCAGCTATAACCGGAGTTGTATATGGATCCCACTCACATATTTTTGCTCCTTTTTTAACTTTATCTCCATTCTCAAAAAAGAGTTTTGATCCATATGGAACTTTATATGCAGCTACTTGCAATCCATTATCATCTTCTATTGATAATTCGGTATTTCTTCCCATTACAATTAAATTCTTTTTTGAGTCGACTAATAAATTTGTATTAACAATTTTTAATATACCTTCATTATTTGATACTATTTGTGAATCTTGTTTAACTGAAGCTGTTCCACCAACATGGAAAGTTCTCATTGTAAGTTGGGTCCCTGGTTCGCCGATGGACTGGGCTGATATCATGCCAATCGCTTCACCTACATGAACCATTTTACCTCTAGATAAATCTCTACCATAACAAGTTGCACATACACCTTCCTTCAAACTACATGTCATTACTGAGTAAACATTTAAGTTTTTAACACCTGCAGAGTCAATTTTTTCACATGCAGCTTCATCGATCATGCTATTTTTTTTAATTAAAACTTCACCTGTTAATGGATTTTTTACATCTTTTGCAGTTACTCTTCCAAGAGCTCTTTCTGACAAGCTAACCATTATATTTCCACCCTCTAAGACCTCGGTGAGTTTTATGAAACTTGGGTTGTCACACTTAACTTGAGTGATAGTTAAATCTTGAGCAACGTCACAAAGTCGTCTTGTTAAATATCCAGAACTTGCTGTTTTTAATGCTGTATCAGCTAGTCCTTTTCTTGCACCGTGTGTTGAATTAAAATATTCTAGCGCTGTTAATCCTTCTTTAAAGTTTGATGTAATTGGAGATTCAATAATTTCTCCTGATGGTTTAGCTATTAAACCTCTCATACCAGCTAATTGTTTCATTTGAGCGGCAGAACCTCTTGCACCACTATCTGCCATCATAAAAACCGAATTAATCTTTAAACCATCTTCAGTCATTTCTGTAGCAGAAATTCTTTTCATCATTTCTGATGCAACTTTATCTGTACATTTTGACCATGCATCAATAACTTTATTGTATTTTTCACCTCTAGTTATTAATCCTTCTGCATACTGATTTTCATAATCAGAAATAAGTTTTTTAGTTTCATCAATTAATTGTTGTTTGTTATCTGGAATTACTAAATCATCTTTACCAAACGATATTCCAGCTTTAAAGGCATGTTTAAAACCAAGGTCCTTTAATTTATCACAAAATATCACTGTACTTTTCTGACCAGAAAATCTGAAAACATGATCAATAACCTCAGATACTATTTTCTTAGGCAACAATCTATCAACTAATGCAAACTTATTATTTATATTTTTTGGAATTAAATTTGATAATAAAAATCTTCCAGCTGTACTTATATGTTTTTCATATTTTGTATTCCCTTTTTCATCGACTGTTGCAAATCTAGAAACAATTCTTGAATGAACTTTAATTTGACCAATTTCTAAAGCATGTTCAATCTCTGAGGTATTTACAAAATAACCCTCAACTCTATCAGTTTGATACGGTGGTTGAGAGAGATAGTAAATTCCTAAGATCATATCCTGACTCGGAACTATTATAGGTTTTCCATTAGATGGGCTTAAAATATTGTTTGTGGACATCATTAAAACTCTTGCCTCTAATTGTGCCTCTAAACTTAATGGAACATGAACTGCCATTTGATCACCATCAAAATCTGCATTGAATGCAGCACAAGTTAATGGATGTAACTCAATTGCGTTTCCCTCAATTAATTTAGGTTCAAAAGCTTGTACACCTAGTCTATGTAATGTTGGAGCCCTATTTAATATAACCGGATGTTCTCTAACAATTAATTCCAAAGCATCCCAAACTTCATTCCTCTCTCTTTCGACAAGTTTTTTTGCTTGTTTTATAGTAGAAGCCAACCCAAGCTTATTTAATCTTGCATATAAAAATGGTTTAAACAGTTCTAAGGCCATTTTCTTTGGTAAACCACATTCATGTAATTTTAAGTCTGGTCCAACTACGATCACTGATCTTCCAGAATAATCTACTCTTTTGCCTAATAGATTTTGTCTAAATCTTCCTTGTTTACCTTTAAGCATTTCTGCTAAAGATTTTAGAGGTCTTTTACCTGTTCCTGTTATTACTCTTCCTCTTCTACCATTATCAAACAATGCATCTACAGACTCTTGAAGCATTCTTTTTTCATTTCTTACAATTATGTCTGGAGCTTTAAGATCCATTAATCTTTTTAAACGATTGTTTCTATTTATAACTCTTCTATATAAGTCATTTAAATCAGATGTAGCAAATCTTCCTCCATCTAAGGGAACTAATGGTCTTAACTCTGGTGGAATTACCGGTATGGTTGTTAAAATCATCCATTCAGGTTTGTTACCAGTCTCAATAAATGACTCTATTAGTTTTAATCTTTTAATTGATCTTTCCTCTGAAACTTTTGATTTGGTTTCTTTGATTGATTTAATTAATGCTTCTTTTTCTTTTTCTAAATCGATCGATTTTAATATTTCTAAAATGGCCTCTGCTCCAATACCTGCAGTGAATGACTCTTCACCAAATTCATCTTGATATTTTATAAGCTCTTCTTCACCCAATAGCTGATTCCTCTTAAGACCTGTTAATCCTGGCTCAATAACTATGAAATTTTCAAAATAAAGTACTCTTTCTACTTCTTTTAGTTTCATGTCTATCGCAAGTGATATTCTGCTGGGTAAAGATTTTAGGAACCAGATATGAGCAACTGGAGTTGCCAAATTTATGTGCCCCATTCTTTCACGTCTTACATTAGACTTTGTGACTTCAACACCACATTTTTCACATATAATTCCTCTAAATTTCATTCTCTTGTATTTACCACAGAGACATTCATAATCTTTTATAGGTCCAAAAATTCTAGCACAAAACAGTCCATCTTTTTCAGGACGAAAAGTTCTATAATTTATAGTTTCAGGTTTTTTTATTTCCCCATAAGTCCAAGATTTAATTTTCTCTGGACTGGCAAGAGTTATCTTTATACTGTTGAAATTTTGCGCTTCAGATATCTCTGATGATTTAAATAGATCTGTTAACTCTTTACTCATATTAATTTAGTTCCACATTAAGTGCTAGAGATTTTATTTCCTTAACTAAAACGTTAAATGATTCTGGTATACCTGATTCAAAGTTTTCTTCACCTTTTACAATCGTTTCGTATACTTTAACTCTACCAGCAACATCATCTGACTTAACTGTTAAAATCTCTTGCAATGTATATGATGCTCCATAAGCTTCTAAAGCCCAAACTTCCATTTCTCCAAATCGCTGACCACCTAATTGAGCTTTTCCTCCAAGTGGCTGCTGAGTTACTAAGCTGTATGGTCCAGTAGATCTTGCATGAATTTTATCTTCTACTAAATGGTGAAGTTTTAACATATAGATTGTTCCAACAGTGACGGGTCTATCGAATTTTTCTCCCGTTCGTCCATCCCAAAGATTTGTTTGACCTGAATTTGGTAATTCAGCCAATTCTAACATTTTTGTGACATCATTTTCTTTTGCTCCATCAAAAACAGGAGTAGAAATTGGGACACCATGTCTTATATTTGAACATAAATCTTCGAATTCAGATTGATTTAGTTTTTCAATATCCTGATCATATATTTCATTGCCGTAAACATTTTTTAAAAATGATTTAATTTTTTCCGTTTTTTCAATTTTCTTTTGGTTTTCATTTACTAAGTGATTTAATTTTTCACCCAATTCTGTACAAGACCATCCTAAGTGTGTTTCTAATATTTGACCAACATTCATCCTACTTGGAACACCTAATGGATTAAGCACTATGTCAACAGGTTTACCATTTTCTCTATAAGGCATGTCTTCAACTGGAACAATTTTACTAACAACACCTTTATTACCATGCCTTCCAGACATTTTATCACCTGGTCTTAGTCTTCTTTTTATCGCCACAAAAACTTTTACCATTTTCATAACACTAGGTAATAAATCATCCCCTTGTCTTATTTTTAATACTTTGTCCTCAAATCTATCTTGAATATCTTGTTTGGCACTATTGTATTGATCTCTAATTTGCATTAGGGATGATTGTTTACTTTGGTCTTCTATTGAAATTTTAAACAGATCTGAAGTGGGTAAGTTATTAACAATTTCGTCCGATATAATAGTATTTGCATCTACTTCCTTAATTTTTTTACTTATCTTAGTGCCATTTAAAATTGACGAAAGTCTTTGCTTTATGCTTCTTTCTAATATTTCTTCCTCAACTTTTTTATCTTCCTGAACACTTTCAATTTCGGCTCTTTCTATCGTTATTGATCTCTCATCTTTTTCAATACCATGCCTATTAAATACTCTAACATCAACGACTATACCACCACTTCCACTAGGCATTTTTAAAGATGTATCAGTTACATCAATAGCTTTTTCACCAAAAATTGATCTTAATAATTTTTCCTCTGGACCTGAAGCAGTGTCACCTTTAGGTGTTACTTTTCCTACAAGTATATCTCCAGGTTTTACTTCAGCACCAATATAAACAATGCCAGATTCATCCAAATTTTTCAATGACTCTTCGTTAACATTAGGAATATCTCTTGTTATATCTTCCTCTCCAAGTTTTGTATCTCTAGCCATGACTTCATATTCCTCAATGTGAATAGATGTAAATACATCATCTGTTACACATCTTTCAGAAATTAAAATAGAGTCTTCAAAATTGTAACCCTGCCAAGGCATAAAAGCCACAGTTACATTTTTACCTAAAGCTAATTCACCAACTTTTGTAGATGGACCGTCAGCTATAATATCACCTGATTTAACTTTATCACCAACTCGGACTAAAGGCTTTTGGTTTATGCAAGTATTTTGATTTGATCTTTTAAATTTTTGTAAATTATAAATATCTACACCTGATTTAGAATAATCTTTTTCACTAGATGCTTTAATTACTATTCTTTTTCCATCTATTTTATCAACTACACCATCTCTTTTTGCAACAATTGTTACTCCTGAGTCTAAAGCTACATCGCTTTCTATTCCAGTCCCAACAAGAGGAGCCTCAGGTTTTAATAATGGCACCGCTTGTCTCATCATATTTGATCCCATTAATGCTCTGTTTGCATCATCATTTTCTAAAAAAGGTATCAATGAAGCTGCAACTGATACTAATTGTTTAGGAGATACATCTATATAATCAATATTTTCAGGTTTAGCCAAAATAAAATTTAAATTTTGTCTACATGAAACTAATTCTTCTTTAAATTTACCATTTTTATCTATTAAAGAATTAGCTTGAGCAATTGTAAATTTTGTTTCTTCCATTGCTGAAAGATATTCAATATTACTTTGAACTATTCCGTCTTTAACTTTTTTATAAGGACTTTCAATAAAGCCGTATTTATTTATTTTTGAATAAGTTGAAAGACTATTTATTAGTCCAATATTTGGGCCTTCAGGGGTTTCTATTGGACATATTCGCCCATAGTGTGTAGGGTGAACATCTCTTACTTCAAATCCAGCCCTTTCCCTCGTCAATCCTCCAGGTCCCAATGCTGAAACTCTTCTCTTATGTGTAATTTCAGAAAGCGGATTAGTCTGATCCATGAATTGAGATAACTGTGACGTTGCAAAAAAATCTTTTAGTGAAATTGTCAAAGGTTTAGCATTTATAAGATCTTGAGGCATTGCTGACTCAACATCCAAAGTAGTCATTTTTTCTTTTATAGCTCTTTCCATTCTATACACACCAATTCGGGCTTGATTTTCTACAAGTTCTCCAACAGATCTGACTCTTCTATTACCTAGATGATCTATGTCGTCTATCTCATCCTTACCATCTCTTAAATCTAGCATTTTTTGAATAATTGAGAGAATATCGTCATTTCTTAAAATTGTAATTTTGTCAGAACATGTAAGTTCTAATCTTGAGTTCATTTTAACTCTTCCAACATCAGAAAGATCATATCTATCAGAACTAAAAAATAAATTATTAAATATTTGTGTAGCAATTTCTATCGTTGGAGGTTCCCCTGGTCTTAAAACTTTATAAATTTCGGTAATTGCATCATTTTTATTTTCATTTTTATCATTTAAAATACTTAATAATAAATATGGTCCTTTGTTAATAGAATTTGTTTTAGATGTATCTATGGATTTTATATCAGCTTCAATAATTTTGCTGATAATTGTATCATTTAATTCAGTTCCTATTTTAAATATATCTTCACCTATTACTATATCCCTATGAAGAAATTTACCATGAAGAGACTCGCTAGAGACAAATATTTCTTTTAATCCTTCATTTGAAAGTTTTTTTGCTGTTAAAAAATTTAACTTTTCACCTAATTTTATCACTACTTTATTATTTTTAGCATCAATAACTTCTTCAGAAAAGTTTTTAGCTTTGTAGTTTTCTGGATTAAATTTAGTTTTCCACTTCTTTAAATTTTTATCATAAGTCAATGTTTCCTTTTGATAAAATTCATCAACAATATCATTTTTAGAATAGCCTAGTGCTTGCAATAATGTAGAAACTAATATTTTCTTTTTTCTATCTATTCTAAAATACAATAAATCTTTAACATCAAATTCAAAGTCTAACCATGAACCTCTATTGGGAATTACACGACAATTAAATAATAATTTTCCACTTGCATGTGATTTTCCTTTATCATGATCAAAAAAAACACCAGGACTTCTGTGCATTTGATTAACAACAACTCTTTGAACCCCATTGGTTATAAAAGTCCCACTGTTTGTCATCATTGGAACTTCTCCCATATAAACTTCTTGTTCTTTTGCTGATAAAATATCTTTTGTGTTATTTTCTTGATCTATTTCATAAACTACAAGTCTTAATGTACATTTTAAGGCAGCAGAATAAGTTAAACCTCTTGCTATACATTCTTCAACATCAAATTTAGGTTTTTCTAACTTGTATGATACATACTCTAAAGTTGCTTTGTCATTCAGATCTTCAATAGGAAAAATACTTTTGAAGACTCTATCAAAACCTTTAACTAGATGTTGCTCAACATCTTGTTTGAATTCTGTAAGTTCTTTATAAGAATTTTTTTGTACCTCTATAAGATTTGGTATAGATAAACTTTCTTTAAGTTTACCAAAACTTTTTCTTATATTCTTCTTTTCAGTAAAAGATAATTGCATGTCAACTACTGATTAAAACTTTTAACCAGTAAATAATCCTATCTAATTTATTTTAGTTCTACTTTTGCGCCAGCTGCTTCGAGTTTTTGCTTGATCTCTTCTGCTTCTTTTTTATTAACACCTGTTTTGACTTCTTTCGGTGCACCCTCAACTAAATCTTTTGCCTCTTTAAGTCCTAAAGAAGTAATAGCTCTAACTTCTTTTATAACATTAATTTTTTTATCTCCAGCTGCAGTAAGCATAATTGTAAATTCATCTTTTTCTTCCACTGGTGCTGCTCCACCTGCTGCTGCTGGTACTGCTGCTACAGCTGCTGCTGCAGTCACTCCCCATTTTTCTTCAAGTTGTTTTGAAAGTTCAGCTGCCTCTACAACAGTTAAACTTGATAAGTCATCTATAATTTTATTTAAGTCAGCCATAATAAATCTTGTCCCTGGTTATTTTTTTGATTTTTCGTGCGTTAAAATAGCGATTTTTGACGCCGGTGCAAGTAAAATACTTGCTATTTTTTGTGCTGGAGACCTCAATATTCCCACTATTTTTGCCCTAGCTTCATCTATTGAAGGTAGAGTGGCTACATTTTTGACACCAGCAACGTCTAAAATGTCAGAGCCCATGATTCCACCTAGGATCTTTAAACTTTCATTTTCTTTTGAAAAATTTGTCAAAATCTTCGCAGATATTATCGCATCTTCCGATAGTGCTACAGCAGTGGGACCTGAAAATAGGTTTGATAGTTCTTTACATTTTGTTTTTTCTAATGCCAATTTTGTTATTCTATTATTTGTAATCTTGAATTTTATGCCATGCTCTCTCATTTTAGCTCTCAAGTCGTCAAGTTGATTCATTGTCAAACCTTGGTAATGAGTAACAATTACAGCTTCAGAATTTTCGAACTGATTTGTCATATCAGATATATATTGTTTCTTTTGTTCTTTATTCATCATAACTAAATACTTTTACCTAATTTGATTTTGTATGAAACACCCATTGTAGAGGTTATGAAAGATTGTTTAATCAAATCTCCTTTAATTGTATTATTTGATTTCTCTTTCTCTAACGCATCTATGACTGCATTAAAATTCATTATTAACTTATCATCTGCAAAAGATTTATTTCCTATACTAACACCTATATTTCCATCTTTATCATTTCTTAATTCGGCTTGTCCAGATTTTGCATCACTTATAGCTTTTTTTAAGTCATTAGTTACTGATCCTAATTTTGGATTAGGCATTAGTCCTTTCGGACCTAATACTTTACCTAATTTTGATAGTTTTATCATCATTGCGGGAGTACAAATTAATTTTTCAAAATTAATATTACCAGATTTAATTTGATCAATTAACTCATCTCCACCAACTATGTCAGCTCCAGAATCTTTTGCTTCTTGAATTTTATTTTCTTCACATACTACACCAATTTTAACTATTTTAGATGTTCCTCCGGGTAAATTTATTACAGTTCTAATATTAATTTCACTTTTTTTTTGCTTATTATTAATTTGTAAGGATAAATCTAAAGACTCATCAAATTTAGTTGTACAATTTTGTTTTAACACAGGAATTAATTTATCAATTGTTTCAGCTTGCAAATCTCTAGTTTTCGATGGTAATTTATTATATCTTTTTGATGACATTATTCTACAACCTCTATTCCCATTGATCTTGCTGATCCTGCGATTATTTTTGCAGCTTCATCAACATCATGTGCATTCAAGTCTGACATTTTCTTTTCTGCAATTTCTTTTAATTGTTTTTTTGAAATTTTTGCAACAATATTTCTTCCAGGTTCTTTTGATCCACTTTTTAATTTAACCGCTTCTTTAATAAAATGAGATGCTGGTGGCGATTTAATTATAAAATCAAATTTTTTATCTTTATATACTGTAATTATCACTGGAACTGGTTTACCTGCAAATGATTTTGTTTTTTCATTAAATGCTTTACAAAATTCCATTATATTTATTCCTCTTTGACCTAATGCAGGACCTACTGGTGGAGCTGGATTAGCCTGACCACCATTTATTTGTAATTTTATATATCCACTTATTTCTTTTTTTTTTGCCATTAACTCGCTTTTTCTACCTGACTATATTCTAAATCTACCGGAGTTGGTCTTCCAAAAATAGATACGGAAACTTTAAGTCTTAATTTATCTTCATCTATATCTTCAACCAAACCACTAAAAGATGCAAAAGGTCCGTCTATAACTTGAACCTTCTCGCCAACATTATATTCAACACCAGATTTAGGTTGAACAACACCATCTTTAATTTGACCAAGTATTTTTTCAATTTCTTTTTCTGAAACAGGGATTGGAGTACCTTTAGTGCCTAGAAAACCACTTACTTTTTTTAAATTTTTAATCATATGATAAATTGTATTATCCATTTCACTCTTCAAAAGAACATATCCAGGAAAGTATTTTTTCTTTCTTTGAACTCTTTTTCCTCTTTTGACTTCTGTAATATCATGCGTAGGAACGATTATTTCTTCAATCTTTTCAGAAAGATTTGCCTTATTAGCCTCTTTTTTAATCTCTTGAGCAACTTTATTTTCGAAGCTTGAGTGTGATTGAACTATATACCAATTTTTCATTACAAATTAACCTTTAAAACTAACTCTAAAAAGAATTGAAGAACTTGATCCAATAAAAGAAAAAATAAGGCAGCTACTATAGCCATTGCAACAACCATTAAAGATCCCTGTATAACTTCTTTACTAGTCGGCCAGGTAACTTTAAAAGCCTCTTGTTTAACGTCCTGTATAAATTTCAATGGATTCTTCATAATTTTATTATGGCAGGAGCGGAGGGAATCGAACCCCCAACCTCCGGTTTTGGAGACCGGCGCTCTACCAATTGAGCTACACTCCTATGGAGTTTACTCTATAATTTTTGTTACTACTCCAGCTCCTACTGTTCTTCCACCTTCTCGAATAGCAAAATTTAATTTTTCTGCCATTGCAATAGGTGTTATTAATTTTACAGTGAACTTAGCATCATCACCAGGCATAACCATTTCTGTACCCGCTGGCAATTCTACTTCACCTGTTACATCAGTTGTTCTAAAATAAAACTGAGGTCTATATTTAGTGAAAAAAGGTGTATGTCTTCCACCTTCTTCTTTTTTTAATACATAAGCTTGCGCTTCAAATTTAGTGTGTGGAGTTATTGAAGCAGGTTTACATAAAACTTGACCTCTTTCAACATCAGTTCTCTCGACACCTCTTAAAAGAGCTCCTATGTTATCTCCAGCCTCACCTGAATCTAAAAGTTTTCTAAACATTTCGACACCAGTGCAAACTGTTTTTTTTGTTTCTCTGATACCAACAATTTCTATTTCGTCACCAGTTTTTATAACACCAGATTCTACTCTACCAGTTACAACTGTACCCCTTCCTGAAATTGAGAATACATCTTCTACAGGCATCAAGAAATCTTTATCTTTTGGTCTATCTGGCTGTGGGATAAATTCATCAACAGACTTCATAAGTTCCATAATCGAATTTTTTCCAATTTCATCATCTCTTCCTTCAACTGCAGCCAATGCAGAACCTTTAATAATTGGAGTTTTGTCTCCTGGAAATTTATATGAAGTTAACAAATCTTTTATTTCTTCTTCAACTAATTCAATCATTTCTTTATCATCGACTTGATCAACTTTGTTTAAGTAAACGACTATTGCTGGTACACCAACCTGTCTTGCTAAAAGAATGTGCTCTCTAGTTTGAGGCATTGGTCCATCTGCAGCATTAACTACTAAAATTGCACCATCCATTTGCGCAGCACCGGTAATCATGTTTTTAACATAATCAGCATGACCTGGGCAATCTACATGCGCATAGTGTCTTTTTTCAGTTTCATACTCTACGTGAGCAGTTGAGATTGTTATTCCTCTTTCTTTTTCCTCTGGAGCTTTATCGATTTGATCATAAGCAGTAAATTGTGCACCGCCTGACTCTGCTAATACTTTTGTAATCGCAGCAGTTAATGTTGTTTTACCATGGTCGACATGACCAATTGTACCAATATTACAGTGCGGTTTATTTCTTACGAACTTTTCTTTTGACATTACTTGTTTACCTCTTTTATTTATTCCTTAATTTAGTTTTTGGAGCGGGTAAAGGGAATCGAACCCTTACATCCAGCTTGGAAGGCTAGCGTTCTACCATTGAACTACACCCGCAACACCCAAGTACACTCCATGTTATAAAAAAAATTATTGAATGGTGGAGGGGGAAGGATTCGAACCTTCGAAGACCGAAGTCAACGGGTTTACAGCCCGCCCCATTTGACCGCTTTGGTACCCCTCCTTAATATTATTTTAGGGGGAAGCACCCCATGTTCAATAAAGCTTTAAACAACATGCGTTTTATATATTTTTATTGTATAAATGCAATACGTGAAATATAGGAAATTAGCTCAAAAAATTGTGTAAATTCAACAATTATCATGAACAAGTTATCTTTTTTTATAGTTGGAAAACATGCGGTTATTGAGGCATTAAAAAATCCTGAAAGGAAAGTTTTAAAAATTTTCCTGACAGAGGAAAGTAAAAAAAGTATTCATCGGATTAGTACAAGAAAAAATCTTCTTAAAAATTTAAAAATTTATTACAAAACCAGAAAAGAGCTAGATAAGTATTGTTCAAAAGATGGAATTACTCATCAAGGCTATGTTGCCGAAATTGAACATTTTGAAAAGAATAATTTAAAAGAATTTATCAAATTAAAAAAGAATATAACAATTGCGTGTTTAGATGAAGTGACAGATCCTAGAAATATAGGTTCGATAATTAGAAGTGCTGCTGCATTTCAAATAGACG
>CACHAX010000017.1 GCA_902577875.1 uncultured Pelagibacteraceae bacterium | reverse complement strand
AATAGCTGGACTAACATTAGAGTGTTTAAAAAATAATGTGCCTTTATCAGTCCCTGGCATAGCTTTTCTTTCTGGAGGTCAAACTGAAATAGAAGCAACGGCTAACCTCAATCAGATAAATATTAAAAACGATACAGGTTTCATAATAACTTATTCTTATGGAAGAGCTTTACAACAAAGTGCTCTAAAATTTTGGTCTAAAGATATAAAAAATATAATTGGAACTCAGGAAATATTTGATCATCGAGCTAAAATGTGTACTTTAGCTGCACAAGGAAAATGGTCAGAAAATCTTGAAAATTCTCAATAAGAAATTTATATATTTAATATCTCCTAATAAAATTATAAATAGTTCCTTCTATAATAGTCTAAATTTAGTTTTAAAATCAAATAAAGTTAAGTTTTTTCAATTAAGAATTAAAAATGAGACTTTCAACAAAAAAATTATAATTGCAAAAAAAATACTAAAAATTTGCAAAAAAAATAAAGTAAAGTTTATTATTAATGATGATCCTTATCTTGCTTTAAAAGTAAACGCAGATGGTTGTCATTTAGGTCAAAAAGATATGAATTTAACTGAAGCAAAAAAAATTTTAAAAAATAAAATCATTGGAATTACTTGTCATAATTCACTCAAGCTAGCAGAAAAGGCATCATTAAATGGAGCAAATTACATTGCTTTAGGTGCATTTAATAAAACTAGAACTAAAAAAGTCTTATATCGAGCGAGTATTAAAACTTTGAATAAAATTAAAAGATCAATAAATTTACCTGTTGTGGCTATTGGGGGGATTAATGAGAAAAATTATAGAAATCTATTATTGAATAATGCAGATTTTTTGGCTATTTCAGGTTACGTTTGGAATAATAAAAAGTTTAAACCACATCAAGCAATTAAAAATTTAAAATGAAGATTAATGCAACAGAAATAAGAGTAGGAATGATATTAGAATATAAAAATGAGCTATGGGAAGTATTAAAAACTAGTCATGTTAAACCTGGAAAAGGTGGAGCATTTGCTCAAGTGGAGATGAAAAATCTTATTAAAAATACAAAATTAAATGAGAGATTTAGATCGAGTGAAACAATAGAAAAGGCTTTACTTGAAGAAATAAAATTTAGTTATTTATATGAAGATGAAAATGATTTTTATTTTATGAATCCTAAATCATTTGAACAAATAAACATCAATAAAAATATTGTTGGAGAAAAGGGTAAATTACTGTCTGAAAACTTGGAAGTTACAATTAATTTTCATAACGAAAAACCACTTAATATTGTTTTACCAAATCAAATTTCTTGTAAAATTGAAACTACCGATGCTGCTTTAAAAGGTCAAACTGTATCCTCTTCATATAAACCAGCTACACTGAATAATGGATTAAATATTCAAGTACCTCCATTTATAGAAAGTGGAGATACAATTATAATTGATACAAGGACAATGGAATATATAAAAAAAATATAGAATGAATTCAATATCACCAAATCTTAATTTAATGATAAAAGCCTGTGAAAAAGCATCTAAGATAATTATAAGAGATTTTGGAGAGTTAGAAAATTTACAAGTTGCAAAAAAAGGACCAAAAGATTTCGTTACAAACACCGACAAACGAGTTGAAAAAATCCTTATAGAGGAGTTAAAAAAATCAAAGAAGAATTATTCTTTTATAACCGAGGAAAGTGGTAAAATTTTAAATAAAAATGAAAACGTATTTTGGATAATTGATCCAATAGATGGAACTACTAATTTTATGCACGGTGTTCCTCATTTTGCAATCTCAGTTGCGTTAAAAAAAAACGATGAAATTATAATTGGATTAATATTTGATCCAATTAAAAATGAGATATTTTATGCGGAAAAAGATAGCGGATCATATATTAATAATAATAGAATTCGCGTTTCAAATAAGACTAATTTGGAAGAATGTTTATTTGCAACAGATAACTTCGGTATAAAATCAATTTATCCAAAATTAAACTTAAGAAATACTGGATGTGCAGCATTAGATTTAGCTTATGTGGCGTGTGGTAGATTTGATGGATATTTTCATAATAATATTAATTTATGGGATATAGCAGCGGGGAAAATAATAATTGAAGAATCTGGTGGTAAAGTAAATAACATAAATAATTTTGACATAAGTAAAATAAATATTAGGGCTGGAAATCCAAATATTTATGAAAAAATGCTCAAAAAATTAAATAAGTTTTAATTGTTTTTAAAAAATTTTTTAGTTATAAGGCGCCCATGAAAAAAAATAAACACCCAGATTATCATACAATAACTGTGGAAATGACAGACGGTTCTAAGTTCCAAACCAGATCTACTTGGGGAAATGAAAACGATAATTTAAAACTTGAAATCGATCCAAAATCACATGCAGCTTGGACTGGTGGAAAACAAAAAATTCTTGATAAAGGTAGAATAAGTAAATTTAACAAAAAATTTCAAAATTTCAGGTCTGAAAATAAAAATTAATGTCTAAAGCACCTCTTATGCCAATGGCCACTGCTGTATGGCTTGTAGAAAATACATCATTAACTTTCAAACAAATTGCAGACTTTTGTAAAATTCACGAAGTTGAAGTACAGGGTATTGCTGATGGAGAAGTTGCAAAAGGTATTGTTGGTTACAATCCAGTGATATCAGGACAACTATCTCAGGAAGAGATTAAGCTATCATCAGTAGATGAAAATAGGCCTCTTAATATAACTGATCTTGAAGTTGAAGTAAGAGAGTCAGCAAGTAAAATAAAAAAATATATACCTCTTTCAAAGCGACAGGATAAACCAGATTCAGCTCTTTGGTTATTAAAAAATCATTCAATATTAAAAGATTCTCAAATTGCAAAGTTAGTTGGAATAACTAAGAATTCAGTTTCTTCAATTAGAAACAAAAGTTATTGGAATTTTAATAGTCTTAATCCAAAAGATCCAGTAGCAATGGGTTTGTTCACACAAAAAGATTTGATGGCAGCAATTGAAAAAGCTGAAAGAAGAATATCAAAAGAGAAAAAAGACAAAGAAAAAATTAAATTATCTAGTAATAATGAAAATTGAAACATATAGACAAATAATATTTAAAGTGGTATCTAACCCTCTTTTTGGAGGTTGTTATTAAAATAGAAGTCAAAGATAATAATGTTGAACAAGCACTGAGAGTTTTAAAAAGAAAACTCCAGAGAGACGGTTTTTTTAAAATTATTAAGCTTAAAAATAATTATGAAAAACCTTCTGAAAAAAAAAAAAGAATTCAACAAGAAAATATTAAAAGAGTTAAAAAACTTAACAAACTCAAAAATAGAATTTAAACCGCGGGGTGGAGCAGCCTGGTAGCTCGCAAGGCTCATAACCTTGAGGTCGGCGGTTCAAATCCGTCCCCCGCAACCAATTAATCTAACTCAAAATCATTTTTATAATTTTTTATTAAATTTTTATTTTGTTTTTTTTTATCAAGAATACAATTTCCTATAACAAGATAATCTAGTTCAGTACCCATAAAACAATTAAAGGCATCAGAGGGAGAATTTACAATAGGTTCCCCTCTAATATTAAAAGATGTGTTCACAATTAATGGGCAGCCAGTTTTCTCTTTAAATTTAGAAATTAAATCATAATAAATTTTGTTTGTATTTTCATCGACAGTCTGGATTCTTGCAGAGTAATCAATATGTGTAACTGCTGGAATTTCTGATCTTTTGACGTTCAGCTTATCGATCCCAAAAAGATTGTTTTGATTTTTAGTCATTTTAATTTTTTTTTGATTATCAATTTCGGCAACAAGCAACATATATGGACTATCAACACTTAAATTAAACCATTTAGACAAATCCTCTTTTAAAATTGAAGGTGCAAAGGGTCTAAAACTTTCTCTGTACTTTACTTTTAAATTAAGATTTTTTTGCATTTTGTGAGATCTTGGGTCGGCAATAATTGACCTTGCACCAAGAGCTCTTGGGCCAAATTCCATTCTGCCTTGAAACCATCCAATTGCTTTTTCATCAATAAGATAATTAGATGTATTTTCAATCAAATCCTTATATTTATATGTTTTAAAAATAGCTCCTACAGATCTTAATTCATCTTCAATTTCATTTTGAGTAAATTCATTTCCTAAATAGGAACCTTTCATAGAGTCGTTTACATTTATTTTTCTATCATTTCCCTGTTCTAAATACCAAAAAGCCAAAGCTGCCCCTAATGATCCCCCTGCATCTCCTGCTGCAGGTTGTATCCAAATGTTTTCAAAAATTTTTTCTTTCAAAATTTTGCCATTTGCTACACAGTTTAAAGCAACTCCTCCTGCCAAACATAAATTTTTTACTCCATATTCATTTCGAATTGATTTAGAAATTTTAATCATTATTTCTTCAGTTACTTTTTGAATTGAAGCCGCAATATCCATATGAAATTGACTTAACTGCTCATTTTCTGGGTTTCTTGGTTTTTGACCAAATAAATTTATAAATTTTTTACTTATCATAGTAAGTCCGGTAGCATAATTAAAATATTTTTGATTGAGTCTAAATGTTCCATCGTCTTTAATGTCAATAATTTGTTTTATTTTATCTATATAAATTGGATTACCATATGGTGCTAAACCCATCAGCTTATATTCTCCACTGTTAACTTTAAATCCTGTGTAAAATGTAAAAGCCGAGTATAGCAAACCTAAAGAATGTGGAAAATGAATCTCTTTTTTAATTTCTAAATTATTATGTTTGCCTATAGCTACAGTAGTGGTTGCCCATTCTCCAACACCGTCAGCAGTTAAAATTACTGCTTCTTCAAATGGTGATGGGAAAAATGCACTAGCTGCATGACTAAGATGGTGTTCAGAAAAAAAAATTTTTTTATTATCATTAAACTTAATATCATGTGACTTTAAATTTTGTATCAGAACATTTTTTTGAAATAACTTATCTTTAATCCAAATTGGTATAGCTTTTGAAAAAGATAAGAATCCTTTAGGAGCAAATGCTACATAAGTTTCTAACAATCTCTCGAATTTTAAAAAAGGTTTTTCAAAAAAAACAATTTGGTCTATTTCATTAAGCTTGAGATTTGAGTATTTAAGAACAAATTCTACTGCATTAAATGGGTAACTATGATCGTGTTTTTTTCGAGTAAAACGTTCCTCTTGAGCTGCAGCGATTATTTCTCCATTTTTCAAAATGCATGCTGCACTATCATGATAAAAAGCTGAAATACCTAAAATCGAGCTCACTTTAAAATATAGTATAAATAAAAGGAGCTACAGCAGTACCTTGTGTTAAAACAATTAATCCACCAAAAATCAAAAGAACTAGAATTATTGGAAAGAGCCAATATTTTTTTCTAGTCTTTAAAAATTCCCAAAACTCTTTTAAAAAACTCATTAAAATTGATCTTTCATCTTACTTTTTATGCCATTTTTTTCAATCCAATAAGATTTATTTTTGTTGAATTTGAGATTTAATAAATCTTTTCTTAATAATCTCATCAATAAACCGATTGGTGTAACCACAGTAAAAAAAATAATAATCATAATAATAGGCGAAATAAATTTTCCTAATATTACTCCAAATTTAAACCATAAATTATTTATTGGAGTTAGAATTCTTGAATTTATTGATCCCAAAAGTAAAAAAAATACAGAAATTATTAAGGACCAAACTCTTACTTCCTGATCATTAATTAATGGGTAAACTCCTATAATAAAAAAGAAAATAAAAAAAACTAGGCCAAAACTTCTATTTGAACTAGTATTTATTTTATCGGGCATATAGAAATAAATATATTTGCCAAAAGTATATTTTATAAACTTTTTACAATTTCCTCAGTCATTTTTTTTGCATCAGCAAATAACATTAATGTATTATCTCTATAAAAAAGGTCATTATCAATTCCAGCATAGCCAGGTGACAAACTTCTTTTAACAAATAAAACTGATTTGCTTTTCTCAACATCTAAAACTGGCATTCCATAAATTGGACTTTGAGGATCTGACTTTGCGACTGGGTTTGTAACATCGTTGGCTCCAATAACATAAGCAACATCACAATTTGCAAAATCATTATTTATTTCCTCTAACTCAAAAACCTCATCATAAGGTACGTTTGCTTCAGCCAACAAAACATTCATATGACCTGGCATCCTTCCGGCAACTGGATGAATCGCATATGAAACTTTCACACCATTTTTTTTTAAAACATCTACCATTTCTCTAAGAGCATGTTGTGCTTGCGCAACTGCCATTCCATATCCAGGAACAATAATTACAGAAGAAGCATTTTTCATTAAAAAAGCTGCATCTTCCGCATTTCCACTCTTAACTGGTTTTTGTTCTTTAGTTTGTGAATTTGAAGCTTGTTCATTTGCACCCCAACCTCCAAGTATTACATTGAAAAATGATCTATTCATTCCTTTACACATAATGTATGAAAGTATTGCACCAGATGATCCAACTAATGCTCCTGTAATTATTAAAGCTGAGTTCTCAAGTGTAAAGCCAATTCCTGCAGCTGCCCAACCAGAATATGAATTCAACATTGATATGACAACTGGCATGTCTGCCCCTCCTATTGGAATTATGAGTAGTACCCCAACTAAGAAAGAAATAATTACAATTGACCAAAAGATACTTGATAATTGTGAAACGCATAAGTAATAAATTAAAAATAAAATTGCTAGTCCAAGGAATAAATTTATTAAGTGCTGTCCTTTAAAAGTTATTGGTGCACCTGACATTATCCCCCTAAGTTTTAAAAATGCAATAATTGAACCTGAAAAAGTGATAGCTCCGATAGCAGCACCTAGAGACATTTCAATTAAACTTGCAAGTTTAATTCCACCGACTACTCCTAAGCCAAATGCCTCAGGTTTTAAAAAAGCAGATATTGCAACAAACACAGCTGCTAGACCTACTAAACTATGAAAGCCAGCAACAAGCTCGGGCATTGCTGTCATTGGAATTCTGAATGCAATAAAAGCACCAATTGAACCTCCTAATATAAGAAAAATTATTACATAAATGAATCCAGATCCAAAGTTTCCAACTGAAAGAAAAGTAACAATTATTGCAATTAACATGCCTGCAATACCAAAATAATTACCCTGCCTAGATGTCTCGGGAGATGAAAGACCTCGTAATGCTAAAATAAACAATATACCAGAGACTAAATAAAAAATTGCTGATAAATTTGATGACATAAATTATTTTTTCTTTTTTTTGTACATTTGCAGCATTCTTTGAGTTACTAAAAAACCACCAAAGATATTTACTGCAGCTAATAAAATTGCAAGAAATCCAAATACGTTAGATGTTTCAAATATACTTATTGATGAACCAGCAAGTGCAGCAATGATTGCACCTACAATTATCACTGAAGAAATTGCGTTTGTTACTGACATCAAAGGAGTATGTAATGAGGGGGTAACACTCCAAACAACATAATAACCTACAAATATTGATAAAATAAATATACTTAATCTAAATATAAAAGGATCAATTTCCATTATTTAACCATAGTTTTTTTTATTATCTCATCTTCTAAATTTATTTTAAAAACTTTATTATCTTTATCATATAAATTATTTATAAAGTTAAAAATATTTTTTGAATAAAGATTTGATGCCGAGATTGGAAGTTTGTTTAAAATGTTAGCTTCACCCATAATTTTTACTCCATTGTAATCGACGATTTCATCAACTTTTGTTAATTCTGAATTTCCCCCTTGTGAAGCCGCAAGATCATAAATCACAGATCCTATTGGTAATTCATCAATCATATCTTTTTTTAAAATAAGTGGTGCTTTTTTTCCTGGTATCAAAGCTGTACATATGACAATATCAATTTTCTTTAGTGTTTCCTTTATTAATCCTTCTTGTTTATTTTTGAAATCATCTGAAGCTTCTTTTGCATATCCTCCTTTAGTTTCTAAATTTTCTGCTCCTTCAACTACTAAAAATTTACCACCTAAACTTTCAACTTGTTCTTTTGAAGCTAACCTCACATCAGTTGCAAAAACAATTGCCCCCATTCTTTTAGCTGTAGCAATTGCCTGTAAACCTGCTACTCCAGCGCCTACAACTAAAACTTTCGCAGCTGAAATAGTACCAGCTGCAGTCATCATCATTGGTATCGCTTTTTGAAAATATGAAAATGAGTCTACTACTGCTTTGTAACCAGCTAAATTTGCTTGAGAGGACAATATATCCATGGATTGAGCTCTTGTGATTCTAGGTAAAAGTTCTAAAGAAAAGCAGTTTATATCTTTTAATGCAATTTCTTTTAATTTTTTTTCGTTTATATAAGGGTTCAATACACCAATTAAATTTTGATTTTTTTTTAATTTTTTTAAGTTTTCATCACTTAAAATATTAAGTTGTAATATTGCATCAGAATTTGAAATAACATCATCGCTGGAAAATATTTTTGCACCCTCATTTTCATATAATTGATCAGTAAATCCCAAATGTAATCCATAATTTTTTGATAGATGTATTTCAAAACCCAAAGATTTATATTTTTTAATTATATCTGGAGTTACTGAAACTCTTTGTTCTTGACTCAAATTTTCTGAAATAGATCCAACAATCATGCTATAAAAGAAAAATTGCCATTAAAATTAGGATGACAACAACTGCTACAGATCCCCATAAAACAAATTTAGTAAAATTATTCCAAGTATTTTTGTGACTTTCATTATCCATGAATTACTTTTGTCTGGCTTTAAATTTTGGATTTTTTTTATTAATCACGTAAACTCTGCCTCTTCTTCTAACTAATTTAGAGTTTAAGTCTCTCTTTTTAAGTGATTTTAATGAGCTTGCTATTTTCATTTTATTTTTTTTTCAGATTTAATAAACGAACTTATATAATCTTTCAAATTTATTTTTCCATAGTACTTAATTACCTTATAATTAAAGGACATATTGGTAAGGGCTGAAGCATATCTTTCACCTTTTCTACTTGGAAGGTATACGATTCTAGATTTAAACATTTTTGCCACATTGATTATAGAATAAGACTTTTTATTACTTATACTATAATGTTTACATTTATTTAATTTCCAAGCATCAAAACATACTTTAATTGTATCAGAAATATGTGTAAACCTTCTAGTTTGATTACCTGGTCTTACAACTGTTAATGGTCTATTTTTTTTAAATTGATCTTGAAAAATACCAATGACTGTTGCCATTTTACCTTTTTCAATTTGATTTGTTCCATAAACATTATAAAAATATATAACTTCATATTTTAAATTAAACCACTTTTTTAAATTTTCTAAAAGTTCAAGATTTGTTGATTTTGTAAAAGCATATGGTGATAAATTTTTATCATTTCCTTTTTTTCCCAAAGTTGCTGAAGTTGCTGAATAAATTAGTTTTATCTTATTATCTAAACAAAATTTAAATACTTCTCTTGTACCTATTGAATTAGCTTCAAAACACTGATCAAATTTTTCAAAACTTTGATAAATTCTTGAAAATTCTCCAAAGTGAAATATTGCATTTATATCATTTTTAAATTTGTATAATGTTTTTTTTATGTTTTTAGTTTCACAATTAAAATAAGTTATACGTTTCGAATTTATATGATTTTGTTTTGTACCAGTTGAATAGTTATCGATGCTTATAATCTTTAGAGATGTCTTTCTTAAAAAATAATTTATTAAGTTTGAACCAACGAAACCCGCACCACCAGTAATTACAATAAAATTTTTTTTTTTCATCGTATAATTTATTTTCTAAATATCTTTTTTTAAATGATTTTTTAAATAATCATTTATTACTATCGATATTCCTTTTTCAAAAGAGGTTTTAGATTTCCAGCCACTTTTTTTTGCCAATGAAGTGTCTAAAAGTTTTCTATGTGTGCCATTAGGTTTTGTTTTGTCATAAATTATTCTTAAATTTACGTTTAAGTGCTTCATAATCAGTTTAGCATATTGTTCAACTGAATATTCTAAACCTGTGCCAATATTAAAAATCTTTGATTTTGTTTTTTTTTCTAAAAAAAATTTGCAAGCTAAAGCTATATCATCACTAAAAATTAGTTCTCTAAGTGCTTTTCCATTACCCCATAGAGTTATGTAGTCTTTTTTCTTACGAATGGCTTCAACAATTTTTTTTACTAAGGCAGGTAAGAAGTGAGAGCTATTTAAGTCATAATTATCATTTTCACCATAAGCATTACAAGGCATTAAAGTTTTGTAGTTTAATTTATAATGACTACTATAATTTTCGCATAACTTTAACCCAGCTATTTTAGCAATAGCATATGGTTCGTTTGTTTTTTCTAAGTAGTTAGATAATAGATATTTTTCTTTGATTGGTTGTTCAGCAAATTTAGGATATATACAGCTAGAGCCTAGAAATATTAAATTTTTTACACCAGCTAAATAGCTGCCATGTATTATATTTGATTGAATTGAAATATTTTCATATATAAACGGAGCTCTATGGGAATTATTTGCAACAATGCCTCCAACTTTAGCAGCGGCTATAATCACTCCGTCAGGTTTTATTTTTTTTAAATATTTAAAAACTTTACTTTGATCAGTTAAATCAAGCTTTTTCTTATCCTCATAAATCAAATTAAATTTTTTATTTTTACTAAAAGTTTTCAAAATAGCCGAACCAATCATGCCTTTGTGACCAGCAATATATATTTTTGATTTATTTACCATTTTTTAATTCATTTAATTCATAATTGATCATATCTTGAATTAAATAATTAATATCTTTTTTTGGTTTCCATTTTAAATACTTTTTTGCTTTATTAGAATTTCCCTTAAGATTATCAACTTCAGCAGGTCTAAAATATTCTTTTTTTATCTCAATAATTTTTTGTTTTTTTTCATTGTAAGCTTTTTCATGCAAACCTTTTCCTCTCCAAAAAATTTTTAAATTTAACTTTTTTGATACTAAATTTATAAACTGTTTGACTGAATACTGCTTTCCTGTACATATTACCCAATCCTCAGGCTTTTTATATTGTAAAATTTTCCACATTGCTTCTACATAATCTTGAGCATGTCCCCAATCTCTTTTTGCATATATATTTCCTAAATATAATTTTTTTTGTTTTTTATTTTTTATTTTACATAATGCTTTGACAATCTTTTTTGTGACAAAAGTTTCTCCTCTAAGCGGACTTTCGTGGTTAAACAGAATACCATTACAAGCAAATATTTTGTACGACTCTCTATAATTAACTGTTATCCAATGAGCATAAACTTTTGATACTGCATATGGACTTCTGGGATAAAACGGAGTTTTTTCATTTTGAGGAAAAGATTGAATTTTACCATACATCTCTGAACTGCCTGCTTGATAATATTTAATTTTCGGATTAATTTTTACGATTGACTCTAGAATTCTTAAAGCTCCTAATGCGTCAGCATTTGAAGTATATTCTGGTATTTTAAAAGAGACAGCAACATGAGATTGTGCTGCTAAATTATAAATTTCATCTGGCTTTATTTTATTTATTAAATCAAAGATTGATGTGCCATCTGTTATATCTCCATAGTGTAGAATAAAATTTTTTTTATGTGTAAATGGTTCTTGATATATATCATCAATTCTATGTGTATTTAGTGATGAAGATCTTCTTTTTACACCATGGACTATGTACCCTTTCTTTAAAAGTAATTTAGTTAAATAAGAACCATCTTGTCCTGTTACACCAAAAATTAAAGAAATTTTTTTCATCTGAGAAAGCTTTTAGTTTACAGAGTTTTATCATTATTAGTTTAACATACAATTAATATATGAATATATTTTGTGAGTTTAGCCTGGCAACGTCCTACTCTTCCATGTCTTAAGACAAAGTACCATCGGCGCAGAAAGGCTTGACTTCCGAGTTCGGAATGGGATCGGGTATTACCCTTTCGCAATAATCACCAGGCAATTTCTTTTATATGAAAATTAGTAAATGTAAATAATTAATTCTCTTAATTGTTCGGTTTATTACTACAAAAATAAGTATATCGAATACTTTAGTTTCAAGTATTAGGAGCTGTTTTATATTTTTCAATTTTTGCAACAGATTTTCTTGGTATATAATATAAATTAACACTATTTTTTATATATTTATTTTCCAGCAGATTTCCTTTTAACAATTTATTAATTTGTTTAATTTTTAGCTTAATAAAAATATTACTATCAATATCATATCTGTAACAATCATATGTATTTTTGATAAAATTATATATCTTATGAAAATTACTATGATTATATTCTATTAATAATATTGGTTTATTTTTTATTAGTAAATTTTTCATACCATGGAGCACTTCATGGTCGACACCTTCTACATCAATTTTTATAAAACAAGCATTGGTTTTGATTTTTAAATTATCAAATTTTTTTAAGTAAAATTTTTGAGACTTATAATTAAATAATTTATAAATTTTAGGATAATTATGTTTTATTTTGCTCTTTATATAATTTTCATCAAAACTATTATTGAAATGAAAATAATTATTTTTATAAAAAGCTTTGAATAAAATTTTTTTTTGATTTTTAAAAGACAACCCAAATTTATGAATTTTAAAATTTGTATAATAGATTTTGAGTTTGTTAATATAATTATCAATTAAGAATTTATCTGGTTCAAATATGTGTATACGATTATTTTTAAAGCCTAACTCCCTAAAACCAATTGATGACAATCCAATATTTCCACCGACATCTATGAAATCTCTATTTTCATTTTCATTAAATAATAATTTAAGACCCAAATAATCCTTATCATGTGGAAAAAGAAATTTAAACTTACTTAAGTTATTGTAAATAAAAATTTGAAGTAGTGGTATACTTTCAATAAATTTTATCAATCTGTATCTTATATTAAAAATATCTATCATATTGAAAAATACTTATATTTTATTAAAGCTTTGATAGCTCTAAAGCCGTCCATTGCAGTAATTTTTTTCCCTTCATCATAAGTTCTTCCTTCATAATTGATTGGTATTTCGTCTATCTTTACACCTAAATTAGAAAGTTTGGTGTTTAACTCTGGACAAAATGAAAAACCATTTTCATAAAAATTAATAGATTTAAAAATATCTGATTTAACCAATTTATAGCAAGTATGGGCATCTGTTAAATTTTGTTTATTTATTTTGTTAGACAAAAAAGTCAAAAAAATATTCCCCCAAATTCTAATTTTATGACTAAAATTTTGCACTCTTTTAAATTTTTCTTTTTTTAATACTCTTGATCCATATAAAGCATCTATTTTCCTTTTTTTTACCTCTATCATAAACGCATGGTATTGATTTGGATCATATTCCAAATCAGCATCCTGAATAATTACATAGTCGCCATCAATATATTTTTTTGCACTTTTAATCGCGGCACCCTTTCCCATATTTTGATCGTGAACTATAAATTTATCTATTTTATCTTTAAAATGATCCAATATTTCTTCTTTGCTACCATCGTTTGAACAATCATCAACAACTATTATCTGTTTTTCAATTTTAGTTTGTAGGACTTTATTCATCAAAATTCTTAAAGTTTTTATTTCGTTGTAGACAGGTATAATTACTGTTAATTTCACAATTATTTCATATGCTAGAGGTTTTAATTTTAAGTTTTTTAGTCACTTTTATATATACACCGTACGGATATTTAATAACAAATGGAAGTAATATAAGATCATTTTCATTGCAACTTATTTTTGCAGTAATAATTTTATCATTCCTAGCTCTATTTATAAATTTTTTCAGTCCATTAAACAAAATAATTAACTCCGTAATTTTAATTTTACCCTTATTTATTATACTGAAATATAAAAATATATACTTTAACAAAAAATTTTTTATTTTTTGTTTTTATTCTACACTAATAATATTTTTGTTAATAACATCAAGCAATGTCTACAGACCTGATGCTGGACTTTATCATCTGCCGTTTATAAGCATCCTCAATCAAGAAAAAATAATTATTGGTATATCAAATTTACACTTTAGATTTGGCCATATTTCGGTACTACAATATACCTCTGCTATATTTAATAATATTGTATTTACTGAAAATGGAATAGTTTTTCCTAGTGCTTTATTAGCGAGCTCTGTGATATTGAATTTTTTATCAAATTTTAACAAGTGCTTAAAAGATCAAAAATTTAA
>CACHAX010000016.1 GCA_902577875.1 uncultured Pelagibacteraceae bacterium | reverse complement strand
GAACAAAATATTGATAAACTCACATCTTCAAGATTATTGGAAAAACCATTTAAGCGTACCATTAGTCGATTATATGAACTAACATCTAAAAAGTATTTATGAGACAAGAATTTTTTAATCTCGAACTTAAAACAAAGGGTCAAAAATTATATGAATTTACCGATCAAACCATAGACTGGATAAATAAAAATAATTTTAATAATGGTATTTTAAATTTAAGCATACAGCACACTAGTGCATCTTTAATTGTTCAAGAAAATGCTGATCCTGATGTTCAATCAGATTTAATTAATTATTTTGATAAAATTGCTCCAATGGATAATAAATTATATATTCATACAATAGAAGGTAAGGACGATATGCCAGCTCATATAAAGTCAGCTTTAACTAACAATCAAATATCCCTTAGTATAAAAAACAAACAACTTTTGTTAGGAACTTGGCAAGGAATTTACCTCTTTGAACATAGGTTAGCTTCTACAAAAAGGCTGATTATTCATCATTTTATTGGAGATTAATTAATTTTTTAAAGTTTGAAATGCTTTGAGAGCTGCGTTTCTAGCTTCTTCATGCACGACTATTGGGGAGGGGTAATCAGAACCAATTTTAGTTTTTATAGCTTCTTGATATTTTATTTCCATTTCCCATGGTTTATGAATAAATTTACTTGGAACTCTTTCTAATTCAGGTACCCATTTTTTTACATACAAACCTTGTTTATCAAATTTTTCACCCTGTAATATAGGATTAAAAATTCTAAAATAAGGGGCTGCATCTGCACCACAACCAGCAACCCATTGCCACTGTGCAACATTGTTTGCTTCATTAAAATCTAGCAAACAATTTCTAAAATGTTTTTCACCCTCTTTCCAATTAATTCTTAAATGTTTTACAAGAAAAGAACCAACTACCATTCTAATTCTATTATGCATCCAACCTGTTTCATAAAGTTGTCTCATCCCAGCATCAACAATTGGATATCCAGTCATACCATTCTTCCAAGCTTTCAAATTTTTTGCATTTTTATCCCATGGAAATTTATCAAATTCTTTTCTTAAATTACCTTTTAGCATTTGAGGGAAGTAATTAATCAAACTATGAGAAAATTCTCTCCATCCTAATTCATTAAGATATTTTTTAACACTAACATTTTTTGATTTATATTTATAACATTTGTCCCAAATATTACTTACGTGTATTTGTCCATTTCTTATAAATGGTGAAAGTTTTGACGAACCATTTATAGCTGGATAATCTCTATCAACTCCATATTTCAACATTCTATTTTCGACAAAATCATTTAAATATTTTTCGGATTGTTTCTCTGTTGGGTCCCAATATTTTTCAAATTTTTTATACCAATTTTTCTTAGGTAAAATTTGATCTGGAACGCTATTATTTTTGAATAATTTTATTTTGTTCTTAACTTTTTTTACGTTTAATGATTTACTTGGGATACTATCTAAGTAAATTTGCTCTCCAACTCTCCAAAATGGACTATAAACTTTATAAGGGCTTCCATCATCTTTAGTGACATTATTATATTCATTAAGAACATTTCCTTTAAAGCATTTTGAAAGCACTTTGTTTTTTTCTAAAATTTTAATTAAATCATTATCTAATTTTAACTGAGATGGCTCATATATTTTATTCCAAAATATCGAAATTTCTTGTTTATCTTTGATTTTACTAAAAAAAGTTATCTCATCAGAAAATACTAATTCTAATTCAATATTGTATTTAATTAATTCATCTTTAAAATTAATTAAAGATTTACTTACCCACCATTTTTGTGCTTCTCTAACATCATCAAAGTTTTCCTTGTTATAAATATATAATGCCGTGACAGCATCGTAATTATTTGTTGCATAAGATAATGCAGAATTATTTTTTATTCTAAAATCGTCTCTTATCCAAACAACAGCTTTTTTTGACATATAATTTACTTTCTGCCTTTAGATAGCAATTGTTTATAAAGTTTTACATCTGCATTTCCTTCGCATCCAATAACTAAAACGTTAGATTTTTCGTTAAGATTTATTAATTTCTTTGTTTTAGTATTATTACAGAGACTAATAAGACTGATAATTCCTGGTGTAGCACATTCACCACCTATTATAGATCTTTTGCTGAGTTTCTTGTCTTTTAGCATTGCAACAGTTTTGGCAACCTTTGTGTCATTTACAGCAACGCAACAATCACTGGCCTTTTTTAATACATGCCATGGTATGAGAGACATTTCATTGCATGACATACCACCCATTATACTTTCTTTTTTTATTTTAATTTTTTTTAATCTTTTGCTTTTTATGCTTTGAAGTACGCAATCAGCTCGATCAGGTTCAACAATTATTATTTTAGGAATTCTCTTGAAATATTTTGCAACTCCTGCAACTACACCTGCTGCCATGCCACCAACACCAGCTTGAAGGAATATATGTGTTATATAATGCGTAGTTTGTTTTGAAATTTCTTTAATCATAATTGAATATCCAGCCATAGTTAACAAGGGGACATGACTATAATTCTTAGTAGATACATCTTGAACAATAATCCAATTATTCTTTTTTGATAATTTTTTACATTCATTTAATGAATTTTCGTAGTTACCCCTAACTCTAATTACATCAGCTCCAAATTTTTCAATTTCTTTTACTCTAGTTTCACTTACATATTGACTAACAAAAATTTTACATTGCAAACCCAATCTTTGAGCACCCCAAGCAACTGATCTACCATGATTTCCAGCCGTTGCAGAGGATATTATAATATTTTTTTTCCCTTTAGATATTTTTTCTACAGCATATGCTCCACCTAAAGCTTTAAATGATTTTAAATGAAATCTTTTCGACTCATCTTTGTAAAAAATATTATTAAGTTTTAAATTTTTGTTTAGTTTCCCTAATTTTAATAGTGGTGTTTTCTTGTAATTTTTCCAGTTCGATATAGTTTTATTTGAATCTAATAGCAAGTTAGAAGGTATAAGTTTTAGAATTCTTTTACGATCAAAGTTATGAGATTTATTAATTAGAAAATTAGAATATTTCCATTTAGAAATATTATTTAAATTCATTTCTAACAATCTAAGGTGTTATCTTTTTCCCATTTAGTAACTGATTTTTTCTTATCAAAGACTTCTTGTTTATTAAAATTATCTATTTCGTTACTTTTTAATTTTATATAACTATCAACAACTTTTTTTCCAAATGCTTTATTAAGGACTTTGCTACCACTTAACATATTTAATGCCTCAGAAACGTTATTAGGAAGTTTAGGCAAGTTTGGGTATTTTTTATAATCTGTATACATATTACAGAATAAAGGTTTACCTGGATTTATTTTTTTATTTATACCTTCCAAACCAGCTGCAAGAACTCCAGCTTGTAATAAATATGGGTTAGCTGATCCATCCATTAATCTAAGTTCAAATCTTCCTGGATCAGGAATTCTAATCATATGTGTTCTGTTATTTCCTGTATAAGATATGCTGCTAGGAGACCAAGTAGCTCCTGATTTTGTTGGTGGAGCATTTATTCGTCTGTAACTATTAATAGTCGGATTAAAAAAAGCTGATAAAGGTTGAGCATTCTTTATTACCCCGCCAAGGAAATTGTAAGCCACTTTGCTTAGACCCAATCTATCTTTTTTGTCTAAAAACTGATTTTTTCCTTTCCCCCAAACAGAAACATGTGCATGGCAACCATTACCAGTTAAATTATTGAATGGTTTTGGCATAAACGTAGCTCTTAGACCATGTTTTTCAGCTAAATTTTTTACCATAAATTTGAAAAAAACATGCCTATCTGCAGTTATTAGACTGTCAGAATAATCCCAGTTCATTTCAAATTGACCATTAGCATCTTCATGGTCATTTTGATACGGTTTCCATCCTAACTCAATCATGCTGTCACATATCTCTTTAATTAAATCGTATCTTCTCATGAGAGCCGATTGATCATAACAAGGTTTTGATTGGATATCTCTAGGATCTGCAATAGACGATCCATCCTCAGAAATTAAAAAATATTCACACTCAACACCAGACTTCATTTGAAGTTTTTTTTCATTTAATTTTTTTATTTGATTTTTCAACATTACTCTTGGAGATGCATCTACAGGCACACCATCCATATATAAATCTGAAGCTAGCCATCCAATCTCTTTATTCCATGGTAATTGAATTAAACTATTTGGATCTGGTATTGCGAACATGTCACTATCTGCTGGTGACATATCTAGCCATGTTGCAAATCCTGCGAAACCAGCTCCATTTTTTTGCATTTCAGCAATTGCTTGTGCTGGAACTAATTTTGATCTCAATACACCAAACAAATCAACAAAACTGATTAAAAAATATTTAATTTTTTTAGATCTAGCTATTTGAGATAAATTTTTAGGCATTATCTATAATATGAATTAAATTACTTACTATCAATATTTATTTATTGTTTATACCTGGTATCCACGTAGTGCCAGCTAAGGGAACTCTAGCCATTGCTGCAGCTTCTACAGTTAAAGCACACATATCTTCTGGCTCTAAATTATGTAAGCTGTTTTTACCACATGCTCTTGCAAGTGTTTGAGCTTCTAATGTCATTACCTTTAAATAGTTTGAAAGTTTTTTTCCAGCTTTTATTGGATCTAATCTTTTCATTAATTTTGGATCTTGGGTTGAGATACCTGCAGGATCATTGCCTTCATGCCAATCATCATATGCACCAGCAGTAGTTCCAAGTTTTTTGTAATCTTTTTCCCATTTAGGATCATTATCTCCGATAGCAATCATTGCTGCACTACCTATTGAAACTGCATCAGCTCCAAGCGCCAAAGCTTTAGCTACATCTGCTCCATTTCTGATCCCACCAGAAATAATTAATTGAACTTTTCTATGCATATCTAGATCTTGTAGAGCATCAACGGCTGGTCTTATACATCCCAATGTTGGTTGACCTACATTTTCAATAAACACTTCTTGTGTCGCTGCAGTTCCTCCTTGCATACCGTCTAAAACAACTACATCTGCACCAGCTTTAATTGCTAATGCAGTATCATAATATGGTCTTGCCCCTGCAATTTTCACAAATATTGGGACTTTCCATTTAGTAATTTCTCTTAATTCCAATATTTTGATCTTCAAATCATCAGGTCCAGTCCAGTCTGGATGCCTGCATGCGGAACGTTGATCAACTCCTTTTGGTAAAGTTCTCATTTCTGCAACACGATCACTAATTTTTTGACCTAGAAGCATTCCACCTCCACCTGGCTTTGCACCTTGTCCAATAACAACTTCTATTGCATCTGCTTTTCTTAAATCATTAGGATTCATTCCATATCTAGAAGGTAAAAGTTGGTAAACTAAATTTTTTGATTGTCCTCTTTCTTCAGGTGTCATACCTCCATCACCTGTTGTTGTTGATGTTCCTGCAATACTAGCTCCTCGACCCAATGCTTCTTTGGCAGATCCAGATAATGCGCCAAAACTCATTCCTGCAATTGTTATTGGTATATCAAGTTCTAAAGGTTTTTTTGCATACCTCGTTCCCAAGGTTACATTAGTTGCGCATTTTTCTCGATAACCCTCCAAAGGATACCTGGACATTGATGCACCTAAAAATAAAAGATCATCAAAATGAGGAAGTCTTCTCTTAGATCCACCTCCTCTTATATCATAAATTCCTGTTTCAGCTGCTCTTCTTATTTCAGAATTTGTATACTCATCGAAAGTCCAAGATTGTCTTGGAAATGTTTTATTATTTTTTTTCATATTTAATAGTTTGATACATTGTCTATTTTAAAATTATAAAGTTTTCTTGCTGAACCATATCTTTTAAAATCTTTAGATTTTAATTTATCTAACTTTGCTTTTTTTAAAAGTTTGTCTAATTTTTTTAAATGTTTATTATCCATTTTTTTTTCTATACAATCAGCTCCTAAAGACTTGACCCTACCTTTAATATAGATATCTGTTTCATATAAACTATCACCTAATGCCTCACCCGCGTCACCACAAACTACTAAATTACCAGACTGTGCCATAAAAGCAGACATGTGACCTACAGAACCTTTGACAACAATATCAATTCCTTTCATTGAAATTCCACATCTGGAACTTGTATCTCCATCAATTAATAAAAATCCTCCATGTGCTGTAGCTCCGGCAGACTGAGAGGCATTTCCTTTTACATGAATTTTTCCAGACATCATGTTTTCAGCTACACCAGTTCCAACATTTCCTTCAACTGTGATATTTGCGTTTTGGTTCATTCCACCGCAATAATATCCGACATGACCTTTTACTGTTACATCTATGTCATCTGTTAACCCTGCACAGATAGCATGATTTCCCTCTGGATTTAAAATTGTATAACTCTTATTATTCCTTTTTTGATCTATAGATTGTAATGTCTCATTTACTTTTCTAAGTTTTAATTTTCTCAAATCTAATTTCATTAATTGCCCCAAGAATATACAACACCAGGTTCAGGCTCAAAAATTTTAGCCATGTTAACACCAGGCAAATGTGCCATTGCTTGAAATTCAGATGCGATTGCAACATAATCTTTAGTTTCAGCAACAACAGCAGGTTTGCATGCAATTTCGTCTCTAACTACAGCAAATCCTTTTCTTGTGCCTGTTATAAAAGTGTAAAATCCATCTAAGTCACCTAAGCCACTCATAAGAGTCTCTTTTAAATTTTTTTTACTTGATAAATGATTTGAAATATATCCTGCTGCTACCTCAGTATCGTTTTCAGATTTAAAATTTATTCCTTTTTTAGTTAAATTTCTCCTTAGGTTATTGTGATTTGATAAAGATCCATTATGGACCAGGCATTCATCAGAGCCTGTAGAGTAGGGATGAGATCCATCAGTTGTTATAGCACTTTCAGTAGCCATTCTAGTATGACCTATTCCATGTGTTCCACTAAAGTTTTCTAAATTAAACTTTTTTACTACATCTTTAGGATTTCCAATTTGCTTAAATATTTCGATAGATTTACCATAACCAACCAATGAAACTCCTTTAAATTCATTTAAAATATCCAAAACTTTTTTTGGTTTTTCTTTGGAGCTTAAAATTATATGGTCTGAATTTTTTAATATTTTAGTAAATTTAATTTTTCCTGTGATACCTTTTTTAAATTTTTCGAAAGCTAAATTGTTAATACATATTGAATATTTAAATTCCTCTTTCTTTTCTTTCTTATAAATAGCAAAACCAGCGCTATCAGGTCCTCTGGACTCCATATTTATCAACATTCCAGATAACATCTTGCCTAAATCTTTTTCAAACTTTTTTGATTTTAGGTATATTCCAACAATTCCACACATAAAAATTAATTAAATTAAAGATAACAAAAAATCTTTATAGTAAAGGAGATTTACTAATACAATAATGATGATTGCGGCATAGACACCATACTTAGCTTTTGGCCAAGCAAGTCTTGCCATTTTACTAGGAGTTCTATTTTCGTCTTGATTTTTATTTTCTGAATTTTCCATTTGAAAAAAGAGGGCACAATATTTCATGTGCCCTCTTCAAAGTTTTAACCGTCTGTTATATTACTCTTCCAGTCGTTAGAACTAGGTCTTTTTCTGACAATCTCATTCATCTTCCCATCTTCTTGTTTAGATGAAATTACATGCCAACCAACCCAAATAAGAATTGCTATTATTACAAGCACTCCTTCTGAACCAACTCCTGGATAGACAGATCCTTGTACCTCAGAGGCACTTAAATGATCTATCCAATTTGTTACTGTTGCCATTTACATACCTCCTTTATCTACTGGCCGAGGCTACAGCTTTTTCGTCTTCTTTAGCCTCCTCCATTATTGTATAGTCAAGTCCTGCAAGCTCTACTTCTCTAGGTATTCTTAATTTACCCATTCCATTAAGAACTTTTGCAATTATATACCCTGGAAGCATACCTAAAACAAAAAACATTATTATTGCTCCGATAAACATTCCTAGTGGATTAATTGCTGCATAATTAGTTCCGTCCCACATAGCTCCAACACTGTATCCAGATGAAGGATAACCATTTAAAACAAAACCACATATTACAAGACCAACAAATCCAGCGTAACCATGAACAGCTACTGCTCCAACTGCATCGTCGATTTTATATTTTTTCTCGACCCAGTAATGCATTTTGTAAGCTATAACCACTCCGATCATACCGATTATCATTGATTGTATTGGATGATATAAATCATTACCTGCAGATGCACATATTATGCCCGCAAGTCCTGATGAATAAGTCCAGAAAGGATCTCCCTTAGATATTACATATCCAGCCAACAAACCTCCAGACAACGACATTAAAAAGTTCATCGTTATTCCGCTGAGAGTTGTAGGCGTTAGGTAGATGTTAGTTGCAGTAAAGAAAGTTACACCTTCCATACCATACTCTGGTCCAAGATCATATATTGGCACATTACATGCTGCGTAAAAACCCCAAAAACCAGTATAGATTAAAAATAATCCAACAGTCACTAACCAAGGATTTCTTGGCCCAATGTTTCTTGGTTCTCCGCTAGATGAAAATTTTCCAATTCTTGGTCCTAAAACAATTAGAACACCTAAAGCAAAACCCCCGGCAATTGCGTGAATTACTCCAGAAGCATAAGCATCGTGATATCCTAATATTTTTAACATCCATCCATCAAAATGCCATCCCCATGAAGCATCTATTGTCCAGAAAACAGATCCAATTGCAATTGCAAGTATTCCAAATGCAAAAGTAGTTATCCTTTCAATAACAGCCCCAGATACAATCGAGGCTGCAGTCCATGAAAATAATAAGAAGGCTGCCCAGAAGACACCCATTATATGATCATTCAGATTTACTGCCATCAATGCATTTGTAGGGTTAGCAAGATCATTTCCACCAAATCCACCTCCAAGAACTAGACCAGTACTTTCGGTCATAATCGAAGGAGCTAATCCGGGTCCTGTTGGAAATGCCCAGTATATCCACCAACCAAAGAAAAACCATGTAACTGTTACCAGAGGTATCAGCATTGTATTTTTCATAAGAGTATGTTGGTGATGTTTGTAACGAGATGCCCCAACTTCGTACATACAGAAACCTACGTGGATCAAAAACATAAGAACCACAGTTACCCAATAGTAAAATTCTGTAAATATCGATGTGAGAGCACCTAATTGATCAGTCATATTTCTCTCTCCTATTAATAGTTGATTGACTCTATGAAATTTTTTTTATGCTGACAATTTTAATTTATTTATAAAAAGTAGAAGTTAATAATTATTTTATCAACTTGAAATTGAAAATTAGAATTTTAAATATGCTTTTTTAAGATCAACCAGAGGATGATTCGGCGACATTTGAAACTTTACCAATAATTCTCTAGCTATCATATCTCTATCCTGTTGATTATTAGGTAATTTTATTTTACTTGGTATCGTTACCCAACCATTAGCATTTCTATCAAAAACAGCAGGTCTATTTTCTTCATAACCCATATGAACATCTTCTAACCAATTAAGATCGTCCCAACCCATAGCTTCTATATATTTTTTTAAAAATGGAGTTAGTCGACTATAGTCAGGCAAAAGATTTACGTCATATCTATAGCCAATTGTTTGGCCAATCATTTTTTCTCTAGCAGTCTCTTTTTTCTTTCCTAATTGACCTTTAATCTCTTTTGATTTGAATTTTTTCTTACCTTTTTTCTTTGGCATATTTGCTATTAGATTTTATGGAAATCTTTAACTCCTACTGTATGATTTGTTCCTGCAAGAGGTACTTTAGCTAAAGCAGAAGCCTCCATTGTTAATGCAGCCATATCTTCTGGCTCTAGCGAGTGAATGTTTGTTTTTCCACATGCTCTAGCTAACAATTGAGCTTCCAATGTCATCGCATGCAAGTAATTATACACTCTTAATGCTGCATCATCAGGATTTAATCTTTTTCTTAATTTTGGATCTTGAGTAGCTACTCCTACCGGACATCTACCTGTGTGACAGTGATAACAATGACCTGCAGGTACACCCATTTCTTTTTCAAAGTTAGACTCTGGTATTTCTTTATTGCAATTCAAAGCCACCATTGCGCCAGTTCCAATTGCAATTGCGTCTGCACCAAGCGCTAAAGCTTTAGCCATATCTGCTCCGTCTCTAACACCACCTGCATAAATTAAAGTTACCTTTCCAGTTTTGCCAACATCATCTAATGCTCTTCTAGCTTCTCTAATTCCTGCTATTCCTGGAATTCCTGTGTTAGCAGCTGCAATGTGTGGTCCAGCACCTGTAGAACCTTCCATTCCATCAAGATAAATTGAATCTGGATCACATTTTGCTGCCATCCTTACATCATCATATACTTTAGCTGCACCCAACTTTAACTGAATTGGCACTTTGTTTTTAGTTAATTCTCTAAGCTCTTGAACTTTTAAAGCTAAATCATCTGGACCCAACCAATCTGGGTGTCTTGCTGGAGATCTTTGATCAATACCTGCAGGTAGTGATCTCATTTCTGCAACTTGGTCAGTAACTTTTTGACCCATTAAATGACCACCCATTCCAACTTTTTGTCCTTGTCCAATAAATACTTCAATTCCATCAGCTAGTTGTGCGTGATGTGGATTAAAACCGTATCTTGATTGTATGCACTGATAAAACCATTTTTCTGAATATCTTCTTTCATCTGGTATCATACCACCTTCACCAGAACATGTTGCACTACCAGCCATAGTAGCACCTCTCGCTAATGCTGTTTTAGCCTCATAAGATAATGCTCCAAAACTCATTCCAGTAATATAAACTGGTATATCAAGTTCAATTGGATTTTCGCATCTTGGACCAATGATAGTTTTAGTTTCACATTTTTCTCTATAACCTTCAATTACAAATCTTGTTAAAGTACCTGGCAAGAAAACTAGATCGTCAAAAGTTGGTATCTTTTTCATCAAAGCCATACCACGCATTCTGTATCTACCTAGTTCTGATTTAATATGGATGTCATCCATTACTTCAGGAGTGAAGATTGCATTGTGGCCCAGCAAACTTTTATTTCTAGACGCTACTCCATTTCCATTGGAATGACCGTTTGACTTTCCGTTACCGTTTTTTTTCTTTGCCATTTAAATTGCTCCTTTTTTCTCTGTAGGTTCAAGAGCATCGTAATTCCAAAGTTTTTTTCCTGCAACAACTTTAGTCATTTTAGAAACATCGAAGTTCTCTCCGATCTCCGCAACCTTTAATTTTCTTCTTAACCAGTCTTGATCTGAATCAGTCAATTCTGCTTCGACAGCATCACTACCAAATGAACCAATTTTTCCACCTACAAAAATTGTCCCATCATACATAGAGTCACCTAAATTGATACCTACGTCACCCAAGATTATTATTCTGCCTCTTTGCATCATAAACCCAGTAAAAGCACCAGCATCTCCACCAATTATTATAGTTCCACCTTTTTGATCAATGCCAGTTCTTGCACCTACGCTTCCTTTGCATATCAGATCGCCACCTCTTATAGCTGCCCCAAAGCAAGATCCCGCATTTTTTTCTATAACAACTTTGCCAGCCATCATATTTTCAGCACAAGACCAACCAACTCTTCCATTAATTCTGACTATTGGACCGTCCATTGATCCACATCCAAAATAACCTAAACTTCCTTCAAATATTAAATTTAATTTATTTAAAATTCCTACACCTAAACTATGTTTTCCTTGAGGATTCTTTATAACTATTGTTCCATATCCATCTTTCATTAATTCATCAATTTTTTTATTAGCTTCTCTGCATTCCATATTTTTTACATCGATTTCTGTTCTTTTGTTGAAATCCACATCATATGTTCCAAAATAATAAAAATTCTCGGCCTCATCAGGATTAAAAAATTTTTGTTGTGTTTTTCCAGTTAAGACTTCTGAATGAAGTCCCATTGATTGAGCTTTAGTTTTCTTTTCTGAAGTTTTTAAATTTGCCATACTTTAACCTCTCCATCAAAAGGATCATATGTTTCTATTTCTTGTGGTAGTACTGATCTAATTGCTATTTCTTCAGAACCCATAGCTACAAGATCATCAGACTCATATAATACCAGTGGTTTTGCAGCCATAGTATCTTTAGCCATCCCCAAAGAGTCTTTGGTAGCAACGAAGTAAGTAAAAACTCCATCTAAGCCTGTTAGAGACTCTTTCATACCTTCTTCTAGTGTTGCTCCATTTCTCATTTTTTCAGCTAAATAAACTGCAATTAATTCAGAGTCACATTCTGACATAAATCTCATTCCCTTATTCTCTAATACTCTTCTATTATTCCAATAATTAGTTAATTGACCGTTATGAACAACAGATACATCACTGAAAGGATATCCCCAGAATGGATGGGCTGACTTAATATCAACTCCTGACTCTGTCGCCATCCTTGCATGTCCAATAGCATGAGTACCAACTAATTTATCAAGGTTATATCTCTTGCATACTGCTTCAGCATTTCCTAAATCTTTAATTACTTCTAGAGACTTACCCATTGATAGAATTTCAACACCAGGCACGCTTTCTATTTTTTGTGAAAACTCCATAAGATCTTTATCGTACTCAATTTCATATCTTAATGAATAAGGAAGTATTCTTTCCTCTTTAATTATCTTTGCTCCCAAATCAGATAAATATCCATCAACTATTTTTTTTCTTTCATCATATACAGAGACATCTTCCATGACTGAAGTACTACCTTCGCCGACATTTTCTCCAACTTTAAATCTCATTATAAAATTTTGACCGTCAGTTTTTCCGTATAGAGCATATCCAGTTGAATCTTCTCCTCTATGCTTTAATGCTTGAAGCATACCTTGAAGTTCAAAACCAACGTTTGAAGTATTTCCTCTATGAATTAACCCTGCAATCCCGCACATATTCTATCCTACTACGGTAAACAATCTAAATAAGTATCAAGATCCCATTGAGTTGTTGCACCAAGGAATTTTTCCCACTCATCTCGTTTGTACCAATTAAATACTTTATACATTTCATCTGGCATTGATGATTTTATAACATCATCTTCCGCCAATCTATCTAAAGCCTCACCTAAACTTAGTGGAAGTTTTTTAACATCTTTACCAGCTTTTTGAGCTTCATATATGTTTCTAGACTCCGGTTTAGCTGGTTTCATTTTTTTAGATATTCCTTCATCACAAGCTTTAAGTAATGCAGCACCTAATAAATATGGATTATGCATAGAGTCAACTGATCTGTACTCAAATCTACCTGGAGCAGATACTCTTAGACCGCATGTTCTATTTTGATAACCCCAGTCAGCATATACTGGTGCCCAAAAACCTTGATCCCATAATCTTCTATATGAGTTCACTGTCGAAGAACCAATTGCTGTTAAAGCCGGTAAGTGTTTCATTATCCCTGCAATTGATTGTAATCCAATTTTTCCAGGCAATTGCATATCTTTAGTGTCAGGCATAAAAGTATTAGTTCCACCGGATACATAACTAAAGACTTCCTCTACTCCTGGAAGTTTTTTGTTACCCAATTTGTTTACTGATACTTTTCCACCTTTCCACAAAGACATGTTGGTGTGACATCCACTTGCTGAAACTCCCATAAATGGTTTAGTCATAAAGCAAGCTATAAGATTATGTTCTCTTGCTACCTGAGCACAAATTTGTCGATATGTAGATAGTCTATCTGCATTTCTTAAAACATTATCAAATGTCCAGTTAAGCTCTAATTGACCAGGAGCATCTTCATGATCACCTTGGATCATATCAAGACCCATCGCTTTTGCATATTCAATAACCTTCATAAAAACAGGTCTTAATGATTCAAATTGATCAATATGATAACAGAAAGGTTTTGAGAAACCTTGTCCAGTTGGAGTTCCGTCAGGATTTTTTGTTAACCACATCATTTCAGGCTCTGTTCCAACTCTTAATTCTAATCCATGTTTCTTTTTGAACTCATTCATGAAAATTCTAAGATTACCTCTGCAGTCACTTGTTAAATGACCACCTGGATTTTTTCTTTCTTCTCTATTTCTAAAACATGTAACAAAAACTCTTCCAACTCTCTTATCCCAAGGCAATTGAACAAAAGTTTCTGGATCAGGTATTCCTACCAATTCCATAGCTTCTGGACCATAACCAA
>CACHAX010000015.1 GCA_902577875.1 uncultured Pelagibacteraceae bacterium | reverse complement strand
TGGCTGAACTATTTATATTTTTTGAACAAATTTATAGAATTCTGTTTCTATTGATACCAGTCTTAGTATCTGTTGCAATGATTGTATGGTTAGATAGAAGAGTGTGGGCATTTGTACAAAAAAGAAGAGGTCCTAACGTTGTTGGTCCATTTGGATTATTTCAAACATTAGCTGACGCATTAAAATACATTTTTAAAGAAATAATCATTCCAGCAAGCTCAAATAAAGTTATATTTATATTAGCCCCAATAGTTACAATGACTTTGGCTTTAATTGCTTGGGCGGTAATTCCTTTTAGTGAAACATTTGTACTAGCAGATATCAATGTCGGTATTTTATATCTTTTTGCAGTTTCATCTTTAGGTGTTTATGGAATAATTATGGGTGGATGGGCATCTAATTCAAAGTATCCTTTTCTAGGAGCAATTAGATCAGCTGCACAAATGGTTTCTTATGAAGTTTCCATAGGTGTAATAATTATAAATGTATTACTTTGTGTAGGTTCATTAAATCTAAGTGATATCGTTTTAGCTCAAAAAGATTTATGGTTTGTAATACCTCTATTCCCAATGTTTATAATATTTTTTATTTCAGCCTTAGCAGAAACTAATAGACCACCTTTTGATTTGCCCGAAGCTGAAGCAGAGTTAGTTGCAGGTTACCAGACAGAATACTCTGGAATGATGTATGCAATGTTTTGGTTAGGGGAGTATGCTAACATTTTACTTATGTGTGCAATGGGATCTATTTTATTTCTCGGTGGCTGGTTATCTCCCATAGATTTATTTCCATTTAATGTTATTCCGGCTCCAATATGGTTAATCTTAAAAATACTCTTTTTATTTATCTTATTTGCTCTGATAAAAGCAATAGTACCTAGATACAGGTATGATCAATTAATGAAACTTGGATGGAAAATTTTTCTACCATTTTCATTGATTTATGTAGTATTAACTGCAAGTTTTTTAATGTATTTTGATTTATTACCGGGGAATTAGAATGAGCTTAATAAGATTTTTCAAAACAATTTTTATGATTGATTTTTTAACAGGATTAATCATGGCAATAAAAGAAATATTTAAACCAAAAAAAACAATTAATTATCCATTTGAAAAAGGTTCAATTAGTCCTAGAGCGAGAGGAGAACATGCGCTAAGAAGATATCCAAATGGTGAGGAGAGATGTATTGCTTGTAAACTATGCGAAGCTGTTTGTCCTGCTCAGGCTATAACAATAGAGTCTAGAGAGAGAGAAGATGGAAGTAGAAAAACTACTCGTTATGATATTGATATGTTAAAATGTATTTATTGTGGTTTGTGCGAACAATCTTGTCCAGTTGACGCGATTGTGCAAGGTCCAAATTTTGAATTTGCTACAGAAACAAGAGAAGAACTTTATTATAACAAAGAAAAGTTGTTAGAGAATGGAGATAGATGGGAGAATATTTTAGCAGCAAATATTAATGCTGACAGCTCCCACAGATAATCAATGATTGCTCACGCAATAGTCTTTTATATATTTTCACTGATTGCAATTGTCTCTGCAATTATGGTAACTGTTTCGAAAAACACAGTTAATTCAGTATTTTTTTTAATATTGGACTTTATTAGTATTTCTTGCCTATTCATCATGATTGGTGCCGAATTTTTAGGAATGATAATGCTTATTGTGTACGTTGGAGCAGTGGCAGTATTATTTTTATTTGTTGTTATGATGTTGAATGTGGCTCAACAAAAAAATGAATGGTTTAATTCTAGTGGAAGAAGTTCTCATATTCCAGTTGGTCTATTAGTAAGTATAATTATATTTTTTGAATTAATTATTGTTATAGGTGGATGGAAATATAAACCAGATTTGTTAGATTCTATTGCGATTGAAATAAATACTGACTTAACAAATACCCAATCTTTAGGAAGTGTTATATATACTGATTATATTCATTTGTTTCAATTATCTGGAATGGTTTTATTGGTAGCCATGATCGGAGCAATTGTATTGACCTTCAGACAAAGATCTGGAGTAAAAAGACAAAGTTATTTCAAACAAATATCTAGAGATAGAAAAGATGGTATTGAATTAGTTGATGTTGAAAATAATAAGGGAGTTAAAATAGATGTTTAGTATTGGTCTTGGACATTATTTAACTCTCGCTGCTATCATATTCACAATTGGTATTGTGGGTATTTTTCTAAATAGAAAAAATATTATTGTTATATTGATGAGTATTGAATTAATACTTTTAGCTGTAAATATTAATTTAGTATCTTTTTCTATCTTTATTAACGATCTGAGTGGCCAGGTTTTTACATTATTCATATTAACAGTGGCTGCAGCTGAGGCTGCAATAGGACTTGCAATTATTGTAGTTTATTACAGAAACTCTGGAACAATAAGAGTTGAAGAAATCGACAGATTGAAAGGGTAAATGGAATATTTAATATTATTTTTACCTTTAATAGGTTCAATCATATCAGGTTTTTTTGGTAAAACTATTGGTGATAAATTATCTCAATTAATCACATGTATTTTAGTTTCTATTTCGGCATTATTATCTTTATTTATATTTTTCAAAGTTGTTTCATCAGGTTATGAGCATAATGCAATTATCGCAACTTGGATAAATTCAGGATCTTTAAATGTAAATTGGTCAATTAAAGTTGATGCTCTTTCTGCAGTAATGTTAGTTGTAGTTACTTTAGTTTCATCCTTGGTTCATATCTATTCTGTTGGTTACATGTCTCATGACCCACATAAACCAAGATTCATGTCCTATCTATCATTATTTACATTCGCTATGTTAACCTTAGTAACATCAGATAATTTTTTGCAATTATTTTTTGGATGGGAAGGAGTTGGTCTTTGCTCGTACTTTTTAATTGGTTTTTGGTATAAAAAAGAAACTGCTAATGCTGCTGCTATTAAAGCTTTTATAGTAAATAGAGTTGGGGACTTTGGTTTTGCATTGGGAATTTTTTTAATATTTTATATTTTTGGCACAGCAAATTACGACGAAGTTTTTCTTAAAATACCTGAAATTATAGATCAAAAAATAAATTTTCTATCTTTCGAATTTAATACAATAGATTTAATTTGTTTATTACTTTTTATTGGAGCAATGGGAAAGTCAGCTCAATTTTTGCTTCATACATGGTTACCAGATGCTATGGAAGGTCCAACACCAGTATCAGCATTAATTCATGCAGCCACAATGGTAACTGCAGGAGTTTTTTTAGTAGTTAGATGTTCTCCAATTTATGAGTACTCAGAATTAGCTTTGTCTGTAATCACATTAGTTGGAATGACCACAGCCTTTTTTGCAGCTACAGTTGCATTAGTGCAAACAGATATAAAAAAAATTATCGCTTATTCAACATGTAGTCAATTAGGATACATGTTTTTTGCAGCAGGTGTAGGTGCATATAATGTTGCAATGTTTCATTTATTTACACATGCTTTTTTTAAAGCTCTACTTTTCTTAGGCTCTGGATCAGTAATTCATTCATTTAAGGATGAACAAGATGTTACTAAGATGGGAGGAGTATTTAAAAAATTACCCTATACTTATGCATTAATGGTTGTTGGCACTTTAGCTTTAACAGGATTTCCTTTCTTATCAGGTTTTTATTCTAAAGATGCAATAATTGAATTTGCTTATATAAGTGATACAAAATTTGGAATTTATGCTGCAGGTATAGGTGTATTAACTGCTGTAATGACTTCTATATATTCATGGAGATTAATATTTAAAACTTTTCATGGAGATTACAAAAATAAAGATCTTAGTATTGATACAATGCACGAGTCCCCTTTAAGTATGATGTTACCTTTAGTATTATTAGCTGTTGGTGCTGTTTTTTCAGGATTTTTATTTAAAGAATTATTTATCGGTCATGATACAATGTATAACTTTTGGGGAGAGTCTATAAAATTTCTAGAACCATTAGGAAAAGAACATCCTCCAACTTGGTTTTTGTTTTTAACTCCTACATTAGTAGTTCTAACAATTCCACTGTCATATTATCTATTTGTTAAAAATACCAAAATTGTAAATGAAATAGTTTCCATAAACATGCCAGTTTACATTTTTCTCCAAAAAAAATGGTATTTTGACGAATTGTATGATCAAATTTTTATTAAACCTTCAAAAAGTTTTGGAATATTTCTTTGGAAAAAAATTGATGGATTAATAATCGATAAATTTGGACCAGATGGAATTTCAAATTTGGTAAAACTTTTTTCTTTTAAAGCAGTAAAGTTTCAATCAGGTTATATTTATCAGTATGCCTTTATAATGCTTTTAGGTTTTTCAATTTTGTTAACTTTATTAATAGTAAAATAATATGAATTTCCCAATTTTATCATCATTAATTTTACTTCCAACAATAGGAGCCTTATTTATTTTTTTTGTTAGATCGTCTAATTCTCAATATCAAAGTAGCAAATATGTTGCCCTTTTTATAACTTTAGCTAATTTTTTCTTGTCTTTATATTTATGGATTGTTTTTGATAAATCCATAGTTGACTTTCAGTTTGTTGAAGAAAGAGAATGGATCTCAGGATTTGTTAATTACAAAGTTGGAGTAGACGGGATATCAATTTTATTTATTTTACTTACAACATTCATTACTCCAATTTGTGTAATAACTGTAAATGCAACTATCAAAAATAGATTAAAAGATTTTTTAATAGCAATCTTGATACTTGAAACATTTATGATTGGTGTCTTTTGCTCGTTGGACTTAGTTGTATTTTATTTATTTTTTGAAGCTGGTCTTATCCCAATGTTTTTAATCATTGGTATATGGGGTGGAGAAAGAAGAGTTTATTCAGCATTTAAATTCTTTTTATATACTTTGCTAGGTTCAGTTTTAATGCTGGTTGCTATTATATCAATATATTGGATAACCGGTACAACAGATGTCATTAAGTTATACGAATTGGGTATCGACGCTAAGTACCAAAATTTATTATGGCTAGCATTTTTTAGTTCCTTTGCTGTTAAAACACCAATGTGGCCAGTGCATACATGGTTACCAGATGCTCATGTCGAGGCACCAACTGCTGGTTCAGTTTTACTAGCTGCAATACTTTTAAAAATGGCTGGATATGGATTTATAAGGTTTTCTCTAGGTTTGTTTCCAGATGCTTCATTATATTTTGTTCCTTTAGTCTACACACTTAGTTTGATAGCGATTATTTATACATCACTAGTAGCCTTAATGCAGGAAGATATGAAAAAACTAATAGCTTATTCGTCCGTAGCTCATATGGGATTTGTAACACTAGGTATTTTCACAATGACACAGCAAGGAATAGAAGGAAGTATTTTCCAAATGATAAGTCATGGTTTGGTATCTGCAGCACTATTTTTATGTGTTGGAGTTGTTTACGATAGACTTCATACAAGACTTATAAATAGATATGGAGGCTTAGTTTCTATAATGCCAAAGTACGCAATAGTTTTTATGGTTTTTACTTTAGGAGCACTTGGATTACCTGGAACAAGTGGTTTTATTGGTGAATTTTTAGTTTTAATGGGTGCATTTAAAAAGAATATATTAGTAGCAACGATTGCAAGTCTAGGAGTGATCTTGGGGGCGGCATATATGCTTTGGTTATATAAGAGAATTATCTTTGGAAAATTAATAAATGAAGATGTAAAAAAAATGGTTGATTTAAAAAGATTCGAAATTGTTACATTATGGCTTTTAGTTTTACCGATTATATTTTTTGGTTTTTATCCAGAACCTTTGATTAACTCTATAGAGGTATCAGTTGCAAATATGGTAAATATGAATGATTTAGACAAGATTAATAAATTAGTATTAGGCGAATAATGGAAAATCTACAACTTATAATTCCAGAGTTATTTATATCAATAATGATTATGTTTTTATTAATATTTGGGGTATTTAAGAAAAATAGTTCTCAACTAGTTTATAATTTAACAACAGTAAGTTTAGTTGCTGCTTTAGCATTAATAATTAATTTAGACACACAAATTCAATCATCATTATTCAATAATAGTTACAATATAGATAGTTTAGCTAGATTTATGAAAATTCTTTTAATTTTGTCTGGGATTTTTGTAATGCTGTCATCATCAAAATACATTCAGATTAGTAAAATTAGCAAAATTGAATATCCAATTCTTATTTTATGCTCAATCTTAGGCATGATGGTGATGATTAGTTCAAATGATCTTATCGTTTTTTATATGGGATTAGAATTACAATCATTAGCATTATATGTGTTAGCATCATTTAATAGAGATAATTTACTATCAACAGAATCTGGATTAAAATATTTCGTTTTAAGTGCTCTTTCATCCGGACTTTTATTATATGGGTGTTCACTTATTTATGGTTTTTCAGAAACGACTAATTTTAATCAAATTATGGTTAATACAAAAGAAATAGAATATGGATTAACTTTTGGAATAGTATTTATTTTAGTTGGATTAGCTTTTAAAATTTCTGCTGTTCCTTTCCATATGTGGGCACCTGATGTTTATCAAGGTTCACCAACATCTGTAACAGTCTTTTTCGCATTACTTCCAAAAATTGCTGCATTAACCGTATTTATTAGATTTCTATATATTCCTTTTTATGAATTAGGTAATCAGTGGCAAATGATAATTATATTTTTGTCTATTGCATCAATGGTATTCGGAGCAGTAGCAGCAATTGGTCAAAAAAATCTAAAAAGACTAATAGCCTACAGCTCAATTAGTCATATGGGATATGCCCTTGCAGGTTTATCTACTGGTACAACGCAAGGTGTGCAGAGCTCTATTACATATATAACAATTTATCTTGTCATGAATTTAGCATTTTTTAGTTGTTTGTTTATGCTTAAGCGAAACGATGAATATTATGAGAACATAGATGATTTATCGGGTCTTTCAAAAAATCATCCGTTACTGTCATTATCATTGCTCGTTGTGCTATTCTCTTTAGCGGGAATACCACCACTAGCTGGTTTTTTTGCAAAATTTTATATTTTTGTGGCTGTAATAAATGAAAAAATGTATTTTTTAGCAATAGTTGGACTACTGGCAACAGTAATTGCTGCTTTTTATTATCTAAGAATAATCAAAATAATATATTTTGACCCAGAAAAAGAAAAATTTGAATCAAAACATAATTTAGGTTTAAAATTTACATTAGTAGCATCAACTTTTTTCATCCTTGCTTACTTTATATATCCAAGTGGAATAGTAGATATAATTTCACAAATAAACATAAATTGATGAAGCTCAAAATATATTCCTATAAGGGTGTCAAAAGCACTAATAATACAGCAATAAGATTAATCAAACAAAACATAAAACAAGGTATAGTTACTAGCGATATCCAGACTAATGGAAAAGGACAAAGGGGAAAAAAATGGATTTCTAGAAGAGGAAATCTTTTTATTTCAATTTTTTTTCCTATTAGAAAAAGTTTAAATTTAAAAAAAATTACATTTTCAAATCTTAAAATAATAAAAAATATTTTAAAAAATATTGTTCCATATAAAATCAATATTAAACTACCAAATGATTTAAAAATAATGAATAAAAAGGTATGCGGAATTCTTCAAGAAATAATTTATTATAATGAAATTAAATTTCTAATTATTGGAGTGGGTATTAATATAAAAAGTAGTCCAACTATAAAAGAATATGAAACTACTTATATAGGTAAATATAATAATAAAATTAATAAATTTAAAATTATAAATTTTATAAAAAATAACTTCGAAAAAAAATATTCTTATTATGGTTAATTTTTACATTATCGGAGATATTGGAAATACAGATATAAAAATCTGTCTTTATAAAAACAAAAATATTGTCAAAAAAATCAGACTTTCTACAAATAAAGTGAATTTAAATTATTTAAAAAAAAATTTAAATGTTTTGAGAAAATATGATAAAAAATTAAAACATATTTTATTCTGCTCCGTTGTTCCTAACTGTTACAAGAAAATTAAAAATTATTTTAAATTATATTTTAATACTAATTGTAATGAGTTAAAAAATTTTAATTTAAGTAAATTATTAAGTATAAAAGTTAATAGAAAACAAATTGGTTCTGATCGGTTAGCTAATGCAATATCAGTAATTGACAACAAAAATAATTATATTGTAGTAGATTTTGGAACAGCAACTAATTTTGATGTAATCTCAGCAAATAGTTATAACGGAGGTGTAATTGCTCCTGGAATAAATCTATCATTAGAAAATTTATCAAAAAAAGCATCTTTAATACCTAATGTAAAATTTAAAAAATCAAATAATGTTGTAGGGAAAAATACTATAAGTGCTATTAATTCAGGATTTTTCTTCGGTTATTCTGGTCTGATTGACAATATAATTCATTCCATTATTAAACAAACCAAAAAAAAATATAAAATAATATTTACTGGTGGACTAGCAAAATTGTTTAAAAATTCTTTAAGACTAAGGGTAAAAATAAAATCTAATTTAACTACTGATGGAGTTTTAAAGGCTGCTATGTATTTAAATAAATGAAAGAAGAATTAATTTTTTGCCCTTTAGGTGGATCTGGAGAAATTGGGATGAATATGAATTTATTCGCCTATGGAAATCCAGATAATAGAAAATGGATAATTGTAGATATAGGAGTTACTTTTGCAGATGATGCAATTCCTGGAGTTGACTTAATATATCCTGACCCTGGATTTATTGTTGATAAAAAAGATGACTTATTAGGTATTGTTCTAACCCACGCACATGAAGATCATATTGGTGCAATTGCTCATATATGGCCAAAACTAAAATGTAAAATATTTGCTACTCCATTTACATCAGTTTTAATTTCAGAAAAATTTAAGGAAAAAAAAATTGACGTAACAGGATATTTAGAAGTTGTTCAATTAAACAGCATTGTAGATTTAAGCCCTTTTAAAATAGAATTTGTTACATTAACACATTCTATACTAGAACCTAATGGACTAAAAATTGAAACACCTGTTGGAAATATATTACACACTGGTGATTGGAAGTGTGATCCAGATCCATTAACTGGAGACAATATGAATTCAAAAAGATTAAAGGAAATTGGTGAAGAAGGCGTTTTGACAATGATATGTGACTCAACAAACGTATTTAGTGCAGGAAGAGCAGGATCTGAGCTCGATGTAAGAAAAAATATGCTAAAGATAATGGAAAGATTAAAGAAAAGAATAATTATTACATCTTTCGCTTCAAATGTAGCTAGAATGGAGTCTGCCTTTTATTGTGCTGAAAAAACAGGTAGGCAAATTGCTTTGGTGGGCCGTTCAATGCATAGAATTTATAAAGCTGCTAGGCAATGTGGTTACTTACAAAATGTTATTGAACCACTTGATGCCAGAGATGCAAAAAATCTTTCAAGAGAAAAAATTGTTTACTTATGTACTGGTAGCCAAGGTGAACCAATGGGTGCAATGAACCGTATTTCAAATTATACACATCCAGATGTTTTTGTTGAGAGAGGGGACGCAGTTATATTTTCTTCAAAAATTATTCCAGGTAATGAAAAAAAATTATACAAACTTCACAATCAATTAGTAAGAGAAGGTGTAGAGGTAATTTCTGAAGATAGTGAATTTATTCATGTATCAGGACACCCAAATAGAGAAGATTTAAAGGATATGTATGACTGGATAAAACCAAGATCAGTCATACCTGTTCATGGTGAACATAGACATATGATTGAACACATAAATTTTGCTAAAGAAATGCAAGTACCATATCCTGTCAGAGTAGAAAATGGTGATATAGTTAGAATTTATCCAGGTGATAAACCTGAAGTATATGATAAAGCTCCAAGTGGAAGACTTTACGTAGATGGCTCTATAAGTGTTGAAGAAGATGCTCAATCTATCAAAGAAAGAAAAAATTTATCTACCAACGGATTAATAGAAGCAACATTGGTAATTACACCTAATGGCAATATTCACAACAAACCTCTGTTAACTTTTAGAGGTTTACCTATATACGAAAAAGATGAATTTACATTTAATCTTGAAGAGGAAATTGAAAAAACAGCAAAAACATTTTCTTTAAATAATAAGAAGCAAGAATCAAATTTAATTGATGCTCTTAAAATAACTTGTAGAAAGTATACGAAAGAAAAATTAGGAAAGAGACCTTATACAAATATAAACTTAGTGAGGATTTGATTGAGTATTACAGGCTCAATAGTTGTATATGTGTGCTTGTGGTGGATAGTTTTTTTTGCCATTCTACCTATAGATGTTAATCGTGAAAAAAAGGGAAATATAGAGGGTGTTGACCCTGGGGCCCCAGAAAATCCAAAAATAACCAAAAAAATAATTTATTGTACTTTAATTACGTCTGGTATTTTTATAGTTATATATTTATTAGTAATTAATGAAATTTTAAATTTACGTAACTTTTTAAATTAATGTTTTTTTCAAAATCATTTATTCCGATACTTAAAAACAATCCTTCTGAAGCTAAAATTAAATCACACCAGTTAATGTTAAGAGTAGGTATGATTAAACAATCCTCTGCTGGAATTTATTCTTGGTTACCACTTGGATTTAAAGTCATGAAAAAAATAGAACAAATAGTTCGAGAAGAACAAGACCGTGTTGGTGTTCAAGAAATATTAATGCCAACAATTCAATCATCAGAAATTTGGAAGGAAAGTGGACGATATGAAGATTATGGTGAAGAAATGTTAAGAATTAAGGATCGTCAAAATAGAGAAATGTTATATGGACCAACTAACGAAGAACTTGTGACAGAAATTTTTAGATCCTCCTTTAAATCATATAAATCTTTACCTCAATTATTATATCATATTCAATGGAAATTTAGAGATGAGTTAAGACCAAGATTTGGAATTATGAGATGTAGAGAATTTTATATGAAGGATGCTTACTCTTTTGATTTAACAGATGATGATGCAATATTTTCTTATAATAAATTTTTTCTTTCATATTTAAAAACTTTTAAAAGATTAAATTTATCTGCAATTCCCATGGCTGCTGATACTGGCCCTATCGGAGGAAACTTATCACATGAATTTATTATTCTTGCCGACACTGGTGAAAGCAAAATTTATACTGATAAAAGAATTTTTGATGTAGACAGCTCCAAAACAATCCTAGACAAAGAGTCATTAGGTACATTGAGAAAACAATATGAAAAGTTTTATTCTGTAACAGATGAAAAATTTAATAAAGATGAATTTGAAAAATCTGTTCCAGAGGAATTTAGGGTAAATACTAAAGGTATTGAAGTTGGTCACATATTTTATTTTGGAGATAAATACTCAAAACCAATGAATGCTGCTGTAGATTTTAATGGAAAAAAGGAATTCGTTAAAATGGGTTCATACGGAATAGGAGTTTCTAGACTTGTTGGTGCCATAATTGAGGCAAAATATAACGATACAGAAGGTTTAATGAAATGGCCCATGTCAGTAACACCTTATGATTGTGCGATTATTCCAATGATAAACAAAAATGATAAATCTAATTTAGAAAAGTCTATTAAAATATGTGAATTTTTAAAATCAAAAAATATTGATACAATCATTGATGACACGGATGAAAATATCTCAGCTAAAATCAAAAAATTTAATTTAATCGGAATTCCATATCAATTGATAATTGGAAGTAAATCTGATGGAAATTTGTTAGAGTTCAAGGAAGTTGGTGGAGAAACTCAAAATTTAAAAGTTGAAGATATAGCTTCACAAATAATAAAAGCTAAGCAAAATTGATTTCACAACTAGAAAAAGAGATTATATTTAGATTTTTAAAAGCTAGAAAAAAAGACGGCTTTTTAAATGTAATCTCTATTTTTTCCTTCATTGGTATTGGATTGGGAGTAGCTGTACTAATAATTGTTATGTCAGTAATGAATGGTTTTAGAACAGAGCTAATAAATAAAATTGTAGGTTTTAATGCTCATGCTGTTGTAAAACCTTACAACAACCCTTTAATTCATATACCTGATATAGATTTTGCGAAAGGCATTGTTTCAAATGATGGAGAAGCAGTAATTCTCTCAAAACTAAATACAAAGGGTGTACTTTTAAAAGGATATTTGAAAAATGATTTTAAGAATCTAGAAATATTAAATAATCAAAAATATTTTGGATCAAAAGATTTGCAAAATAATTCAATTTCAATTGGAAAGGATTTAAGCTTCTTACTTAATATAGATATTGGTGATCAAATAACAATAATGTCACCATCTGGTGTTCAAACAATTGTAGGGTCTTTTCCAAGACAAGATAAATTCGAAGTAATTTCAATATTTGATAGTGGTATAGGCGAATTTAATGAGAATGTAGCATATATCAATCTTAATACATTAGAAGACTTTTTTGATAAAAATAAAGACAATAGATTTACAGAGTACTATTTTAAAGATCCAAAAAATATTGAATCTTATAAAAAAAATTTATTAGTGTTATTTCCTGACGCTTATGTTTACACATGGACAGATTTAAATGAGTCATTATTTTCAGCTTTAAAAGTTGAAAGAAATGTAATGTTTATAATCTTATCTTTAATAATAATTGTAGCCGCATTTAATATTATTTCTGGTTTGACTATATTAGTTAAAAACAAAACGAGAGATATAGGAATTTTAAAATCAATTGGAGTAACAAATACATCTATTAAAAAAATTTTCTTTTTTGTTGGATTTATTATTGGTACTACAGCAACTTTATTTGGTATTTTATTAGGGACTTTATTTTCATACTATATTGAAGATATTAGGAAATTTATTTCTAATACGTTTGATATTACATTATTTCCAGAGGAAATTTACTTTTTAAGTACTCTTCCATCAGAAATAAACTATAATTCAATTATCTTAATTACATTATGTTCAATAATAACAACTTCTGTAGTATCAATTTATCCAGCATCAAGAGCAGCAAAATTAGATACAATACAAACTTTAAAATATGAATAATTTTTTAAAATTAAATAATTTATCAAAGAAATATGAAAAAAATAAATCTCTTAAAGTTTTAAACAATATAAATTTTAAATTTGAGGCAGGAAAGGTATATTCAATTATAGGACCTTCAGGATCTGGTAAATCAACATTATTAAATTTATTGTCATTTATTGATATCCCTTCGTCAGGTTTTATTGAATTTAACAAAAAGAAAATTGATACGAATAGTTCAATTGAGAATGATCATGTAAGATCAAAAAATATTGGCATAATTTATCAAGACAAAAATTTATTGCCCGACTTTACAGCACTTGAAAATGTGTTACTCCCAAATTTGTTAATTTCTAATAATAAATCAAAATCAACAGAATTAGCAAAAAAATTGATTAAAAAATTTGATTTAACCTCAAGATTAAATCATTATCCATCTGAACTCTCTGGTGGTGAAAATCAAAGAATAGCAATTGCCAGAGCTTTAATAAATGAACCAAATATTATTCTAGCAGATGAACCCACTGGTAGTTTAGATTTTGAAAATGCTAAACAAATATTTAAAATCCTATTTAATCTAAAAGAAAAAAATAGAATTGTAATTTTTGCAACCCACAATAGATATTTTGCAAATATGGCAGATTGTAAAATCAAAATGATTGGTGGTAAGATGAGTGTCACCAATGAAAGAATCAGCTAATAAAATATTTAATCACTTTAAAATACATACTCAATATTCAATTTGTGAAGGTGCAATAAAAATTGATCAATTAAAAGATTTCTGTAAAAAAAATAAAATTAAATCATTAGGGTTATCCGATACTTATAATTTATCAGGTGCCCTAGAATTTTCAGAATATTTATCATCAGTAGGAACTCAGCCTATTATTGGAACTCAGATTTTATTTAAATACAAAGAATTTAAAGGTTTAATTCCTCTTATAGCTAAAAATAATAATGGATATAAAAATATTATTAAACTGTCATCAAAATCTTATTTAGAAAATTCAGAGACAACCGAACCGCATTGTGAAATTGACGATTTATTAAATAATTCAGAAGGTATAATTATTTTAACCGGTTCAATTAAATGTTTATTTGGTTCACTTTTTAACAAAGGTTTATTTGATGAAATTGAGGAAATATTAACAAAGTTAAAAAAAAAATATGAAGACAATATTTATATAGAAATTCAAAGACATAATGACCTTAATGAGAAAGAATTTGAAAATTATAATCTTAAAGTTTCTGAAAAATTAGAATTACCAATTATCGCTTCTAATGAAGTTTATTATCTAAATAAAGATATGTACGATGCTCATGATGCACTCATGTGTATAGGTGAAAAAACTTATGTGAATGACTCGAATAGAGTAAAACTTACAGATCAACATTATTTTAAATCTTCAGAAGAGATGATTGAGCTTTTTAATGATTTACCTGAAGCATTAGAAAATAATTTTAATTTACCCTTTAGATGTTCATTTAAGCCAAATTTTTCTAAACCCATTTTACCAAGTATTTCATCTTCTGCAAAAGATCCAAATAAAATATTACGGCAGTTATCTTATGAAGGATTAGAAGATAAATTCAAATCAGTTTTTAATATAGATCCCATAAATATTGAGAAAGATGAAAAATATTTAAAATATAAAAAAAGATTAGATCATGAAATAAGAATAATAGTTGAAATGAAATATTCTGGTTATTTCTTAATTGTTTCAGATTACATTAAATGGGCTAAACAAAATAAAATACCAGTAGGACCCGGTAGAGGATCTGGAGCTGGTTCTTTGGTAGCTTGGTGCTTATCAATAACCAACATTGATCCAATAAAATTCAACCTTATTTTTGAAAGATTTCTAAATCCTGATAGAATTTCAATGCCTGATTTTGATATAGATTTTTGTGAGGAAAAGAGAGACTTAGTTTTTGAATATTTAACTACAAAATATAAAGATAGTGTAGCTCATATTATCACTTTTGGTAAACTTAAGGCAAGAATGGTAATTCGTGATGTTGGTAGAGTTTTAGGATTACCTTATGGTTTTATTGATAGTATTTGTAAAATGATACCTTTTGATCCATCTAGACCTATGACTTTGCAAGAGTGTATAAATGTTGAACCCAGATTACAAATGTTAATTAAAGACGATAAAAGGGTCAATCGATTAATTAATTTATCTCTTAAATTAGAAGGTTTAAATCGTAATGTTGCTACTCATGCAGCCGGAGTGGTTATTGCAGATAAAAATTTAACTGAAACTGTGCCTCTCTACAAAGATAATTCAGCAAACTTATTATTACCTTCAACTCAGTTTGATATGTATTCAGCG
>CACHAX010000014.1 GCA_902577875.1 uncultured Pelagibacteraceae bacterium | reverse complement strand
CATATGCAAACAGAATACCTGACCCAGTACTTCAACAAGTTGAGCATTTTAACAATCCTGGCATCACTCAAAATGATGCTTTCAAACCAGTAACAAAATATTTTGATAGAATTACAAGACCAGAACAAATCTTACAAACATTACCTCAAGCAATCCAAACAATGTTAGATCCAGCAGATTGTGGACCAGCTTGCTTATCATTATCACAAGATGTTCAAGGAGAAACTTATGAATATCCTGAAGAATTTTTTAAAGAACGATTTCATAATATAAGACGACCAAGACCTGATGATTTTCAAATAAAACAAGCGGCTGAGCAAATTAAAAAATCTAAAAATCCTTTATTGATTTCAGGTGGAGGAGTTTTTTACTCTGATGCAATGGAAGATTTAAGTAATTTTGCAATTAAACACAATATACCAGTTACACAAACAGTTATGGGCTACTCTACAATGAAGAAAGACCACTCTCATTTTTTGGGTCCCATAGGTGGTCTTGGTGGCAAAGCAGCAAATAATTTAGCAAAGCAAACTGACCTAGCTATTGCTGTTGGAACAAAGTTAGCTGATTTTACAACTGGGTCATGGGCAAATTTTGAGAACCCAGACTTTTCACTTGTTAGTGTTAATGTATCTAGATTTGATGCTAGCAAACATTTGGCGCAATCAGTAATAGGTGATGCAAAAGTAAGCTTACAAGAGCTATCAAATGTTTTGGGAGATTGGAAAGCACCTGATGAATGGCATAAAAAATCAAGAGATGAATTAAAAAATTGGAATGATTATGTTGATAAAGAAAGTGGACCAACTAATCAAGAACTACCTAGTTATGCACATGCTGTAGGAGCAATATATCGTAATTCAGATCCAACAGACATTGCTGTTACCGCGGCAGGAGGATTGGTTGGAGAAGTTGTACAAATTTGGAGGCCAAAAGAATTAAATACACATGAAACCGAATGGGGTTTTAGCTGTATGAGTTATGAAATTTCTGGTGCATTAGGAGTTAAAATGGCTAACCCAGATAAAGAAGTAATAGCTTTTGTAGGAGATGGATCTTATTTACTTTTTAATTCGGATATTTATTCATCAGTTATAACAAATAATAAATTAATAATAGTTTTATGTGATAATGGAGGCCATGCCGTAATTAATAGGCTGCAATTATTTAAAGGCGGGAAAGAATTTAATTGTCTACTTAACAGTTCAAAAGCTCCAAATTTTGTACCTGTTAACTTTGCTAAACATGCAGAGAGTATGGGTGCAAAATCTGAGGAGGTATCATCTATTTCTGAATTAGAGGAAGCATTTAAAAGAGCTAAAAAATCTGATGTAACTTACTTAATTTCAATAAAAACTCATTCTTATGAGTGGCTAGAAGGTTCAGCTTACTGGGAAAGTCCTACTTTAGAAATGCCATCAACAAAAGAAAATGAAGAGGCATTAAAACTTCATAAAGAAGGAAAATCAAAGCAAAGACAAGGTGTCTAAAATTCATGAATAAAGTTTTTAAGGTTGGCCTCATAGGATGTGGCCATATCGCAGAAACATATTTTAGAGGACACCAATATTTTAATAATTTCAAAATTGTTGCTTGTGCAGATATCAATCAAAAAGCAGCTGAAAAATGTGCAAAATTATACAACATCAAATCAATGACTGTTAATGAAATAATAAAAGACAAAGATATCGAGGTAATTTTAAATTTAACAATTCCTCAATCACATTATTCCGTATCAAAAAAAGTATTAAATGCAGGCAAGCATGTTTATTCGGAAAAACCATTAGCTACATACTTTCAAAAAGGAAAAGAGCTAGTAGCTTTAGCAAAACAAAAAAAATTATACATAGGTAATGCGCCGGATACTTTTCTTGGAGGAGGTGGACAAAAAGCAAAGGAATTAATTGACTCTGATTTGATTGGACAAATCAAACTTGGAAATGCAATCTTTGCATTTCCTGGAGTTGAAAACTTTCATCCAAAACCAGAGTCTTGGTATAAAAAAGAGGGAGGACCAGTAATAGATATGGGTCCTTATTTTTTTACAACTCTTGTTAATCTTTTAGGGCCAGCTAAGCAGGTGCAAGGAAGAACATTGACGGCATTTAAAAGAAGAAATTATAGAGCTGGTCCAAATAAAGGTAAAACATTTAAGGTTGAAACACCAACTACTTATTTAGCAACAATTCAATTTCATAATGAAGCAATTATTCAAGTCACTTTATCCTTTGATGTGATAAATCATCAAAGAAATCATATGGAACTTTATGGAACTAAAGGTTCAATTATTGTTCCTGATCCAAATATGTTTGGTGGATCTGTTTATATTTCTGTTACTGAAGGTGGTCGTTGGGGCGAACATAAAACTGATAAAATGCATTTAGGAAAAATAAATATTACATCTGCAAGTGGTAGATCCAATGAGTCACCAACAAATGCAAACTATAGAAGTGTCGGGATGTCTGAGATGTTATATTCAATAGAAAAAAAGAAAAAACATCGATGTTCAGGAGAGCTATCTCTTCATGTTTTAGATATAATTGAATCTACTATGAAAGCTGCAACAACTGGAGTACCTCAAAAAATAAAAACTAAGTGTGAAAAACCAAAAAGATTTACAGAAGAAGAAGTAAAAAAAATTCTCTTATAGATCATGAAAGATATTGCAATTGTTGATCCATATCCAAGAACTATGGAGCTTATTTTTTCAAAACCAAAATTAAATGAGTTAAAAAGTAAATTTAAGCTTATTTTCGCACCTAAAACAAATAAACAGAAATTTTATATTAATAATATTCATAAAGCGAAATTTATAATTGGACAGCCTGATCTTCCTAAATTTTTATTAATAAAAGCAAAAAAGTTGAAAGCAGTAATAAACGTCGAAAGCAACTTTTTAGATAATATGGATTATAATTATTGCTTTGATAAAGGTATTCATGTTATTGCAACTTCACCTGTTTTCTCAAAACCAGTTGCAGAGATTGCTCTTGGATTTACACTCTCTCTTCTTAGAAATATTCATGGAGCAAATCAGGATTTTATTAACAAAAGGGAAAAGTATGGGTTAGATGGAAATCTTAAGGCTTCATTGTTATCAGACAAAAAAATTGGATTATTTGGATTCGGAGACCTAGGGAAAGCTTTGGTTCCATTATTGAAACCATTTTCGAGTAAAATAAATATCTATGATCCTTGGATACCAAACAAAAAAATAATTAACCAAGGATATAAACCAATAACTTTAAAAAAAATGTTTAAAGAATGTGAAGTTATTTATGTACTTGCTGCAATTACAACAAAAAACAAAGGACTGATTGATAAAAAATTACTCAATCTTATGAAATCAAACTCACTTTTTATACTAATGAGTAGAGCTGCAGTAGTTAATTTTAAAGATTTAAAAAATAGACTTAAAAAAGGTGATATTTATGCAGCACTTGACGTTTTTCCGGAAGAACCAGTTAAAAAAAATGACCCAATAAGAAAATTAAAAAATGTTTTATTCTCAGCACATAGAGCGGGTGCTTTAGACGAGGCATTCAAGGAAATGGGCAATATTGTTTTTGAAGATATGAAATTAATTTCAAAAAATCTTAATCCAAGATTTTGTAAAAAAGCTTTAAGAAAAACTGTTCATCTTTTAAGGTCAAAACCTGTTGCAATTAATTAATTTTTTTTTTAATTTAAATTAAATGACTTTAACAAATAAATTGCTCTTAGAGGCTAAAGGTATCACAAAGTATTTTGGAACAATAACTGCTTTAGAAAATGTAAATTTAAAAGTGCACGAAGGTGAATGTTTAGGTGTAGTGGGAGATAATGGTGCAGGCAAATCTACACTAATGAAAGTTTTATCTGGTTTGTATAAACCAAGTGCAGGTGCTTTATTTTTTAAGGGCAAAGAACATGTTTTAGATAGCCCAAAAGACTCTCAAAATTTAGGTTTAGAAATGGTTTATCAAGATCTTGCATTGGCAGGTAATTTACCCATTGGAGAAAATATATTCTTAGGAAGAGAGCCTACAAAAAATATTGGCTTCTTAAAATTTCTAGATTTTAAAAAAATTCAAGAAATGACAAGCGCACACTTAGAAAAATTAAAAATTAATGTTAAAAGTGCTGATCAGAAAGTAGAGGAATTATCTGGAGGACAAAGACAAGCGGTTGCAATAGCTAGGTCAACAGCATTTAATGCCAAAGTTGTTATAATGGATGAACCAACTGCAGCTTTAGCAATAAAAGAAGTTGGAAAAGTATTGGATTTAATTAACAAATTAAAAAGTACTGGGGTAGGTGTTATAGTAATAAGTCATAGAATGGATGATATTTTTACTGTTTGCGACAGAGTAATGGCACTTTTTCAAGGAACAAACTTTGCTGAGTCTCAGTTAGATAAAACTTCAAGAGATGAAGTCATTGGTTGGATTATGGGAAAAAAATAAAATGGACGATAAGGAAAAAAAACAAGATAGCTTATATGTAAAACTAATTCCATACTTTGAAAAATATGGGATTTTACTATTATTAGTTATCATGATCTTGGTAATGCATATTTTGCAACCAGATGTCTTCTTGTCTTGGAGAAATGTAACAAACGTATTTAAACAAATTTCTTGGCAATCAATGTTAGCTTTAGGTGTTTTTATGGTGATTGTGACAGCGGGTATAGATCTATCAGTTGGCTCAATAATGATGCTATCTTTGATGATTTTAGCAATAGTAGCTAAAGCTGGAGCACCTTGGTTTATAGTTGTTCTAGTACCTTTATTTGCTGGATTTTTATGCGGGTTGATAAATGGTTTGGGGATAACACTTTTAAGAATGCCTCATCCTTTTATAATGACTTTAGGAACTCTTTATATTTTTAGAGGAACAGGAAACTTAATATCAGGCGGAACACCCATAAGTGGATTTACTGATGAAGTTAGGTACTTAGGTCATGGTAGAATAGATCTTACTTGGTTAGGATTAGAGAAATCTCAATATCTCCCCGTAAGCTTAGTTTTAATCGCTGTTGTATATTTTGTTTTTTGGGTTTTCTTAAATCATAGTAGAACAGGAAAGTGGATTTATGCAATTGGTGGTAATCCAAGTGCAGCAAGAGCTTCAGGAATTAATGTTAATAAAATTTTAATAATTGTTTATTCACTTTGTGGATTTTTATCAGGTATTGGAGCATTAATTTTAGCAGGAAGAACAGACTCTGGTTATCCTAATGCAGGATTACAATCTGAATTGGATGCTATAGCAGCATGTATAATTGGAGGAGCTAGTTTCTTTGGTGGTAGAGGAACTGTCCTTGGAGTTTTTGCCGGAGTAATGATTATGGGAATTTTAAGAAATGGACTTAATTTGATGGATGTAAGTTCTTTCTGGCAACAAGTATTGATTGGCTCAATCATTGTATTAGCAGTTTACGTGGATGTTTTAAGAAGAGATTTCGGCACGAGAAAATAGACACGTCAAAGTTGAATAGATACTATCTTAAGAGACCCTGTAAACAGTTGAATTTTTTTTAAAAATTCTATTAAATTAAGTTTTAATAATTATTAAAGGGGAAATTTATGAGAGAACTATCAAGAAAAATTGTTGTTTTAGTATCAGCAATTTTTTTATCGATAAGCATGATTTCAGCTTCTTTTGCTGATGGTCATGGTAAAAAAATCTTGTTCAGTATTAAAGGTCCTGGGTCTGGAAATCCTTTCTGGGCTTCCGTTACAAAAGGTGCTGAAGAAGAAGCTAAAAAATTAGGTGTTAAGTTAATCTTGGTTGCGCCACCTCAAGAAGGTGATGTTCAAGCACAAATTAACCAAGTGGAAGACCAACTTGCTAAAGGTGTTGATGCTTTAGCTCTTGCACCAGGAGATCCAAATGCATTTGCTCCAATTGTAGATGATGCTATCAAAAGTGGTGTTCCAGTTGTATTCGTAGATACAAAAGGGATCAATGAAGGTGTTACTTTTATTGGAACTAACAATATGAATGGAGCAGAATTAGCTGCTAAATTCATTTGTGACAAAACTCCAAAAGGTTCAGATGTTGCAATTTTGACTGGAATAGAGTCTCAATCAACAGCTTTACTAAGAAGAGACGGTGCAATTAAAGGATTTAAAAATTGCGGTTTAAATATAGTTGCTACTCAAACAGCTGAATGGGATACTGCAAAAGGTAGATCAGTTACTGAGTCTATTATTTTGAAAAATCCTAACATCAAAGCAATATTTGCTTCAAATGACAATATGGGCTTAGGTGCTATGCAAGCTCTTAAAGATGCAGATATGAATAATGTTGTTGTTGTTGGTTTTGATGCAACTCCAGATGCTGCTACAAGTATCCTAAAAGGTGAAATGACTGCAACTATTGCTCAGTTCTCATATAACATGGGTGCTTACGGTGTTAAATATGCACTTGAGCTAGCTAATGGTGGAAGTATTGATCCAAACATTGATACTGGAACACAACTAGTAACAAAAGAAAACGCTAACGATTTTAAATAATCATTAGTCTATAACATTTAAAAAGGGTGGAATTTTTATTCCACCCTTTTTTTTTATGTAATATAATCTTTTAATGTTAATAAATATTAACCCAGTTTTAAGCCCTGATTTACTTTTTCATTTAAGATCTATGGGTCATGGTGAGAAAATTATTCTTGCTGATGCTAATTTTCCTGCAAACTCTATTAACAAGAATGTAATACGATTAGATGGGGTAGATATTAAAAGTGCAGCAAATGCAATTTTATCTGTTTTTCCATTAGATAGTTTTATCGTATCACAAGGGGGCTCACCTGCAATTAGAATGGAAGTAGATGATAAACCAGAGGAACTAACTGAAACTCATAAAGAATTTATTGAAGCAGTAAAAAATAATTCTGGTCCCCAATGGAAAGTTGGATCAATTTCAAGACAAAATTTTTATGATGAAGCAAAAAAAGCATATTGTATTGTAACCACTACAGATGCTCGACCCTTTGGATGTTTTATTATTACTAAAGGAGTTATTCTTCCTGACGGTAAAGTCTGGTCTTAATTAAATGAAATCTATATGTGTATTTGGAGTATTTGTTGCAGACTTATGTTTTATTGGTGAAAAAATTCCTGAAGTGGGGCAAACTATTTTAGGAACAAAACACTTAATAGGACCTGGTGGAAAAGGATCTAACCAAGCCATTGCTGCAGCAAGACTTGGCGGAAACATAAGTTTTATTACAAAAATAGGTGATGACAATAATGCTGAAATGGCACTAAATTTATATAAATCCCATGGAGTAAATACTGATTATATTATTAAAGACAAAAATCAATCAACTGGTGTTGCTGGTATTATGATTAATGCTAATACAGGTGATAATGCAATAAACATTATACCAGGTGCTGCTGGCACTTTAAATAGTTCTGATATAGATAATAATTTAAAAGCAATCGAGAAGTCAGATATATTCTTAACACAATTAGAAACCCCATATGATGTTACTAGTTATGCTTTACAAAAAGCCAAAGATACTGGATCAATTACTATTTTAAATCCAGCTCCAGCTTCAAAAATATCTGAGAATGACTTTAGAAATATAGACTATTTTATACCAAACGAAACTGAGGCTAGTTTTTATTTAGAAAAGAAAATAGAAACTAAATTTGAAATAGAAAATGCAGCTAAAGAATTTTTAAAAAAAGGAGTAAAAAATATTCTAATAACTCTAGGTTCTAAAGGAGTTTATTTTTCAAATGGAACTGAAAGCCATTTTGTAGATGCTCATAAATTAAAAGACGATGTGAAAGATACTACTGGAGCAGGAGATGCATTTAATGGAGCTTTTAGTGTAGCATTAGCTAAATCGTTAAAAATTGTTGATGCATTAGAATTTTCTAATAAAGTTGCTGGCATTTCTACAACTAAAGAAGGGGCTGCAAATTCAATGCCAAGTATCAATGAAGTAGAAAATTATTAATTACTCAATAATTTTAAATTCTGATTTATATTTATCTGTAATTTTAAGCCCAAGACCTGGAACATTATCATCTAGATCAATCATTCCATCTACCGGAGCAGGATCGCCTTCAAAAATATAATAAAATAGTTCGTTACCAATTTCTACATCATGAACTGGAAAAAACTCTGAGATAGGACAATTAAAATTCGACATTGTTAAATGATAGTTATGCATTTGACCTGCATGTGGAATTACTGGAACTTGATAAGCCTCTGCAAGAGCATTTATTTTCTGAGCGATTGTAAATCCACCAACTCTATTATTATCATATTGAATGTAGCTAACTGCTTTGAGGTCTAACAATTGTTTAAAACCAAATAGGTTAAATTCATGTTCTCCCCCAGAAATTGGTATAGCGTTCATATTATTCAGTTCCGCATACCCATGAATATCATCAGCTATAACTGGTTCTTCTAACCATCTTGGATTAAATTTTACCAATTTAGGTATCATTCTTTTAGAATAATCTAGGTTCCAACCCATATAACATTCTAACATTAAGTCAGTATCATCCCCGATTACTTCTCTTACAGCTTCTACAAGTTCAATGTTTTTTCTCATACCTTCAGGACCATCTTTTGGCCCCCAACCAAATCTCATTTTAAACATTTTAAAACCTTGTTTTTTATACTTTTCAGCTTCATTTTGTAAATCTTTGATAGGTTGGCTATAAAGTTTTGATGCATAAACTGGTATTTTTTCTTTTGTTCTACCCCCTAACAATTTAAATACTGGCTTATTAGTTAACTTTCCTAATATATCCCAAATAGCAATATCAATTGCAGATATTGCAACCATACCTAAACCTCTTCTTCCCCATGCATGAGTTCTTCTATACATTTTTTCCCAGATGTAAGCGTAATCAAAAGGATCTTCCCCTATAACTAATAGTTTAAGATACTCATCAATAGTTTTTTTTATTAACTGAGGAGCAAGAGCTGCATTACCAATTCCTATATGACCATCATCAGTTTCAATTTCACAAATTAACCATTCATGAAATCTGAAAGAACCCATGGCATCTGATTTTTCATAGAGTAAATCTGATGCATTTGTGCAAAAATTATTTTGTGGAGGAACTGTTTTACCGTTCCATTGATATACTTTTGTTCTTATATCTTTAATTTTAGACATTTAATTTAAATTTTGAGCCATTCTTAATGCAATTTTAAAAGATTGCAATGTTGGCTCCAAATTTGCCTGATTTTTTCCAGCAATATCAAACGCAGTACCATGTGCAGGTGTTGTTATTGGAATTGGAAGACCACCTTGAACTGTTACCCCTCTATCAAATCCAAAAGCCTTTAGTCCAGATTGAAGAGCATCATGATACATTCCAACAATGCAATCATGATTTTTATTTTTAAATGCTGTAATGAAAGAAGTATCACACGGTAAAGGACCATCAGCATTAATACCGAGTTTTTTTGCCTCTTCTATTGCTGGTATTATCTCATCTTGCTCTTCATTACCAAACTCTGCATGAGGGTTTAGAGCTTGAACAGCAACTCTTGGATTTTTTATACCATTTAATTTCATTGCTTCATTAATCAATTTTATAGGCTTCATTATTTTATCTTTCTTAATGTGTTCTGGAACTTCTTTGATAGGTATGTGGGATGTTACTCGAGCAGTCCAAAAATTATCTACTACATTAAATTCACAAAAAAAACTTTTTACGTTTAACTTATCAGCCATATGATGTAATTCGTCATCAAATTTACATCCACCTAATTTTAAGCTTGTCTTATTAAAAGGACCAAAATTTATAGCATCAATTTTTTTCTCTTTCGCAAGTTCTAGTGCTAAATTTAATGCATTTAAAACTGTTTCTCCAGATTCTGCAGAGCACTCTGATAAATTATAATCTTTGTTGCTACCCTTAGATATATCTAAAAAATATTTATTTTTTTTTTCAAAATTTATGTCATCAAAATCAGTAACAATTTCTAGGTCTGAATTATTTCCTGAAATTTTATCTCCAGAATTTAGAATATTTTTTTCACCAATTACAGTAATGTTCGCATTCGATAGTTCGTTTTGGGTCAAAAGTTTTGATATAAGTTCTGGTCCAATACCTGATGGATCTCCAAGCAATAAAGCAATATTTTTTTTCTTATTTGTCATCTTTTTTCTTACTGTTTCTAACAGATTATGATTAAATATTTAAATATAAATTAACTTAAGAGGGAAATAATGAAAAAAAGCTTTAAACTATTTTTAGCTGCTGCTTTTTTAGTAACTGAATTTTTCGTTGTAGCACTTCCACTTATGATTACATCTGCAAAAGCAGATGGTCATCCAATACAAGCAATTACTCATGCTGGTTTTGGTGGTGGAACAGATGTTACTACTAGAATGATGTTGTTAAGAGCAAGAAGAGTTTTAAAACAAGACATGCAATTAGTTAATAAAAAAGGTGGTGGTGGAGCTGCATCTATGGACTATATGATGACACTTCCTGCTGACGGTAATCACACTTTGACTTGGACTACTGGTCACGCAGTATCAATGGCTTTAGGTAAAACAAAAGTCAAAATAAGTGATATGCAACCGCTAGCTAGAGGTACTGATGATCCTCAACTATTTGTTGTTAACTGTAATAATGACATCAAAGATGCTAAGAAATTTATTAGCACGCAAAAATCAAAATCACTAAAATATGGAACAACTCACACTGGTGGAATTGATGATGTTAGTGCAATTGCATTCACTAAAAAAGGTGGATTAAAAGATCCAACTATTGTTGCTTACAAAGGTGTTGCGCCAATTAAAACTAACCTTATCAAAGGAGATATTGATGTAGGAGTTTTAAATTTAGGTGAGGCCCTAACCGAAATTAATGAAGGCAAACTTTGTGTTTCAGTTGTATTAGCAAATAATAGAATGGCTAAAATAGGAGACTCTCCAACAGCAAAAGAATTAGGGATACCCGTTTCTTTATCTACTGTTAGAGGTTTCGTAACTAAAAAAGGTGCTCCGGCAGACAGAGTTAAACAACTAGAAGCTGGAATGATGAAAGCTATGAGCCACAACTACTATAAAAATTTCCTAACAGAAATTGGTCTTGATGAGACTAGTGTTGTAGGTGCAGATGAATGGGGCAAGCAAATGGAAGAAATGCTTGCTGAAATGACAGCTCAACTCAAAGCATTGGGTTACATTAATTAATAAATTTTGTACATTTAAATGAATGATGTACATAACGAAAAAGGGACAAACAAAAATTTGTCCCTTTTTTTTAAAAGTTCATTCATTGTATCAGCTGTAATAATAGTAATTTCTTTAATCCTATTATACTTTACTTTTACTTTTGATATAGTGCCTCCTATATTAAATAGAGGTATCCAACCAGCAACATTTCCAAAGGCCCTATTAATTTTAATTATTGCACTAACTTTATTAACTTATTTTATTTCTCTTAAAAATCCCTGGAAAAATGAAAAAAAATTACCTAATTCATTTTATATCACTTTGCTTTCATTTTTTGTTTTTATAACTGTTTCAAAATTTTTAGATTTCTTTTTAGGCATAGCATTACTTTCAATCATAGTTTCTTACTTTTGGGGAGAAAGAAGAGTTGCCTATTTAATAATGGTATCAATTATATTTCCTTTAATTGTTTTTGTATTTTTTGAAACAATTTTAGGATTACGATTTCCACCTGGAATTATTACAAACCTTTATTACGGATAAAATGGAAAATTTAGGTTTAATCTTTGCTCCTTTATTTAGTTATAAATTATTAATTGTTTTATTTTTTGGAACAATTTTTGGGTTAATTCTTGGAGTTCTTCCTGGACTAGGACCAACAACAGGCGGTGCTTTAATATTACCATTTACGATGACACTAGATCCACTATCTGCAATTGTATTACTAACTGCAATTTATTGTGCAGGAACTTATGGAGGTGCAATTACTGCAATTTTAATAAATACCCCCGGAACCCCTGCAGCAGCAGCTACATGTTTAGATGGTTACCCATTAGCACAAAAGGGAGAAGCTGGTAGAGCTTTAGGTATGGCAACCGTTTCAAGCGTAATTGGTGGAATTGCAAGTGTTATAGTTCTTATATTTTTTGCTCCTTTACTTGCAAATTTAGCATACGAATTCGGTCAACCTGAATATTTTGCTCTAGCAATTTTTGGATTAACTATGCTTGCATCAATTGGTGAAGGCAGTCCTATTAAAAATTTAATTGCTGGTGCTTTTGGAATTCTAATTTCAACCGTTGGTAAAGATTTTATGACATCTATAGATAGGTTTACATTTGGAATTAATGAATTAACTGAAGGTATTGGTTTTATTCCAGTAGTAGTAGGTTTATTTGCTATTAGTGAAATGTTAACTCAATCTACTTTGATTAACCAAATATTTAATAGAGTAGCTTTAAAAGCAGTTAAACTTCCATCAATCGATGATTATAAAAAAACTTGGAAAACAATTATTAGATCTAGCGGCATAGGATCATTTATTGGTGTTTTACCAGCAGAGGGAGGAACTGTTGCATCATTAATAGGATATGCTGAAGCAAAAAGATGGTCAAAAAAACCTGATGATTTTGGAAAAGGATCAATTGAAGGAATAGCTGGAGCTGAAGCAGCAAATAATGCGGCTACTGGAGGTGCTATGGTTCCAACACTAGCTCTAGGCATTCCTGGTAGTGCGACTACAGCAGTAATACTTACAGGATTAATTATACATGGTGTGAGACCGGGTCCAGATTTATTTAGAGAACAACCCGAGTTTCTTTATGGAATATTTGGGTCGATGTTAATTGCAAATATTTTATTCTTTATATTAGGATTTTTCGGAGCCAAAATATTTGCAAGAATAACACTAGTTCCAAATAAATTATTATGGCCAATGATTTTTGCAGTTTCAGTTTGCGGAACCTACTCACTAAGCCAATCAATTATAGATGTTTGGATCATGTTATTATTTGGAGTTATTGGATTTTTTATGAGAAGATATGGATTTTCAGTTGTTCCAGTAATAATAGGTTTGATATTAGGAGAATTAGTTGAAGGAACATTAAGGCAATCATTAGTTATATTCGATGGGAATTGGTTTATGTTTCTCAGAAGACCAATTGCTTTAACATTTTTTGTGTTATCTATAGTTGCTTTAAGTTTTCCTCTTATAAAGAAAAAAAAAAATTAATATAAACCTAGTTTTTTTGATATTTCTTTTGACTTTTTTAAACCATACTCTGTTGGTTTTAGATAAGGATTTCTATCATATATATTTTTTAAACCCATACGATACGCAAAGACTCTTTTTCCATAGCAAATAAAAGTTGGAATATCCTTCATTACAAATTTGATATCACTTTTTATATGATTATATTTTTTTTCAGCTACATTTAATTTTCTAATTTTAACTAATTTGTAAATTTCATTTAATTTATCTGAAAATTCCACAGAAGGCATTATTCCTTCACAACCAATCATTAAGCTTTCAATTATTTCTAATCCTGCTCTTCCATTAAAAACTTTTAAATTTTTAGGATAAGCATTAACAATTGGCTTAAGCACCTTAGAAGTTCCTTCACCTTTTATATATCTAAAATTTCTGTAGTTTTTGTAGAGCTTTAGAACACTTTTAGTAGATAATGAAGATTTTAAATATTCAGGAGCATTTTGAATTCCCACAAAAGTATTAACATTTATAGATTTAATTATTTTATTAAAAAATTCAAAACATTCTATTTCACTAAGTTTTTTTTTTGCAGGAGGTTGTAATATTAACCAATCAGCACAATTTTTATTTGCGATTTCGATTAATTTTAATTGATCTTTGTAGCTTTCACCACTTATTGTAATTGTAAAATACGCATCTTTATTTTTATTTTTTGATATTAGTTCAATTATATTTACTTTTTCCTTAAAAGTCAGCTTGTTTACTTCTGTTCCTAATCCTAAACAAGCTATCCCTTTAAGCTTTAAATGGTTTATAATTTTAATTTCTTCTTCGATAATATTTAGATCGACTTGATTATTCTTGTTAAAAAAACAATAGATCATCGGAACAATTCCATTCAGTTTTTTTTTAATCATTCTTTATCTAGATTTTTGAAGTTGATAAATCGAAACACTTTTTTTAGGGAGAGGTATGATCAAAGGCACCTTTTCAAATCTAGGTACCAAAGTTTTCTTTCCTACAATGATACATTTATTATATTTTTCAAAATCTTCATTTGGATTAATTGATGCATCAGATGTTAACGGCCATGAATCGGTATTACAATATCCAAATAACATTAGCGGTCTTTTGGAATTTTTAAGATTTAATCCAGACCCATGAATAGTTCTAACATGATGAAATGTTACAGTTCCTGCAAGCCCAATTAATGATTTCTTGCTTTTTAAATTAATTTTTTCACAAATTTTACCAACAAATTCTTTTTTTTTATTATGATGATTGTATATTTTGGTTTTGTGCGATTTTGGAATTACTTGCAATGGGCCATTTTCTTCATTGCAATCTTCTAAATAAACACCAACAGTTACTAAATCATCATTTGTGTGAGGATAAAATGCCCAATCTTGATGCCAGCTTACTTCTCCACCTTTTTTTGATGGAAGTTTAAAATTTAATTTGCAGTGGTGAAATCTAACAGATCCACCTAGTAGTGTTTTAACAATATTAATTATTTTTTTATTTCTTGATAATTTGAAAAACATTTTGTTATAGTTTGTGGGATTATTCAATCTTAAAATTTCTCTATTTTTTGACGAATTAGAATTATAAACAAAAGTATTATTAAATGATCCACCTAAATTTGTTATTTTTGAATTTCTTCTTTCTTCTTTTTTTATAATTTGTTTTATTAAGTTATTAATTTTTTTTATTATTTTAATCGGTATTAATTCTTTTTTAACTAGATAACCATTTTTTTTATAAAAATTTAAATCTGATTTATTTAAACTCATATTCTAGGTCTATATTGGTGCCAAGGTTTTATTTTTTCAAATTCTTTAGATGCTTGTATTAAACTCAATTCACCTTTTTTTTTCCCAGCTAATTGAAGACCTATAGGCATACCTTTTTTTGTAAATCCACAAGGAATTGATACTGCAGGATTTCCGCTCCAGTTAAAAGGAGCTGTAAATTGTGCGAGAACATAAATCCAGGACGAATAATCATAATTATTTTTTTCAAACATCTCTATATCATCAATATATGATATATCTATTTTGCCATCAATAATATTTGGTCTTTCGTTACATTTATGTGGTGGAATAGCTACTGTAGGACTAATTATAAAATCATATTTATTAAAAATTTTTTCCATTTTAAATCTATATTCCATCAATTGTGCTAGAGCTTTAGCATAATCTTTGGCCATTACTTTAGATCCTCTTTCAATAGTATTTTTCACATGAGGCATCAATTTGTTTTTATCAATATTATAAAATATCTCATTAACACATGAAGAAAATGTATGCATTAGATATTTATGAAATGGTTGTTCAAGATCATTTAAATCAAAATCAAATTTTATTTCTTCTAAATTCGCACCTAATTTTTCAAATAATTTTACGTTGATGTTAAAAATTTCATTTACTTCATCATCAACAATTCTTGTTCCGAATTTATAAGGTATTGCAATTTTTTTTCCTTTTATACCTTTATCAATATTTATTAAGAAATTCTCCTTTTCTTGAATTGTCATGGACTCATTTTCAGGATGTGGACCGGACATGACTTCAAAGAGTAAAGCACTATCTTCAACATACCAGCTAATTGGTCCAATTCTGGAGTAATTGACCGGTAACCAACTCATTATTCCGGCGTGTCGTCTAGGAATTCTTCCTTGTGTACCAATTAAACCAAATAGTCCGCAAAAAGAAGCTGGTATTCTAACTGAGCCACCTCCGTCAGACCCCTGAGCAACTGTATTTACTCCAACAGCTACTGATGCAGCAGCACCACCACTCGACCCTCCAGAAGTATATTCTAAATTCCATGGATTTCTACAATGGTCTTTTAATTTAGTCTCATTTGATCCACTATGTCCAAACTCTGGACAGCTTGTTTTACCAAGTATTATTCCATCTTCCTTTTTTATTCTTTCAACGATTATTTGATCATTATCGGCAATTGTTTGACCAGTAGTTAATGATCCTTTGGTAACTTGAATATCCTTTACTGGCTCTAGATCTTTTATAGAAGTAGGCAGACCTCCAAGCAATCCTAATTCTTCATTTTTTAAAACTTTTGACTCAATCTCTTTAGCCTTGGAAATAGCTTGTTCGTGCATAATGCTGAAAAAAGCATTAATTTTAGGTTCTGTTTCTTCAATTCTTTTTAGTGATAATTTAGTTAGTTCAACAGGAGAAATTTCTTTTTTTTTTATGAGTTTTTTTAGTTCTTTACCAGATTTAAATAATAACTCTTTCGTCACTTATTTTTTAAAATTTTACCTCCTCCAATTCTACTTCATGGTTTAAAGTTACTCCAAATCCTGGATTATCGCTCAAACTTATATAACCATCCTTCGGAATTGGTTCATCAGTGAAAATCTTCCCAAAAACAGGAACTATTTTATCACCGTTAGGACTTAAATTAATAAATTCATTTATTGGTGTCATAACGGAAGATATTCCAAAATTGTAAGCATAAACACCACTGCAATGAGGTATTACTAAAGTATCATAAGCTGACGCCATATTCATAATTTTGATTACTTCTGATAAACCACACAAAGTTACATCAGGTTGAATTATATCAACTGACTTATCTTCAAGAAGCTTTTTAAAACCATACTTTGTATTAGTATGTTCTCCAGTTGTCCATCTTTGCCATGGACATGCTCTTTTTATATATTTATGACTTTCTAAATCATGTGGAGGTAATACTTCTTCAATCCAATAAATATTTGCCTCTTTTAAAGCGTTTGCTAAATCGATTGCGTAGGGAACACTTAATGCCATATAGCAATCAATCATAAGAGGATAATCTTTTCCAACCTCTTTTCTTAGTTCCATAAAAATTTCTTGATTTTTTTTTAATCCATCAGGACCATCACCAGGTCCATATGGTAAAGGATATTTTGCACCAAAATGTCCCCAATCTTTATACATTTTTGGCTGAACACCAGTTACATAAGTATGTAGCTTGTCCCTAACTTTTCCACCAATTAAATTATAAACAGGTTCTTTTTTAATTTTACCAATCAAATCCCACATCGCTAAATCTATTCCTGCAATCGCATTAATAACCACTCCATTCTGCCCAGAATATGGGATTGCTGCTCTATACATTTGATCGTAAAGCCTATTAAAGTCTCTTGCATCTGAACCAATTAAAAATCTTTCTAAATGATTTTTGATAATCCATGCTGACAAGTATCCACCATAAGCAGTAGCAAAACCTTCATTACCTTTTTCTGTAAAAATTTGAATGAATATACCTTTTAAAACATCCATACCCCAAGAGGATCTAGAATTTTTATACTTATCATACATGGACATTGGATTGGCTATTATCCTGTCATTTATCCAATGACCCTCTGCATGATCTGTATAATCAGCACCAGCGCTCTGCGTTTTTACAATAGAAACCTTTATTTTTGTTATAGTATAATCTGACATCAATATGTTGCTCTACCTCCACTAAGATCAAAAACTCCTCCTGTGGTATATGAATTTTCTTCAGAAGCCATCCAACATGCTATAGAGGCAAGTTCCTCAACCTTAACAAATCTATTTCTTGGAATCTTTGATAGCATATAATTTATATGTTCATCAGTCATTTGGTCAAAAATTCTTGTTTTAGCAGCTGCTGGTGTAATACAATTAACAGCTATATTTTTATCAGCTAATTCTTTCCCCAGAGATTTAGTTAATGCAATAACCCCAGCTTTTGAGGTACTGTAAGCGCTTGCGTTTGGATTACCTTCTTTTCCTGCAATTGAAGCAATATTTATAATTCTACCATAATTATTATTTATCATGTGTGGCACAACTACTTTGCAACAATAAAAAGTAGAATTTAAATTAGTATTAATAACTTTTAACCACTCTTCATTCGGATAATTCCAAACTTTATCATTTAGCCCAGCAACACCTGCATTGTTTACAAAAATATCTATTTTATATTTTTCACAAATTATTTTAAAATTATTAATTACTTCATCATAGTTTGTTATATCAACAATCTGATAATTTAATCTTTCATTGTTTATTTCTTTTAAGGCAAGATCAATAAATTTTTTATCAATATCCCATATAATTACATTGGCTCCAGAATCTATAAATCTTTTTACAATTGCATAACCAAAACCTTGAGCTCCACCAGTTACAATTGCTGTTCTGTTTTTTAAGTCGAAATTATGCATAATTA
>CACHAX010000013.1 GCA_902577875.1 uncultured Pelagibacteraceae bacterium | reverse complement strand
TAAAAATGCTCAGAAATTTTTGGCAAAAGGTGATAAAGTCAAATTTACAATAAGGTTCAAAGGGAGAGAGTTACAACATTCAAACCTTGGCAATGAATTAATGGATAAAATTAAGGCAGATATGGAGACTATTGGGAGAGTAGAGCTTCAGCCAAAATTTGATGGAAAGCAAATGATTATGGTAATCCAGCCTTTATAAGCCATATTTCTAGTTGTAAATTTAATTTAATATTTGTATAACCCCGAAAATTATGCCCAAGTTAAAAACAAAAAGTTCAGCTAAAAAAAGATTTAAAATCTCAGCCAAAGGTAAGGTTATTACCCCACAGGCTGGAAAAAGACACGGCATGATTAAAAGAACGAATTCACAAATTAGAAAACAAAGAGGCACGACTGTTTTATCCAAACAAGATGGTAAGATAGTAAAATCTTATATGCCTTACAGTTTAAGAGGATAAAATGGCAAGAGTTAAAAGAGGAGTTACAAGCAGAGCTAAACATAAAAAAGTTTTAAAAGCTGTTAAAGGTCAGTGGGGAAGAAGAAAAAATACGATAAGAGTTGCAAGACAAGCAATGGAAAAAGCTATGCAGTATGCTTATAGAGATAGAAGAAATAAAAAAAGGGATTTCAAATCACTGTGGATACAAAGAATTAATGCTGGTGTCAGATCCGAAGGTATAACATATTCAAAGTTTATTAATGGTTTAAGCAAATCAGGAATTAAATTAGATAGAAAAATTCTTGCAGAAATTGCTTACGATAACCCCGAAGCATTCAAAACTATAGTTAAAAGGGCTCAAGCAGCATTAAATTAATCAAGACTATTGTTTTTCTTCCTTTAACAAATATTCTATTAAAATGTCTGATATTAAAAAAATAAAAGATGATTATATCGATAAGCTTAACAAAGAAAATAATATTGAAAAAGTAAATAACATCAAATCCGAACTATTTGGAAAAAACGGAATTATATCGAACGAATTTAAAAAATTAGGTTCGATTTCTGTAGAGGAAAGAAAAAAATTAGCCTCAGATTTAAATAATATTAAAGATGAACTTCAAAATAAAATATCAATCAAAATTCAAGAAATTGAAACTAAAGAAATTAATTTAAAGCTTGAGAAAGAAAAAATTGATGTAACTCTTCCAGAAAGAGATATTGAAATTGGTAAAATTCATCCAGTCTCCCAGGTAATAGATGAAATTTCATCTATATTTTCTGAAATAGGATTTAGTGTTGAGGAAGGCCCAGATGTAGAAAATGAATATAATAATTTTACTGCATTAAATACACCGGATAACCATCCTGCTAGAGATATGCATGATACCTTTTACCTTGACAATAACAAGGAATTACTTTTGAGAACTCACACATCTCCAGTTCAGGTAAGAACTATGCTAAAAGGTAAACCTCCTTTTAAAATTATTGCTCCAGGACGAACTTACAGATCAGATAGTGATCAAACTCATGCTCCTATGTTTCATCAAGTTGAGGGACTTCATATAGATAAGAATATAAATATGGGACATTTAAAAGGATGTTTAAATTATTTTATTAAGGAGTTTTTTGAAGTTGATAAAATTAAAATGAGATTCAGACCAAGTCATTTTCCATTTACGGAACCTTCAGCAGAAGTAGATATAGGATATGAAATTAAAAATGGAAAGATTGTAATTGGTGAAGGTAATAAATGGTTAGAAATTCTAGGCTGTGGAATGGTTCATCCAAATGTTTTAAAAAATGTAAATGTTAATCCAAGTAAATATCAAGGATATGCCTTTGGAATTGGCATAGACAGACTTGGAATGTTAAAATATGGAATTAATGATTTAAGAGCCTTTTTTGAGACTGATTATAGATGGTTAAGTCACTTTGGCTTTGATCCATTGGATGTTCCTTCAAATTATAGAGGACTAAGTAGATGAAGTTCACAGTTGACTGGTTAAAAAACCATCTTGATACAAAATTTAACAATAATCAAATAATAGATAAATTAACTAATATTGGTCTAGAAGTAGAAAGTTTTGAGAGTACTACATCTGAATTAGATACATTTATTGTTGCAAAAATTATAAATGCCAAAACTCATCCAAATGCTGACAGATTGAAGTTATGTGATGTTGATATAGGTAGTGACAAAACAATTGAAGTAGTATGTGGAGCCCCAAATGCAAAAAATGGTCTTTTGACTGTTTATGCACCTCCAGGATCGATTATTCCTAAAAATCAGATGAAATTATCTGTAAGTAAAATAAGAGGTGTAACATCATATGGAATGCTCTGTTCTGAGTCAGAATTACTATTATCCAATGAAAGTGATGGAATTATAGAATTAAAAAACAATAAATATGCAAATAAAATTGGAGAAAAATATTTTAAAAACACTTCTGAAAAAGTAATAGATTTATCAATTACGCCCAATAGACCAGATTGTTTAGGAGTAAGAGGAATTGCTAGAGATTTATCTGCTGCTGGTGCTGGTAAATTAAAAATTAATAAAAAATCCAATTTAAAATATAGAGGCAATCAAAATATAAACGTAACAATAAAAAAAGAAAAAGCTCAAGGATGCACAATATTTGGAAGTTGTTTAATAAAAGGTGTAACAAATAAAGAGAGTCCAAAATGGCTAAAAGATAAAATTCTGTCTTTAGGCCAAAAACCAATATCTGCGATAGTCGATATTACTAATTATGTAATGTTTGATTTAAATAGACCATTACATGCTTATGATGCAGATAAAATAGATAATGAAATTATTGTTAGAAGTTCTTCTAAAGGAGAAAGCTTCGAAGCCTTAGATAATAAAAAATATATTTTAGAAAATGATATGTGCGTTATTTCCGACAGATCTGGAGTCCTTGGTCTTGGCGGTATAATTGGTGGGACAAGATCTGGAACAGAATATTCGACTAAAAATATATTATTAGAATCTGCTTATTTTTTACCACGTTCAATAAGAAAAACCTCTAAACAATTAAATATAGATACAGATGCAAAATTCAGATTCGAAAGAGGCATAGATCCCCTTTCAATTGAAGAAGGATTAATAAAAGCATCTGAACTAATAAAACAAATTTGCGGAGGTGAAATAAGCAATTTAGATGTAAAAAAAATCGAAAATTATAAAAAAACAATAATAAATTTTGATCCATTTCTTTTTGAAAAAACGACTGGATTTAATGTTGAAAATAAAGAATTAATCAAAATATTAGAAAAGTTAGGTTTTAATGTATCTAAGAATAAAAAAATTTTAAAGTTAGTAGTACCCTCTTGGAGACCTGATATAACTCAACCAATTGATATTGTTGAAGAAATAGTGAGAATAAAAGGTTATGAACATATTAATATTTCAGAACCTATTAAGACAAGATTAAAGCCAACACTTAATTATTATCAGAAATTATTTCATTTTTTACAAAGATCTGTCGCATCTAAAGGATATTTAGAGACCGTGACATGGTCATTTACAGATTCTAAAATTAATCAATTATTTAAAGAAAATGATGAAGAAATACCAATTGTAAATCCGATTAGTTCAGATCTAAATGTTCTAAGAAATTCTATTTTCCCGAATTTGATATTTTATTTAAAGAAAAATTTAGATAGAGGAATTAAGGATATTTCTTTATTTGAAATTGGTCCGTCGTTTAAAGGAAAAAATCCTGGAGATCAACTGACTGTGATAGGTGCTGTAAGAGCAGGAAAGGTTTCAAGACTATCTTGGAATGATAAAGAAAGAATTGTAGATACATTCGATGTAAAAAAAGATGTAATACAAAGTCTTTATGAAGCAGGGATTAATAAAGATGATATTATTATAGATGATATAACTCCTTCTTACTATCACCCAGGAAAATCTGGAGGAGTATACCAAAATAAAAAAGAAAAAAATGCTATAGCATATTTTGGTGAAATACATCCAAACATAATAAAAAAATTAGATATAAAAACTGAAGGTTTGGTAATATTTGAAATTTGTCTTGATTACATAAAAGAGTCAAAACAAAAAATAAAAGATTCAAAATCTGAATATAAATTTTCTGATTATCAAAAATCAGAGAGAGATTTTGCATTTATTATTAATAAAAATTTTAAATCTCAAGAATTAGTTAATATAATTAAATCTGTTGATAACAAATTAATTAAGTCAGTAAGAGTATTTGATGTATTTGAGGGAGAAAATATCCCAGAGGGAAAAAAATCTATAGCTGTTAATGTAACTATTCAGTCAGAAGAAAAAACATTAAATGAAAATGACCTGGACAACATTAATACACTAATTATCTCTTCAGTTGAGTCAAAGTCTGGCGCAAAAATTAGATCCTAAAAATGGGCAATACAATAGACAACATTAGGAATTTTGCAATTATAGCTCATATAGATCATGGCAAATCAACTATAGCTGACAGAATAATTCATAAATGTGGAGGTTTGAGTGATAGAGAAATGAAATCTCAAGTGCTTGACTCTATGGATATAGAAAGAGAGAGAGGGATAACAATTAAAGCACAAACAGTTAAATTAAATTATAAAGCTAAAAATGGTAAAAAATATATTTTAAATATTATAGACACCCCAGGACATGTAGATTTTAGTTATGAAGTTAGTAGAAGCCTTTATGCGTGTGAGGGCTCAATATTAATTGTAGATAGTACTCAAGGCGTAGAAGCACAAACACTTGCAAATGTATATCAAGCACTTGATATAAATCATGAGATTATTCCAGTATTAAATAAAATTGATCTACCAGCATCTGATCTTGAAAGAACAAATAATCAAATTGAAGATGTTATTGGCATAGATACATCTAATTCTGTTCCTTGCTCTGGAAAAACTGGACAAGGAATAGATGAAATTCTTGAGCAAATTATTAATTCTTTGCCTGGACCTAAAGGTGAAAAAAATAGCAAATTAAAATGTTTACTAGTTGATAGCTGGTATGACACTTATCTTGGAGTAGTTATATTGGTTAGAATTATAGACGGAAAACTAAAAAAAAATATGAAAATAAAAATGATGTCTACAAATCAAGAATATATAGTAGAAAAGGTTGGTGTTTTTACACCTAAGGCAAAAGATGTGAGTGAACTTAATGCTGGAGAAATAGGTTTTATTACAACTGGTATTAAAATTTTATCAGAAACTAAAGTTGGAGATACTATATGTGATGCAGAAAATCCCCTCCAAGATGCATTACCAGGTTTTAAACCAAGTAAGCCAGTAGTTTTTTGTGGTTTATTTCCTGTAGATAGTTCTGAATATCAAAAATTAAAAGATGGACTTGCTAAATTACAATTAAATGATGCTAGTTTTTCTTATGAAGCAGAATCATCATCTGCCTTAGGCCTTGGTTTTAGATGTGGTTTTTTAGGTCTTTTACACCTTGAAATAATCACAGAAAGGCTTGAAAGAGAGTTTGATATTAATTTATTAACTACAACACCTGGTGTTGTTTATAAAGTTCACCTAAATAATGGTGAAATTGTCGAACTCCAAAATCCATCAAATTTACCAGATCCTACTTATATAAAATTTATTGAAGAACCATGGATTAAAGCTACAATTATCACTCCAGACCAGTACTTGGGATCAATTATCAAGTTATGTCAAAATAAAAGAGGTATACAAACTAATTTAAGTTATTCAGGAAATCGAGCAGTAATTAATTATGAGATACCTTTAAATGAAGTCGTTTTTGACTTTAATGATCGTCTTAAATCTATGACAAGTGGTTATGCTAGTTTTGATTATGAAATTATTGATCACAAAGAAGGAGACCTTGTAAAAATGAATATACTTGTAAACTCAGAACCTGTTGATGCTCTTGCAATGATGATACATAAAGATTTTGCTCAAACTACTGGTAGAGAGGTCTGTGAAAAATTAAAAGATTTAATTCCAAGGCATAATTTTATGATACCGGTTCAAGCGGCTATTGGAGGTAAAATTATTGCTAGAGAAACCATCAAAGGTTTTAAAAAGGATGTATTAACAAAAATTCATGGAGGTGGGGCAACAGATAGAAAAAGAAAACTTCTAGAAAAACAGAAAAAAGGTAAAGCTAGAGCTAAGCAATTTGGAAAAGTTGAGATTCCTCAAGAAGCATTTATAGGCGTTTTAAGAATTAATAAAGAATGACAAAAGACATAATAATCCTAATTTTATTTTTAATAATTTTGTTCCTAACATATAAAACAAATAAAAAAAAAGTTAAAAATTTATTTTATAAAAGTAAAATAAAACAAATAAATATATCTGAGCTAGACGAAATTTTTGATGAGAAATTGATAAGTAAAAATTTAAAGGGCCCTAAAGAAGACACTATAATTAAAAATTTTATTATTTCTCCGCAAAATAAAATTGTAGGAATGACCTCTGACTATGAAGCATGGATAATATCTGTGTTAAGTAAAAAAAGTAATAATATATTTGAATTTGGTACTTGTAGTGGAAAAACTACTTATTTAATGGCGCTTAATTCAAATAAAGATGCTAAAATTACATCCTTAACTCTTGGGCCAGACCAAGTAAAAAATTTAAATAAAGAAGATATAGATAATAAGATTTCATTTAGAAATATAATAAATGAGAGTATATATGAAAAATTTCTATTTTCAGGTACTGATGTTGAGAATAAAATTAACATTATTTTTGAAGATTCAACCAAGTTTGATGAGAGCAAATATATAAATAAATTTGATTTAATATTTATAGATGGTGGTCATACTTATTCTGTTGTAAAAAATGATACAGAGAAATCATTCAAAATGCTCAACAAAAACGGAATAATTTTATGGCATGATTACGTACCTGGCAAACAGTCAGCTAAAAATGTTGTGAATTACTTAAATGAAATTTCCAAAGAGAAAAACGTCTTAAATATCAGAAATACATCATTATGTGTATTTAGAAATAGTGACTAAAGGAGAGGTGGCCGAGTGGTTGAAGGCGCACGCTTGGAAAGCGTGTATAGGGGAAACTCTATCATGGGTTCGAATCCCATTCTCTCCGCCATATTATTGTTAGAAAATTGATCTTTTTCACAGGTTTTACTGAAATAGAAAAAAAAACTAAAAAACATCGAATAAATGTTGATATTCAACACTAATTTAAGCATTTGTGCTTCTACCATTTTTAAATTTTTTGTAAAAATGTTATAAAAATTCTTTCCATATTAAAAATTAATGACAAAAAATAATTCAAACACCTACCAAGCAGACTCCATAAAAGTCCTAAAAGGTTTAGAAGCTGTTAGAAAAAGACCAGGTATGTATATCGGTGATACTGATGATGGGACCGGATTACATCATATGGTTTACGAAGTTGTAGATAATTCTATTGATGAAGCTCTAGCAGGTTTTTGTAAAAAAATTGAAGTAAGTATAAACGATGATAATTCTGTAACAGTGATTGATGACGGCAGGGGAATTCCTGTTGATATTCATAAGGGTGAAAAAAAATCAGCTGCCGAAGTTATAATGACTCAACTTCATGCTGGTGGTAAGTTTGATCATAACTCTTATAAAGTTTCTGGTGGACTACACGGAGTCGGAGTATCAGTTGTTAATGCTCTTTCCGAAAGATTAAAACTTACAATTAATAGAGATAATAAAAAATACTATATAGAATTTAAAAATGGAGATGCTAAAACTTCCTTAAAACAAGTTGGAAAATCAAAAACTAGCGGAACCGAAATTAATTTTGTTCCATCGAAAGATATATTTTCATCCATTAAATTTAGTTTTTCTATTTTAGAAAAAAGGATGAGAGAGTTAGCTTTTTTAAATAAGGGCATAAAAATAGTTTTAAGCGATTTAAGACAAAAAAAACCAAAAACATTAGAATTCAAATTTGAAGGAGGTATTAATGAATTTGTGCAATTCATTGACGAGAAAAAAGAAAGTTTAAAAAACAAAAATGAAAATGATCTTTTTAAAAAACCAATTTACATTGAAGGTTTAAAAAATAATATTGATGTTCAATGCTCCCTTAAGTGGAATGCAGGGTATAGTGAAGATGTATTACCTTATACTAATAACATTTATCAAAAAGATGGAGGAACACATCTTCTTGGATTTCGGAGTGCATTAACAAGAGTAGTAAATAAATATGCAAATGAACAAAACTTATTAAAAAAAAATAAAGTTTCTTTATCAGGAGATGATGTTAAAGAAGGATTAACTTCAGTTCTTTCTATCAAAATTCCCGACCCTAAATTTTCTTCTCAAACAAAAGATAAATTAGTCTCATCAGAAGTGAGAAATATTGTTGAAACTATCATTAACGAGAAGTTGTCTATTTGGTTTGATCAAAATCCATCAATTTCAAAAATTATCTTAACTAAAATTATCCAGGCTGCTGTAGCAAGAGATGTAGCTAGAAAGGCAAGAGAAAATGTAAGAAGAAAAGGAGCTTTAGAATTAACTGGATTGCCAGGAAAATTAGCAGATTGTCAAAATTCAAAGCAAGATGGTACCGAACTATTTATTGTAGAGGGAGACTCAGCTGGTGGTTCAGCCAAACAAGGCAGAAACCGTGAAAACCAAGCAGTTTTGCCGCTTAGAGGAAAAATATTGAATACCTTTACAGATATTAATGGATCTAAAAAGAATGGAAATGCTAATGATTTAAGAACTAAAAGCTTATCAAAGATGATTTCATCAAATGAAATAGTTACATTGATAAATGCACTTGGTCTTGATCCAAAAAATGAGGATATAGATCTCAAAGATTTAAGATATGGAAAAATAATAATAATGACAGATGCTGATGTTGATGGTTCACATATAAGGGCATTATTATTAACTTTTTTTAATAATAAACCATTTGATAAATTAATTGAGTTTGGACACGTTTATCTTGCTCAGCCACCTTTATTTAAAATTAATAAAGGAACTAAAAGTATATATATCAAAGATGAAAATGAGCTTGAAAGTTATTTAATAAAAAATTCAAAGGATATTAAAAAATATAAAAAAAATTCTAAAGAATTTAATAATACTCTCCAAATTGAAAAGTCCAAATTAAACATTCAAAGGTTTAAAGGACTGGGAGAAATGAACCCAGATGAATTATGGAATACAACTTTAAATCCTGAAACAAGAAATTTGTTACAGGTTCAATATTCAAAGAATAGTAAAAAAGATCAAGATTTAATACAAACCTTAATGGGTAACGATGTTTCATCAAGAAAAGATTTTATTGTTGAAAACGCAATAAATGTTTCAAACTTAGATATTTAGATGGATTTAAAAGAATCTGTCAAAACAGCATCATTAAATAAGTCTACTTATGTTAATTTAAGATGGATAGGAATTTTAGGTCAATTTATAACTATAAACACAGTAAAATTTTTTTTTAATTTTGAGTTTAATTTTATTTTATCTAATTTGATTATTTTTATTGGAGTTTTAAGTAACCTCTACTTAATGATTTTTTATAAAAAAACAATACTTTCAAATTTAACTTCTTTTAATTTTTTATCTTTAGATATTCTTCAATTGAGTGCTTTACTCTATTTATCTGGGGGAATTTTAAATCCATTTTCAATATTTCTTTTGATACCAAGTGTATTTGCTGCATCGAATTTGAATATTAGAACAAATATTGCTTTAATTTTAATTACTCTAGCATCGATTATATTTTTAACTTTCTATCATTATGAAATGCCAAAACCATTAGATGAATATAGTATTAGTTTATATTATTACTATGCAATTCCTTTAGCATTGATAATTGCATTATTTTTTTTAAACTATTTTGCATTTATTTTTGGACAAGAAACGAACCTTAGAAAAGATGCATTAGATAAAATTCAAGAAGTAATTTCTAAGGAACACGAACTCGTTTCACTTGGAGGACAAGCCGCTGCTGCTGCTCATTCATTTGGCACTCCCTTGTCTACAATTAAAATTATTTCTCACGATTTATTTGATCAATTTAAAGATAATGATGATGTTAAAAAAGATCTCGAACTATTAATTAGTCAAGTTAACAGGTGTAATGATATTTTAAAAAAACTAACATTAAATCCTACTATAGAAGATGATTTTATTGACAAAAATAAAACGCTTTACGATTATATTAATGAGATAGTTAACTCATTTAAGGAAATTTCTAATAAGAATTTCAATATTGATAAAGAGCAAGATTCTAACTCATTTGAAATACTAAAATCTGTTGAAATTGTTTATGGTTTGAGGAATTTTATTGGAAATGCTAACAAATTTTCAAACGAAAATATCTATATTGCTATCAAAAGCGACAGTCAAAAAACTGAAATAACAATAGAGGATGATGGTCCTGGTATACCAAAAGATATACTTAACAAGATTGGAGAGCCTTATATTAAGACACTTAAACCTAAAGATAATAAAAAAACTGGACTAGGTTTAGGGATTTTTATAGGAAAAACATTGTTAGAAAAAAATTCTGCTAGAATAACAATTAGAAATTCAGAAACTAGAGGTGGAGCTGAAGTAAAAATAGAGTGGGAAAATAAAAATTTAAAAAAATTAGTGTAATTTTTTATTATTTTCAAACAATCCACTAAGCTGACCAATCATTACATCACCTAACTCTTGAACGTCAGCAATTTTTATCGCTTTTTTGTAATATCTTGAAACATCGTGGCCTATACCTATGGCAAGAATTTCGATATCACTTTTGTTTTCAATTGATTTTACAGTTTGCTTTAGATGTTTTTCTAAAAAATCACCCGAGTTAACAGATAATGTTGAATCATCAACCGGAGCTCCATCTGAAATAACCATAAGAATTTTTCTTTCTTCTTTTCTTTTCTTAAGTCTATTGAAAGCCCAAGTAATAGCTTCACCATCAATATTTTCTTTAAGCAAACCCTCTTTTAGCATTAAACCTAAATTTTTTTTTGATTGTCTCCAGTGAGTATCAGCAGATTTATAAATTATATGTCTTAAGTCATTCAAACGTCCTGGATTTTTTAATTTTCCAAGTTTATTCCACTTTTCCCTACTCTTACCGCCCTTCCAATTTTTTGTTGTGAAACCAAGAATTTCTACTTTAACTGAACATCTTTCTAATGTTCTAGACAATATATCAGCACAAAGAGCTGCAATAGTAATTGGCCTTCCTCTCATTGATCCAGAATTATCTATGAGTAAAGTCACAACTGTATCTTTAAACTCCAAATCTTTCTCTTTTTTAAAAGAAAGAGAATTATATGGATCAATTATTATTCTTGGTAATTTTGAACTATCTAATAAACCCTCTTCAAGATCAAATTCCCAAGATCTATTTTGTTTTGCGAGTAACTGTCTTTGTAATTTATTTGCGAGTTTTGTAATTATGTCTTGGAAACTAGTCAGCTGTTGATCTAGATTTTTTCTTAATTTAGAAATTTCCTCTGAGTTTTCCAATGTTTCTGCTTTTGCTGTCTCATCAAATTCTGAAGTATATATTTTATATTCTTTATTACTTATTCCTAAATTTTTTTTCTGAACAATATTTTCTATTTCATTGTTTTCAGAATCATCACTTCCTAATTGTTCATCAAGTCTAAATTCATTCATTTCATCAGAACTATCAACACCTTCATTGATACTGTCTTCCTCTTCTCTTTCCTGAGATTCTCCACTATCTGTTTTTTGATCATCTTTTGAATTGTTATTATCTTGCTCATCTTCTTTCTGCTCTTCCCTTTTGTTTTCTTCCTCGGACTCAAAGATTTCCATATTCTGGAGAATTTCTGATATTTTGGAATTGTATATGTCTTGATTCTCTGCATTTTCTTTTAAAAAATTTATGTGTTTATCTAAAGATTTTTCAAAATCATCTTTCCAGTATGATAAAATTTTTTTAGCACTTTCTGATAAATTTACGTTCATTAGTTTATTAAGCATGTAATATTCAAAAGCTTCAGAAACGTTAGATTCTTCTTTCTTTTTTATATTTTCAGATTTTGCCTTACTTATCTTATTGTTGTATTTGGTCATTAAATTTTTAGAAATTCCCTTCATCATTTGTGAGCCTAAAAGTTCATATCTTATTTTTTCAGAAATTTTATAAAGTGTATGGCATGTAGGAGTTTTTGGAATATTTTGTTCTAAAGTGGAATTATCAGAAAATTTTCTTTTTAATGCTTCTGAATCTGCCTCGGCTCTTAATTTAATAAAGTTTTCCTTATCTTTTAAATTATCAAATTTAGAAATATTAAATTCTTTTAAATATTTTTTGTCTTTTAATGGATATTTTTCACCTGAAATGGCTTTAATCGTCGAGTTTAAAGCTTGTTTAAATTGCTCTTTTATAAGATCATCTTTGTTCATTAAACCTGAATATTTATCATCGACTCTGGCAGTTCTTCACCAAAACATCTTTGATAGTATTCTGCGATTGTATTCTTTTCTACGTCATCACATTTATTTAAAAAAGTTACTCTGAACGCATAACCCACATCTTTAAATATTTCAGAATTTTCTGCCCAATGTAGAACTGTTCTAGGGCTCATAACAGTTGAAATATCTCCAGCCATAAATCCTTTTCTAGTAAGTGTCGCAACTTTTATCATGTTTGCAATTTTCTCTTTGCCTTTATTATTATCTAAAGATTTATTTTTTCCTAAAATAATTTCCATTTCTTTTTCTAAAGCTAAATAATTTAATGTTGTTACGATATTCCATCTATCCATTTGTCCCTGGTTTATTTGTTGTGTTCCATGATAGAGTCCAGTTGTATCCCCTAAACCAACAGTATTTGAGGTTGCAAATAATCTGAAATATTTATTCTGCTTAATGACCTTATTCTTATCTAATAAAGTAAAATTTCCTTCAGCTTCCAAAACTCTTTGAATTACAAACATCACATCTGGTCTACCGGCATCATATTCATCAAATACTAAAGCTACTGGATTTTGTATCGACCAAGGAAGAATTCCTTCCTTGAATTCTGTGACTTGTTTTCCATCTTTGATTACAATTGAGTCTTTACCAATTAAATCTATTCTACTGACATGACTATCTAAGTTAATTCTAATACATGGCCAATTCAATCTGGCTGCAATTTGTTCTATATGTGTGGATTTACCTGTTCCGTGATAACCTTGTACAAGAACTCTTTTATTAAATGAAAATCCAGAAAGAATTGCTAAAGTTGTATCTTTATCAAATTTATAAGTTCTATCTATATCTGGCACATAATCAGTTTTTTTTGAAAATGCGTCCACTTCCATATCAGAATCTATACCAAATGTTTGTTTAATCGATAATTTAATATCTGGGGTTTGTTCAATATTAGTTGTCAATTTTTTCCTTATAAGTATTTTTTAATTGGGTATAAGCTAATGTTATCACTTTAAGCTTATCTTCAAATTTTTTATTGCCAGCATTCATATCAGGGTGAAATTTTTTCACAAGTCTTTTGAATTTTTCTTGTATTTTGGCCCATTTTAAACCAACTCCAACACCCAAAATTTCAAAGGCTTTAAGATCATTACTATTAAACTTAAACTTATTCATATGATTCAAACTACTAAAATCTTTAAATTTTCCATTTTCATCTTTTAAAGTATTATTCCACAATATTTTGAAAAAATTGTCTGAAGAGCTGAAACTCTGCGTTGGCTTATGCCATGTCATGTCAGACTTTAAAAAGTTGATTACCTGTTCGTCGCTCATACCTGAAAAATAATTCCAGCTTTTATTAAATTCTCTTACATGCTCTAGACATAGAAGCCTATATTCTTTGCTGTTATCCTTTTCTTTTGGAGCTTTGTAAAGTCCCTCCTCATTGCAATTATTCCATTCACAAATATTTTTCATATAATATAATATCAAGTTTAATGGATATTAATCAACTTTCAAAAAAAATTGAAAATAAACTTTTGAAAGACACCTCTATAAAAAATGTAAAGATAATTGACAACACTTATAAGCATTTAAAACACAATTCACATCTGAAAGGCAAATATCATATTAAATTAGAAATAAATTCTGAAATATTAAAAAAAACAAATAGAATTCAGTCTAATAAAGTAATTTACAAAATTTTAAGCGAAGAATTGAAAACTGATATTCATTCTTTACAAATAAGCTTTATTTAATTCTTTTAACAAAAACTTGTTCAATTCACCAGATTTGGCCTGATAATTTAAGTTTAATTTTCCAAAATTCCTTATTAATATTAAGTTTATACTATCTGATTTATTTTTTTTATCACTTTTCATAAAATTTAGAATTGATGTAATTTTTCTTTTATTAAAAAGATCTTTATATTTATTTTTAATTTCTATATTTTTAATATGATTACTTATTAATTCTGAATTTGAAACTGAAATAATTTTTTTTTCTTTACTAAAATTTACAGCATTCATTAAACCAAATATAACAGCTTCTCCATGATTTAATTTTTTTGAGTAACCAAGAGTAGCCTCATATGCATGAGCAAAAGTATGGCCAAGATTTAAAGATTTTCTTAAATTTTTTTCTTTTTCGTCCTTTTCAATAATTTTTTTTTTTAATAAACAGCTATTTAAAATTGCGTTAATTATAAAATTTCCTTTTAAGTCTAAAATCTTATTTAAATTTTTATCTAAAAAAACAAAATTTGTTTTGCTATCAATTAAACTACTTTTTAATATTTCAGCATATCCACAAATAATTTCTCTTTTGGGGAGGGTATGTAGTAAATTAATATCTGAAATTACTAAATCTGGCTGATAAAAACTTCCCACAAGATTTTTTCCAAATTTATTGTTAATACCTGTTTTTCCACCTATAGAAGAGTCGACTTGAGCCAATAAAGTGGAAGGTATGTTAATAAATTTTATTCCTCTTTTAAATGTGCTGGCAGCATATCCAACTACATCTCCTGTAATTCCTCCACCAAATGAAATTATACAGTCTTCTCTATAAAAATTATTTTTAAATAAAACATTATGTATTTTATCTATACTTAGGTTACTTTTATTTTTTTCATTTGCATTAAAATTTAAAGTATAAATTTTTTGGTTCTTTAAATTTCCTAAGAGTAATGTTCTAAATTTTTTTGGTATCTTACTGTCAATTACAATTAAACATTTTGAAAATGATAATTTATTTTTTTTTAAAATATTTCTTAATTTTGAAATTAGATTTGTACCAATATGAACTTCGTAATTTTTACTTTTAGTTTTAACCTTTATTATTTTTTGTTTCATATTTTTTTATAATTTTATTTGCTATTTCATTTTTATTTAGCTGATCACAATTAATTGTGAAGTCTGCCAAACTATATATTTTAGCTCTTTCATTTATTAGTCTCTCTAGATCTGTTTCACTTAATTTCATAGCCAGAGGTCTTTTTTTGCTACCATTTATTCTTTTAATTATTATATCTTTTTTCCAATTCAACCAAAAACTAAATGAACTCTTTTTGCATTCTTTCCTAATATTAGTATTAATATATGCACCTCCACCTAGTGATAAAATTTGTTTCTCACCTTTTAAACATGATAATGTTACTTCCTCTTCACATTCACGGAAGAATTTTTCGCCCTTTTTTTTGAAAATTTCTGCAATTTTCATTTTTTCTTTTTCTTCAATTTTATCATCTATATCAATAAATTTAAGTTTGGTTTGTTTAGAAATCAATTTTCCAATTAATGTCTTTCCCGAACCCATCATACCTACTAAAACTAGATTTTTATTTGATTCCATATATTTCTAAGTTGAAAAAACACAAATATGTCTTATTTTGATTTTACAAAATTATATGCTTTTAAAACATTATACTACAAAGGAATATAACATAATATGAAATTTGCAATTAAAGCTGGAATTATTTTTTTTATATTGATTTTGTCTATTGTTGTTTTGAGTCAGATTGATTTCCCATCCCCCAACAAAAAAATTGAAGTGATTTTGCCTAATGAAAATTTTAAAACAATTAAGTAAAATAATTTTCAAAATAACCTTAATTTTATTTTTTTATAATTATTCTTTTGCAAATGAACCAATTGATATTTGGAAAATTGAAAAAAAAGACATTATTAACAAAGAGAATTCAACCTCAAATATAAACGCAAGTAATAATCTAAATACTAATACAACATTATCAATTCAATCTAGTTCCGAGATTGTAATAAATAATGAAATTGATTCATCCACTATAAAATTAGCTGGATTATATGATCCTGCGCAGAATGGCTTAAAAATTGACATGTGGTCGAACACTGATGGTGAGTTAATTAAAAGTATATTAAATAAAAATTTAAATAGAAACTTATCTGAATTTTCAAAAAAAATATTAGACATAGCTTTACTAACAAATTCATATATTCCAACAAATAATATTACTGAAGAGGAATTTTTGGAGTTTAAATTTAATCATTTAATAAACAAAAAAGATTTTGAATTAATTAAAGAATTTCTAATCAATAATTCTGAAGTTTCAAATAAAAATAAATTGATTAAATTTTATTCAGAATATTTTCTTTCAAACTCTGAAGTAAAAAAAGCATGTGAAATATTTGATGTTAGTGGTGCTATTTCCGATAAATATTTAAATAATTTTAAAATTTATTGTTTAATCCTAGAAGATAAAAAAGAACAAGCCCAACTACTTTTTGATTTGTCAAAAGAGTTGGACGAGATTGACACTTTTTTTGAAAATAAATTTAATATATTAATGGGTTACGCAAAAAAAGATGAAATAATTTCAGACGAAAATATTTTATATTTTCACTTATCTCATAAAACAAATAATGATTTCAATTATGAGCCAAAAATGGATTCACCTAGATATATCTGGAGTTATCTTTCGTCATCAAATATTCTTAAAAATACAAATTCCTTTGATATTGAAAATCCAGAAGATTTAAGATTATTAGAAAGAGCAACTCATGAAAATGTATTTGATGAGAGAGAACTACTAGATACATATAAAAAATTTCAATTTAACATAACACAACTATTAAATGCCAAAGATGCCTATAAGCTACTTCCAGATTATGAGGGCAGAGCTTTATTATATCAAAGATTACTTTTGTCTGTTGATGTTGAGCAAAGATTAAGTATGGCTTCTGAACTATATAAATCTTTCCAAAAAAAAAAATTAGATAATGCGTTTGATAATGAAATTAAAGTAATATTAAAAAATATAAAAAAAGACGATGTTCCCTCAAATTTTACTACTTTTTATGAAAATCATACCGACAATAAGTTAAAAAAAGAGAGAAAGATAAAATTTAATAATAAAAAAATACATCAGTCAAAATTATTAAATTACTTTTTAAATAAAACTAGTTTGCCTAAAGCTGAAAAGGAAACAAACGATATTTTAAAAAAAATTAAAAGAAACAAAAAATATGTTTTTTCTACAAAAGATATGATTCTTATCGAATCTCTTAAATCAGATGGTGTAAAAATAGATAAAAAATACTCAAATCTTTATGAATACAACTATCAATTTTCCTCTGATATAAAACAAATGTTATCGAATGGAGAGTTAGGCTTATTATTAATTAAAATAGTAGATATTGTTGGTGAAAGTAATCTTGAAGATCTAGATATAAACACTGTGAATTTATTAGTTTCAACTATGAATGAGCTAAAAAATGTAGATTTAAGGAACGAAATTCTAATAGAAGTCTTGCCTTTAAAAGTCTAAACAATAAATAAACTATGTCAGTGAAAGAACTAATTACAGTACCCGATGATATTCTTAGAAAAAAATCTGAGCCTTTAAATAAAGTTGATGTAAATGAAAAAAAACTCATAAAAGATTTATTTGAAACTATGTACCATCATAATGGTATAGGTTTAGCAGCTGTTCAAGTTGGAATTCTTAAAAGAGTAGTTGTTTTAGATGTCTCAAAAAACGAAAATGAAAAAAAACCATTATGTTTTATTAATCCTCAAATAAAAACATTAAGTGAAAAAATGTCTACATATGAGGAAGGTTGTTTATCAATACCCAATACCTTTATTGAGATAGAGAGACCAGAAATTTGCACTGTATCTTATATAGACGAAAACGGTGATAAGAAAGAAATGGAATGCGATGGATTACTCTCAACATGTTTACAACATGAAATTAATCACTTAGATGGAAAACTAATCATTGATTATTTATCTAAAATTAAAAAAGATTTAATAATAAAAAAATTGTCTAAACAAAAAACTTCTAATAGAGTTGTTGTTTAAATGTCAAATATTGTATTCATGGGTACACCGCAGTTTGCTGTGCCTATTCTAAAAAAAATTAATCAAAAATATAAAATTAATTGTGTTTTTACTCAGCCTCCAAGTAAATCAAATAGAGGTCAAAAGTTTACGAAATCACCAATTCATAAATGTGCAGAGGAACTTAATCTAGAAATTAAAACCCCAAAAAAAATTGATGAAGAATTTGAATATCTTAAAGAATTAAATTTAGATCTTGTAATTGTTGTTGCATACGGACAGTTAATTTCAAAAAAAATTCTTGATTTGAGTAAAAAAGGTTTTTTGAATATTCATGCTTCATTATTACCAAAATGGAGAGGGGCGGCACCAATCCAAAGATCGATTTTAAACAATGAAAAAAAAACTGGTATAACATTTATGAAAATTGATGAAAAATTAGATTCAGGACCAGTATGCAATAAATATTCAGTAGATATTCTTGATCAAGATAACGCAGAAATTTTATCAGAAAAATTATCTTATTTGAGTACAGAAAAAATTTTAGAAAATGTGCAAAAAGTTTTAGACGGTGAGGCAATATTTAAAGAGCAAGATCACACAAAAGCTACATACGCAAAGAAAATTCAAAAGATAGAGGGAAAGATAGATTGGAATAATAGTGCTCGTAAAATAATCGCTCAAATAAATGGATTATATCCAAAACCTGGTGCATGGTTTGAGTTTAACAACAAAAGATATAAAATATTAAAAGCCAAAACCAACAAGCACTCAGCAACAATCGGTGAAGTAATCGATGAACAAATGACAATAGCGTGTGGTGAAAATTCAATAAGTATTATTGAGATACAAAAAGAGGGCAAGAATCCTCAATTAATTAACGAATTTTTATTAGGGAATAAGGTTAGAAAAGGAACAATAATTACAAGTGAATAGATATCAGATTCTTATAGAATACGAAGGCACTTTATACAATGGTTGGCAAATTCAAAAAAAAGGTAAGTCAATCCAGGAAAATATTGAGATTGTCTTATCTAAACTATTAAAAGAAAAAATAAAAATTTATGGGTCTGGACGAACAGACACAGGAGTTCATGCTAAAGAGCAATCAGCACACTTTGATACTACAAATAATATTATTCAAAAAGTTAAATTAATAAATTCACTAAACTTCTTTTTAAATAAAAAAAAAATATCTATTTTAAAAATAAAGAAAAAAAATAAACTTTTTCATTCAAGATATTCTGCAAAAGAAAGACGGTATACGTACTTAATTAGAAATGATGCTTCTCCTTCAGTTATCAATTTTAACAGAGAGTGGCATATTAAAAAAAAAATTGATGTTGAATTGATGAAAAAGGGAGCAAAAAAATTAATTGGAACTCATGATTTTTCAACTTTTAGAGCATCTAATTGTGCTGCAAAAAGTCCGGTAAGAACCATCAAAAAAGTAAAAATAACCAAAGTTAAAAATGTTATAAAAATTCAATTTGTGTCAAAGTCATTTCTTAAGAGTCAAGTTAGATCCATGGTTGGTTCACTCAAATACCTTGGTGAAAATAAATGGAACTTAAAAAAATTTACCAGTATATTTAAATCAAAATCTAGAAAAAATTGTGCCCCTATTGCCCCTGCACATGGTTTATATCTTGAGAAAATTATTTATTAGATTTTTCTTTTTTCTTTTTTATTCTCCATCTTGATCCCTCTCTAACTATGTAACCACAACAATTTTTGGAGCCACACTTACAAGGAAAATCCTTATAGTTTTCATCAAAACTAAACCCATAATCATAAGTTAGTTCCTCATTTTTATTTATATCTTTAATAGAACTAATCCATAATTTTAAACCTTTGCCTTCAACTTCGCAGTTTGGATCACAAGAGTGATTAATAAGTCTTGCAGTATTGTAAGCAAAATCACCGTCTAAATCATATCTATTATTTAAGTTAAAAAGATAAATCGCTTTATCATTATCAAATTTTGGATTATTTTCGGTCTGTTTTTTTGTAATTATTTTACCTATATAGTAAATAATCTTAGTTCCTTTTTTTATATTTTTAGATGCAAACAGTCCCCTGTTATCAATATTTGATGATTTTTGTTTATATAGTTTCATGATTATGTATTTTCCGACTCGATTAATGCATTTACATGATAATTAGCGCTTTCAGCAAGTGCTTTTAGGTCGTATCCACCTTCTAATAAAGATACCACTTTCCCTTTAGTAAATTTATTAGTAGCTTTTAGTGTTCTTCTTGTTATTTCATAAAAATCTTTAGATGAAAGTTCAAATTGAGCTAATGGATCGTTCTTGTGAGCATCAAAGCCAGCAGAAAAGATTAGGTAATCAGGCTTATATTCAATTAACCTATCTAAAACTCTATCATAAGCATTAAAATACTCCTCAGAATTTGTGCCAGCAGGAAGAGGTATATTAAGAGAATTATTATACTTTCCCTTGTCTTTTTCTGAGCCACCACCTGGATAAAATGGATATTGATGTGTTGATATATAAAGTGAATTTTTGTTGTCATACATAACATCATAATTTCCATTTCCCCAATGAACATCAAAATCTACACATGCAATTCTTTTATAATTATATTTTTTAATTAAATAATTAACTGCAACACCTGCATTAGAAATACAGCAAAAGCCCATTGATTTGTTTTTTTCAGCATGGTGTCCTGGTGGTCTTACAACGCAAAAAGCATTTTTATATTTTTTGCTCTCAATTCCATCTATTGCACTTATAGCTGATCCTGCAGCTTGAAATACTGCATCCTTACTTCCAGGCGATACAACTGTATCACCATCTAAAAAATTTAAGCCACTTTTAGGAAATGAGTTATTTAAATTATTAATATAATCTTCAGAATGAGTCATATTAAGAATATCATTAGGAACAACATCTGGCTTATCCCAAAGCAGTTCTTTATTTTTTTTTAAAGTATCAATTATTGAAACCACTCTCTTCGGTTGTTCTGGATGACCATCACCTGTTATATGTTTTTCTGAAAATTCAGATGTTATAATTGCAGTTTTCAAGTGAAATAATTGTGTAAAATATTCTTATAAATTTTAGTTAACTTTTTTAAGTCTGAGATCGATGTTCTCTCATTAACCATATGAATAGTATTATTTCTTAACCCAAGCTCAAGACGTGGTATTGAACCTAAAAATCTGCTGTCACTTGTGCCACCTCTACAATTTAATTTTGCATTGTTACCTGTAATTTTTTTTACAACTTTCTTTACCATATAAATTTCTTTATTTGGCACTGTGTAAAATGCTTCTCCGCTTACTTTATAATCCATTTTAGTTTTGCAATTTTCTTTTTTTGCAACTGCATTAATAATTTTACTAAGTTTTTTTTTCAAAGATGTCGATTTATAAGTTGAATTAAATCTAACATTAAATTTAGCACTTGCAGATTGTGGGACTACATTTTCAGATATATTATCCACATTCATTTTTGTAAATTCCAAATTTGATGGTGGCATATACTTTGTTCCTTTGTCTAGCTGAACACTTTTCAGTTTAGATATTATTTTAGCAAGAGCAGTACATGGATTTATATATGTCCCATAAAATGCAGAGTGTCCACTTTTTCCATATACTGTTACTGTTCCATTCATAGAACCTCTTCTTCCAATCCTGATTTCATCCCCAACTGATTTATTTGATGACGGTTCGCCTACCACTGAAAAATCAATTTTTTCCTTTTTTTTCTTTAAATATCTCATAACGGCTGGACAACCATGACCTGTAGTTTCTTCATCAGCCGTAATTATTATTGATATAGAACCTTTAAATTTTTTATTTTTAATAAAATTACTTACAGCACTTATCCAACATGCCACACTACCTTTCATGTCCTGGGATCCTCTTCCATATAAATATCCTTTTTTTACTACTGCTTTAAAGGGTGGAAACTCCCAATTATTAAGGTTAGCAACAACATCTGTGTGACCCAAATAATTAATGTTAGGTTTTGATTTACCAAATTTTGCATATAAATTTAATGCGGGTTTAGCACCTGTACCTTTTGATTTTATTATCTGACATTTAAAACCTATTGATGAGAGTTTCTTTGAAAGGAAATTCATAATCCCTTTATCTTCTGTTTTAATAGTTTGAAATTTTATTAGCTCTTGAGCTAACTTTAGTTCATTAAAAGTTTTCATTAATTTAGTCTCTTAAAAGATCGTTAACAGATGTCTTTGATCTAGTTTTTTCATCAACTTGTTTAATAATTACTGCACAGCTTAACGAGGGTGCAGATGGATTATTTTTATCAGGAAGAGAGCCTGGTACAACAACAGAATATGGAGGTATTTTACCATAAGTGATTTCACCAGTCGCACGGTTTACTATTTTAGTACTTTGCGTAATCAGCATCCCCATACTTAATACCGAGCCTTCTCCAACTATAACACCTTCAACAACCTCCGACATTGCGCCAACAAAAACATTATCTTCAATAATTGTTGGTAATGCTTGGGCAGGTTCCAATACTCCTCCAATTCCTGAACCAGCAGAGATATGACAATTTTTTCCAATTTGACAACAACTACCTGCACGACTAAACGTGTCCATCATGGTTCCGGAGTCGATCCATGCTCCGATATTTACATAGCATGGCATTAAGACAGCGTTTTTACCTATGAATGATCCTCTTCTAACAGGAGAATTAGGAACCATTCTAAATCCTGCTTTTTCGTGATCTTCTTTAGACCAGCCTGCAGTTTTACCTTTTAATAGATGTGCTTTGTCATACCAACTACTGTAGGGGCCATTTAAATTTTCCATTGGATACATTCTAAAACTTAACATAATTGCTTTTTTTATGTGTTGATGAGTTACCCACTCACCATTGATTTTTTCAGCTACTCTGACTTTACCACTATCTAAGTCATCAATAATTTGATTAACAGTATTTTTTAAACTCTCATCCGAGTTAGGACTTACTTGGTCTCTCTTTTCCCAAGCTTCATTGATTATATTTTCTATGCTCATAAATTAAGAACTTTTTAATAACCTTATTTCTTTTAAAAATAAAGAGAGATTTTCGATTTTATAATCGATGTAATCTTTGTTAGACTCTTTTTTTCCCCAGTATTCATTATTGATAAGCCAAGCTGTTATAGTTCCCCGCTCTTTACCTATTGATAAATTTTTAGCTATATCCTCAATATAAAGCGTTTCTTTTGGATTAATCTTAAATTTATCAACCATAAGATCAAAAGCTTTTGCTTCAGGTTTCGGGTGATATTTTGCGTCTACGATATCAAATATATCTTTAAATTGGTCTTCAATACCAAGGGTTTTAACTATATTTTTTACATGCGCTCTACTTCCGTTTGTAAATACGAATTTATTTAAATTTATATTTTCAAGCTCATTTCTTAAAACAAGATCTTTTTCCATAAATGAAAGATCAATATCATGAACATACTCCAAGAATTCTTCCGGTGGTATATTATGATGTATCATCAATCCATTTAAACTTGTATTGTATTTGTGAAAATAATCTCTTTGTAATTCTTTGGCTTTTGTAAGGTCTAAGTTGAGTTTGTTTGAGATATATTTTGTCATTCTCTTACTAACTTGGCCAAAAACTGCCTCTAAATCATTATATAAAACACCATCACAGTCAAATAAAATATTCTTTATATTTTTTAGATTATTCATTTTCTTATTAATGTTCCAGCGCCCTTATCAGAAAATAACTCAAATAGTATTGAATGTGGTTTTCTCCCATCAACAATAACAACACCTCTAACACCATTAGATATTGCATCTAAACAAGTGTTTATTTTTGGTATCATACCTCCTGATATAATATTTTTTTTTAACATCTCGTTGGCTCTTTTGAGATTAATTTCAGATATTAGTTTTTGATTTTCATCAAGAACCCCTTCAACAT
>CACHAX010000012.1 GCA_902577875.1 uncultured Pelagibacteraceae bacterium | reverse complement strand
TAACTTACGAGGAATTAAATAAATCTTTAGGAAAAAGAAATTTATCTAGTGAAAATCTTGAGAAAGCTTTCATACATATATTAGATGAAAGCATAGTCCTAGTTGAAAAAAAATCTGACTATAAAATATTAAGAAAAAAAGATGCATCCTCTAAAGATGAAGGCAAAACTTTAGAAAAAAGTGACGATCCTATAAGAATGTATCTTAGAGAAATGGGAGGTGTTGAGCTTCTTTCAAGAGAAGGTGAGATTGCAATTGCAAAAAGGATTGAAGCCGGCAAAGATGTTATGCTTAACGCATTGTCTCAAAGCCCAATAACAGCACAACAGTTTTTTGAGTGGGATAAGAAACTTCAGAACGATGAAATATTAGTAAGAGAAATAATAGATATTGACACAAATTATATGGATGACGACGATAGCTCAAATGGATCAAAGCAAAAAAAAACAGATCAAGAACAATCTTCAGATGAAAATAATAGCTCTGAAGAAGATGAGTTTAATCCAACACTTGCAGCTATGGAAAGTGAAATTAAACCAAAAGTACTTCATACTGTTCATACATTAACAAAGGAATACAATAAATTAATAAAATACCAAAGAGAAAAACTTGAATGTGTTTTAAGTTCTCAAAAATTTTCGTCCTCTAAAGAAAAAAATTATAAAAAAATTGTTGATGATATTATAGAACATATTAAGTCACTTCAATTGTCACCATCAGTTTTAGAGGAGTTAGTTCAAAAACATTATATTGAAAATAAAAAAATTATATCTCTCGAAGGTAATTTGCTTAGACTTGCAATAGAGTCAAAAATATCAAGAGATGAGTTTATTAAGTTTTATGTAGGAAATGAAATTAATCCAAATTTGAAAGAATTTTTAGGAACCAATGATACCTGGAAAAAATTTTTTATTAAAAATAAATCAGAATTCAAAAATATTAAAGATAGATTAGTAGAAATAAGTAATAAACTTGGAATTTCAGTTACTGAATACAAAAAACTTGTAAGTAGGGTTCAAAAAGGTGAAAAAGAATCTAGAATTGCCAAGAAAGAAATGGTTGAAGCTAATTTAAGGCTTGTAATTTCAATTGCAAAAAAATACACAAACAGAGGTCTTCAGTTTTTAGATCTTATTCAAGAGGGAAATATTGGGTTAATGAAAGCAGTTGATAAATTTGAGTATAGAAGAGGATATAAATTTTCAACATACGCAACCTGGTGGATAAGACAAGCTATAACTAGATCAATTGCTGATCAAGCAAGGACAATTAGAATACCTGTGCACATGATTGAAACAATAAATAAAATTGTTAGAACACAAAGGTTAATCTTAAGTGAATTTGGTAGAGAGGCAACCCCGGAAGAACTGTCAAAAAAATTAAGAATGCCGTTAGAAAAAGTTAGAAAGGTTCTTAAAATTTCAAAAGAACCAGTTTCTCTTGAAAAACCTGTTGGCGATGAAGAAGACAGTAGTTTGGGAGATTTTATTGAGGATACGAAAGCGCTAGCACCATTGGAGCAAGCTATAAAATCTAATTTAAGTGAAGCAACTACAAAAATATTATCAACTCTTACACCTAGAGAGGAAAGAGTTTTAAGAATGAGATTTGGAGTTGGAATGAATACAGATCATACACTCGAAGAAGTTGGACTTCAGTTTTCAGTTACTAGAGAAAGAATTAGACAAATAGAGGCAAAAGCTCTAAGAAAATTAAAACATCCAAGTAGATCTAAACAACTGAAAAGTTTCTTGGAAAGTTAGGGCCGTTAGCTCAATAGTAGAGTACTGCATTGACATTGCAGGGGTAGTTGGAGCGTAACCAACACGGCCCACCATCATTAAATTATCTTCAATTGCTAAGTTTAAAAAAATGGTATAATTAATGTATCAATTTTGGGCCTGTAGCTCAGTTGGTTAGAGCAGTACACTCATAATGTATTGGTCCCAGGTTCGAGTCCTGGCGGGCCCACCAAATCTAATAAAATCAATATTTATAGATTTAAGTTTTTCAAATTTTAAATAAAAATTGTAGTATCAATAGATAAAATGAAGATTAAGATAAAAATAAAACCCAAGACATCCTACTATGTTTCAATATTAGTCTCATCTGTAATTCTATTCTATTTTGCCTATAAGGGAATTGTAGCATATTTAATTCATCGAGAACTTTATGGGGGTGGTCTAGATACATTAGTTTTATTAAGAGCATCTATTTCGGGAATAATGGTTCTATTAATACTTTTATTTATTCAATTCATAAAAATACCTGACTTAAAAAGTCATCGAACAATTTTAAGAGGGGTATTCATTGCATGGGTAAGTGTATTTATAGTACTAATAATTGTAAATTTGAGTTCTATTTACTTTATTATATTTACTGGTTTAGTATCTCTTTTTTCATTATTAACTCTATTTAGTTTAGAGGACCAAATAAAAGAAGAAAAAAATACCCTAACAGAAAAAGAAATTTATCTTCTTCAACAACTTGCAAAAAAAAAGTAGTTTCGTTTTGAAAAAAGTAATATTTTTAATTTTAATTATGCTATTTCAAAATATTGTTTTTTCTAAAGGTATGATTTTAGATCAATTAAATAACCCCACATTTACTAATCAGTCTCAAAAGTGGAATTTTATTACTGATCAAGTTATGGGAGGAGTATCAACTGGAGAACTTATAGTTCAGCAAGTTGACGGAGTAAAGTGTTATAGAATGATAGGCAATGTATCAACTAAAAACAACGGTGGATTTATTCAAATTAGAGCAAAATTAAATCCAGAAATTAATAGTAAAGATTATAATGGAGTGTATATAAAAGTTCATGGTAATCAAAAAAATTACAATCTTCATTTAAGAACAGGTTTAACCTTTGCCCCATGGCAGTACTATAGCTATACTTTTGCTTCCACAAAAAATTGGAGCGAAATAAGAGCCCCATTTGCACAATTTAAAAAATCTAATTTTTATCAACCAAAAAGTATATTGGGACAAAATATAAAATCTGTTGGTTTAGTTGCAGGTTTTGATGATTTTGAATCAGATATATGCTTAGGTGAAATTGGATTTTATTAACCTATTTAATTAAAAATTCTTCAAGTGTTTTAAATAATGCGTTTATATCACCATCATTGTTTTGTATAATCGAGTAAAATTCTTCCTTTTGTGTTCTTGCTAAACTTAATCCCTCTACAATTAGATCTCTTATTAAAGGTCTATCAGGATTTTTTGTATAAATTCTCCAATCAATTTTTACTTTAGGTCTTTTTGATGTCGCTTCTAGTACACTATTAACTATAGTATATTTTTCATTAATTTTTTTTTGTGAAACTACATTAATTCTAGGATTTGTATAATCAACCAATCTACTCGAGAAACTTTTCAAAAAATAACTTCTAAAAAGTTTTTGATATTTAGATTTTTGTTCTTCGTTTATTGATTTTCTAAATTTTCCCAAAGTATACATACCAATTCCATTTATATCTACACTTCTTTCAGCAATGTCGTTTAATTTAATTATCTTTGACTCAACTGGATCTTCGCTTGATAATACAGATGCTGCCTCATCAACTATTTCATTTATTAAGGCACTAGGGTCTTTTGCAAATGATACGTTTGATATATTGGTTAAAAATAAAAATATAATTAAATATTTTGGTAGTTTCATCTAATGATAAATTATTGAGTGTCTAATTCTTCCCAGTCGTCGTCGCTTAAGGTATCAGTAGTTTTGTCTATGTTTCTAATTTTTCTGTATCTATCTTGTAAATAAAGACTTCTTACAGACGCATAGAGATCGACTGAATTATTTTCAAGACTGTTAAAAGACTCTAAGTTTTTTGCTCTAAAGTCAACTCCACTTAGTAATCTAGATGCATAATAATCTGCTTCGGAAAAATATTTAGTGTCATTAATTACAGTAACGTTATACCACGCATCTCCACCTATAATATTAACCACTGATCCAATCGAGTCTCTGACAGTGGTTGGACCTAAAACTGGTAATACAAAATAACAACCTGGTCCCATACCCCAAACACCAAATGTTTGTCCATAATCTTCTTTATCGCGTTTTTTTAAACCATAGTAAGAAGCAACGTCAAATATTCCAGCAATTCCTAAAGTTGTGTTTATAGCAAATCTAGCTGAATTTACTCCAGCATCTTTAAATTGACCTTGAAGTATGTTGTTAGGAATTGTTACTACATTGCCAAGATTACTAAGTGCGTTACTTGTTCCTGATCTTATAGGTTGAGGAAATATTCTGTATCCTTTTGCCAATGGTTTAAAAATTATTTTATCAAGAACTTGGTTAAATCCAAAAATTCCTCGATTTACTTTTTCAAAACAATCTCGAACTTCTATATATCCGTTATTATTTTTTCCATTTACTTTAATTTTCCCATCGTCACCTGCTAATGCTAGGTTGCTAACAGATGAAATTATGATGAATATGAAAATTGAGAGAACTTTGTTCATAAAATAGTTATATTATAATTAATATTAATATAAAGATAAAATGTTCCAATTTATGCAGAAAAATGTTGAAAAAATGTCGATAAATTACTCACCAAATTTTGATTTAGCAAAAAGGAGTGCTTTAGATATAAAGTACATAATTTTTCATTATACAGGGATGAAATCTGAAGAAGGGGCAATAAAAAGGCTGATCAATTATCATTCCAAAGTAAGCTGTCATTATTTTATAAAAAAAAACGGCGAGATAATTAAAATGGTTCCAGATTTATATGTTGCTTGGCATGCTGGAATATCATCATGGAAAAAAGATAAGTTTTTAAATTCAAATTCAATAGGTATAGAAATATCAAATCCAGGATACGAACATGGTTATTGTAATTTTACATCTAAACAAGTTAAATCAATAATAATTTTATCTAAAAAATTAAAAAAAAAATACAGAATAAAAAAAGAAAATATATTAGGTCATTCTGACATAGCACCTTTAAGAAAAATGGATCCAGGAGAAAGATTTCCTTGGAAATTATTGTTTAAAAACAACATATGCCACTGGCATAACTTAAGTGAAGAACATTGTAAGAGATTAAGAAAAATTAAACTAATAGACAGCAAAAAATTTTATAAGCTGTTGTTCAAGTTTGGCTATAAATCAACAAATAAATCAAATGAAAAGACTAAAATTTTTAAAAATTTCCAAAGAAGGTTCAGACCACAAATAATTAGCAGTACAGTAGACCAAGAGTCTTATGCGATTTTAAAATCATTGATTTATCAAAGTTAAAAAATAGTTGAAATTTAAAAAAAAAAGAATATTTCTTTATATGCCAGATAAATGACTTATCGCTTTAATTTATTAAAGAGGAAAGTCCGGGCTCTACAAAGACACAGTGCCAGTTAACAGCTGGCGGGGGAAACCCTAGGGATAGTGCCACAGAAAATAAACCGCCTTATCAAGGCAAGGGTGAAAAGGTGTGGTAAGAGCACACCGACTACGTTGGTAACAACTAGTGCATGGAAAACCCCACTGGGAGCAAGACTGAGTAGAGATGACATTGTTAGAAATAACTAAAAGCAGTCTTTGGCTAGTCATCAGGGTTAGTTGCTTGAGCTTTAAAGTGATTTAAAGCCTAGATAAATGATAAGTTTAAAAGACAGAACCCGGCTTATAGTTTATCTGGCATTTCATTAAAATTTTTCAAAAAATGAGTTTATCTATTCGTTTTCGACAAAAATATTAGCTATTGACGCATAGTAATAAAACCCATAATATCCCATAAATACCCAAATTTAGGATAATATGGTTTATGTTTTTATCAACTTACGAAAACAAATTGGACAAAAAAGGAAGGGTTTCAGTGCCTGCATCATATAGATCTTATTTATCAAATATAGGATATAATGGTATAATTTGTTATCCTTCTTTTAATAATCACTGTATTGAAGCATGGCCACAAGATAGAATAGAAAAAATTTCAAGTGCAATAGACTCGCTTAATCCTTTTGAAGAAAAGAAAGATTATTTTGCAACATCCATATTATCTGAAAGTATAAATTTACAATTTGATAGCGAAGGAAGAGTTCAAATAAATCCAAAATTATTAAAACATGCAAAAATTAAAATTAGCATGTTATTTGTTGGCCAGGGAAAAACATTTCAAATTTGGGAGCCAGCGCTTTTTGAAAAATTTAGGGCAAATGCTAGAAAAAAATCAAATCTTAATAGAGCAAGTCTTAAATGGGAAAAACAATTTAATAACTAAAAGGGGAGAATATGACAATAAATTTTAAAACACCAGACATAAAAGAACTCAAACCACGTATTTTAGTATTAGGAGTAGGTGGAGCTGGGGGAAATGCAATAAATGGCATGATTGATGCTGGGCTTCAAGGTGTTGAATTTATTGCGGTTAATACAGATGCTCAAGATTTAAGATTAAGTAAGGCACAGACAAAAATACAAATGGGATTAAATTTAACTAAAGGGTTAGGAGCAGGTGCAAAACTGGATATAGGTCAAGCTGCTGCAGACGAGTCTTTAAATGAAATTGTAAATATATTACAGGGTGCAAATATGGTTTTCATTACTGCCGGTATGGGTGGTGGGACTGGAACTGGATCTGCTCATGTAATTGCTAGAGCTGCAAAAGAACTTAATATCTTAACAGTTGGCGTTATAACTCTACCTTTCTTATATGAGGGCCCTTCAAGAATGAGAAAAGCTCAACAAGGCTTAGAAGAACTTCGAAAACATGTTGATACTATTATAGTTGTTCCAAATCAAAATTTATTTAAGATTGCAAGTGAACAAACAACTTTTGAAGAGTCTTTTGCTTTATCAAATGATGTTTTGCTTCATGGTGTTCAAAGTATAACTGATTTAATGGTTAGACCTGGTCTTATAAACCTTGATTTTGCTGATGTAGAAACTGTTATGAGTTCAATGGGCAAAGCTATGATGGGCACAGGTCAAGCTGAAGGAGAAGGCAGAGCAGTCAAAGCTGCTGAGTCAGCAATTAATAATCCATTGATTGACGACTATTCTTTAAAAGGGGCAAAAGGACTTTTGGTTAATATCACTGGAGGTAAAGATTTAAAATTATTTGAAGTAGATGAAGCTGTGAATAAAGTAAGAGCTGAAGTCGATCCAGAGGCAGAATTAATTATAGGAGCTATAACCGATGATAGTTTGGATGGAATAATGAGAGTTTCAATTGTTGCTACTGCATTAGATGGACAACAACCTGAGCCTAAATCAGTAATTAACATGGTACATAGAATTCAAAATAGAAATCCAGGTTATTCTGAGTTTTCAAATTCTGCATCAACACAATCTTTCCAATTTACAAATAACAACTCAATAATTACAAATGGAGCTAATGCTCTTAAAATAGAGGAAGAAGAGAAAAATGAAGAATTGAGTTCTAAAAGTATAGATACTAATTATGCAAATGAGTCATCAAGCACTACAAATAGCGAAGATTTAGAGCAAACCGAAGCACCTTTAGCTAGCTCAGTAACTAGCTCAGTAAACTCTGAATTTGAAAGTAATATAGATGAGCAAGTATCCGAAAATAATGGTCTAGAGAATTTTGAGTTGAGTGATGAGGATACCCCTGAGCTATTTAATTCAGATAATAACGAGGAGTTATCAACCTCACCACAAGAGATAAACTCTGAGGAGGAAGAAGATTTAGAAATTCCAGCATTTTTGAGAAGACAAAAGAATTAATGGTCTTCAAAAAAATAAATGAATGCCACCATAAATCTGGAAAAACACTTTCCAGTATTACTAAACGAATTAGTTAGTATTATTTCCCCTCTTTATGGTGGCACATTTATCGATTGCACATTTGGTGCAGGTGGTTTTTCAAAAAAGATATTAGAGAATAACTCAAATAATATAATAGCACTAGATAGAGATAATTCTGTTAATAGTATAGCTAGTCAATTCCACATAAAGTATAAAAAAAGATTTAAATTTTATAACAAAAAATTTTCGGATATTGATCAAATAAAGGAAAACAATATTAAAGGAATTATTTTTGATCTGGGATATTCGTTAAATCAGATTTCTAATCTAAATAGAGGTATATCTTTTAATAGCAAAGGCAAACTAGATATGAGAATGGGATTAAATGATTTTTCTTGTGATGATGTAATTTCAAAAATGAGTCAACAAAGTCTTTTTAAAATTTTCAAGTATTTTGGCGATGAAAAATATGCAAAACCAATATCAAAAAAAATAGTACAATTAAGAAAAAATAAAAAAATTAAAACTGAAAATTTAGTAGAAATAATTGAAGGTCTAAAAAAAAAGAAAAGTGGAAAAAATAAATCCACTAAAGTTTTTCAAGCTCTTAGAATTTTTGTAAATAAAGAGATAACAGAGCTGATATATGGTTTAATAAAAGCCTATAATATTTTGCCAGTTGGTGGAGTAATAGCAGTTATTACTTTTCATTCTATCGAGGATAAAATAGTAAAGTTTTTTTTCAAAGAATATTCAGAAGTTAAAAATTCATCTAGATATTTACCGAAAAATATTTCGACAAAAAAGTATTTTAATTTAACAAAAAAAAAGCCAATAACTCCATCATCTGGTGAGATTAATATTAATCCTCCCTCAAGATCAGCAAAACTTAGATTTGCATACAAATTAGATAATGGATGTAACTTTAAAAAATTTGTTAGTAATTTTAATTACTTAAAAGATATTGAAAATTTGAACTTTGATGCATAAAAAAATTCTTCTATTTATACCAATTATTATTCTTATAATTTCAACCGCTTTTACAAAAAATTCGACAAAAAAACTTGATAAACAAATTTTTTTAATTCAAGAAGATATCAGAGTTCTCAATGATATTTATGAGCTAGTTTTATTTGATTACAACTATCTTACATCTCCAAATAAATTAATGGAATATTCCAAAATATATTTTGATAAAGAATTAAAAAAAAAAAAAATTACAGATTTAAAAATTTTTAAATTTAATAATGAATAATACTGACGAAAATTTTAAATTTGAAGCAAATAGATCAAATTTAAGAGTATCCTTTGAACGTATATCATTTATTTTTTTTATATTTTTTATAATTACAATAATTTTTACTTCTAAAACTATCTATTTAGGTTTCAAGAAAACAAACCAAACTCAAACTGTAAAAGAAAAAGAGAAATATAGAGCATCTATCATGGATAGAAATGGAAATATTATTGCTAAAACTGTACGTGTGACTAATTTGGGCATAAATCCAAATCAACTAATCAACAAAGAAAAATTATTAATTTCTTTAAAATTAATATTTCCTAACAAGAATTTTGAAAAGGAAATCAATGGAAAAAAGTTTTTTTATGTCAAAAAGAAAATATCTCCAGCAAAACTTGAAAAAATAAAATTACTGGGAGAAAAATCGTTCGAAGAAGAAGAAAACATTGCTCGAGTCTACCCTAACGGTAATCTTTTCAGTCATATATTGGGACAGATTGATACAGATAACAATGGTGTGTCTGGTATAGAAAAATCTTTTGACTATGAATTAACAACTTCAAATAAGCCGTTAAAGCTTTCTTTAGATACTGAAATACAATATTTGATAAGAGAGGAATTGATTAAATTTCAAGAAATTTTTAATAGTTATGGAAGTACAGCTATTTTAATGAATGTTAACAGTGGCGAGATTCTTTCAATGGTTTCTCTTCCAGATTTTGATTTGAATAAAAGAGAAGACATTACTGATAAAAAATTTATAAATAGATCCACAAAAGGTGTTTATGAACTTGGATCAGTTTTTAAAACATTTACATTTGCTGCTGGGCTTCAACAAAATGTTATCCAAGAAAATACTCTTTTTAAAAATTTACCAAAAAAAATAAAATGTGCGGGAAGGTCAATCTCTGAATATGATATGGATATTCCATCTAGTCTTACTGCTGAAGAAATATTAATTAGATCTGGAAATATTGGTTCAATCAAAATTGCTCAGAAAGTTGGGTTAGAAAATTTTAAAGATTTTCTAGAAAATTTAGATTTATTAGATAAAATACAATTTGATATAGAGGAAGTTGGATATCCAATTCCATTTAAATGGGGAAAATGTAAATTAGCTACATCAGCATATGGTCATGGTATAACAACCACACCACTTCAACTTGCAAAAGCCTATGCAATAATTGCAAATGGTGGATATAAAATAAAACCAACTTTAATTAAAAAAGAGAAAAAATTAGAAAGAGGTGAGCAAATAATAACAGAAGAAAATTCCAATAAAATTAACAAAATATTGAGAAAAATTGTAACATCCGAACAGGGCACAGCTAATTTAGCAAATATTGCTGGTTATGAAATCGCTGGAAAAACAGGAACAGCTCAAAAAACTATAAAGGGCAAATATTCAAAAAAAAAAATAAATACTTTTGCTTCAATTTTTCCAATATCTTCTCCAAAATATGTTTTAATTGTTTTGTTAGATGAACCAAAATTGAGTGAAACTTATATTTATGAATATAATGATGGTAAAAAAAGGAAGATAATAGGTACACCTTTTAATACTGCTGGCTGGACTTCTGTTGAGGTTGCCAAAAATATAATCGAAAAAATCGGGCCTATTTTAGCCATAAAATATTAAGAAATTTCATAATGATATTAAAAAGCTTTTTTAAAAATCTTAAAAAAGATTTTATTAATAAAAGTTTTAATGGATTTGAATTTAATTCAAAAAAAATAAAAAAAAATTATTTATTTTTTGCAATACAGGGTAGTAAATTTAACGGAAATAATTTCATAAATGATGCCATTAAAAGAGGAGCCCGAATAATTGTATCAAATAAATTTAAAACTGGAATCAATAAAGGTGTATTATATATAAAAGTAAGGGATCCTAGATTAGCCTTATCAAGTTTTGCAAATAAATATTATAACAAAAAACCAAATAATATAATTGCCGTTACTGGTACAAACGGTAAATCATCTATAGTCAATTTTTATTACCAAATATTAAAACTTAATAAAAAAAGAGTAGCCTCAATTGGAACTTTAGGCGTCAAATCGAATGGTGTTAACTTAAAACTTAATAATACAACTGTCGATGCTATTACAATTAATAAAATACTTGCAAATTTAAAGAAAAAAAAAATTGAAAATGTTATTTTAGAAGCATCAAGTCATGGCCTTCATCAAAAAAGATTACATGGTATTAAATTTAGCACATCTATATTCACTAATTTAAGCAGAGATCATTTAGATTATCACAAAAATTATAAAAATTATTTTAATTCAAAATTAATTTTATTTAATGAGTTAACAAAGAAAAATGGAAATTTGATATTTGATAATGATTTAAAATATTCACAAATCTTTAAAAAAATAGCCAAAAGAAAAAAATTAAATTTATTAAACATTGGCACATCAGATAGTCTTTTAAAAATTAACTCAATTAAAATTTTAAATAACTACCAGCATATAAAGTTTACTTTTCAAAATAAGGAATACCAATTTAAAACAAGCCTAATTGGAAAAATACAAATTAAGAATTTGATGATGGCTATTGCAGCAGCAATTAAAAGTAATCTAAAAATTGATGATATTGTTAAAAAACTTAAGTATATTAAACCAGCAAAAGGAAGGCTCGAGATAATCGGAACAACCAAAGATAATTCAATTTTTATTTTAGACTATGCTCATACTCCAGAGGCTCTCAAAACAAGCATAGAAAATATCAAAGAACAATTTGGTTTAAGAAAAATCAATATTGTATTTGGATGTGGCGGTGAAAGAGATAAAGAAAAAAGACCAATAATGGGTAAAATTGCTAACAAAATATGTAATTATATTTATCTTACAGACGATAATCCTAGAAGTGAAAATCCAAAAAAGATCAGAGCAAGCATTAAGAAATCAATTTTACCATCTAAAATGATTGAAATACCATCAAGAAAATTAGCTATAAAAAAAGCAATTTTAAATAGTAAGTCTGATGAGGTTTTAATTATTGCAGGAAAGGGGCATGAAAACACTCAAGAATATATTAAGAAAAATAAATTTTCTGACAAAGATAATATAAAAAAATCAATAATTTTAAAAAATAAATCTTTATCAAATGATTGGAAATTAAATATACTTAAAGAAATTATAAATAACAAAAAATTAGATAGATTAAAAAATTTAAAAATTAGCACTAATTCGAAAGAACAGAATAAAGGTAAAATTTTCCTTGGAATTAAGGGGAAATCTTTTAATGGAAATGACTTTGCAGATGAAGCTTTAAAAAATGGAGCAAAATTAGCAATAATTCAAAATAACAAAAATGAAAGTAAAAAAAAGATTAATGTTAAAAGTTCTCTAGAATTATTAATTAAATTTTCACAAAAAATAAGAATTTCCTCTAATGCATCTCAAGTTGCAATTACAGGATCTTCAGGCAAAACCTCGTTGAAAGAATTGTTAGGGCAATGTCTTCAAAAAAATTATTCCACAAAATTTTCAAAAAATTCATTCAATAATAAATTCGGTTTACCGATTTCTTTAATAAATTTAAATAAGGATACAACTTATGGAATATTTGAGATTGGAATGGATAAAAAGGGAGAAATAGACTATTTATCAAAAATAATTAAACCAGATGTTGGAGTTATTACAAATATTAGTTATGCGCATGCCAAAAATTTTAAATCTTTATTGGATATAGCTAAAGCCAAATCAGAGATTATTTTCAACATAAGAAAAAATGGTACAATTGTATTGAATAAAGATGATAAATTTTTTGATTTTTTTTCAAATTTAGCAAACAAAAATAATTTAAATATCATTTCTTTTGGTAAACATAAAAATTCAAATATTAGATTATCTAAATTAAAAAAATCTACGAAATCTTATATCATTTATATTGACGTAGCTTCTAAAACTTTTAATTTTAAAATTAATAATAACTTATTACCTTATTTGGATAATATATTGGCTTCCATAGCAGTTTGTAAAAGTTTAAATATCATTGATAAAATAAAAAGTAACTTTTTCTCTAATTATAAAATACCAAGTGGTAGAGGAAATATAAAAAAATTCACTGTTGGCTCTAAAAAAGTTAATATAATAGATGAAAGTTATAACTCAAATCCATTATCTCTTAATTTCTCAATTAAGAAATTTGATAATTTAAAAGTAAATCCAAATAAAAAATTTATGCTACTAGGTGACATGTTAGAATTAGGAAAATTTTCAAAAAAACTTCATATTGAAGCTGCAAAAGATATCAATAAGGCAAAGTTCAAAAAGTTGTTTGTTTATGGGAATTATATCACAGAAACATTTAACAAAATTAGAACACAAAAAAGAGGAAAAATACTTAAATCAACTAGTGAAATTCTTAATATAATAAAAAATGATTTAAATAATGGTGATTTTTTAATGATAAAGGGCTCAAATTCTACAGGACTAAATCAAATAACCAGACAAATTGGATCAAAATCTTAATGTTGTTTGAACTTTTTTCAATTCTAGTAGATCAATTTAGTTTTTTGAATGTTTTTAAATATTTAACAGTAAGAACTGGTCTTTCTATGTTTACAGCTATGGTTGTTGTTTTTTTAGTTGGAAACCCATTAATTAATTTTTTTTCTTTAAAACAGATTCATAATCCAATCAGAGAAGATGGACCTAGTGATCATATAATTAGAAAAATTGGAACACCTACAATGGGAGGACTAATAATATTACTAGGTGTTTTTTCAGGAGTATTGCTATGGGGTGACTTGTCAAATCCTTACAATTGGTTTTTAATATTTATTGCAGCTTCTTTTGGATTATTGGGAGCTTATGACGATTATAAAAAAATAAAGTTAAAAAGTTCGAAAGGAATTTCTTCTAAACTAAAGTTCTTTCTACAAATTATTTTAGCTTTGATTGGTATATTTATACTCTATATCACGAGTAATTCTGATCAAATAAACAATCTATATTTTCCTTTTTTCAAAAACTTAGTAATCAATCTTGGCTGGTTTTTTATACCTTTTTATATGTTCATATTAGTTGGAGCTTCAAATGCAGTTAATTTAACAGATGGTTTAGACGGATTAGCAACGGTTCCTGTTATGCTAGTTGCCGCTTGTTTTGCATTTATTAGTTACGTCTCTGGTAACATAATTTTTTCTGATTATCTTCAGATCGCATATATAGAGGGTGTAGGAGAAGCTTCGATTTTTTGTGGATCAATAATCGGGGCTTGTTTAGGTTTTTTATGGTTTAATGCACCGCCGGCAAAAATTTTTATGGGAGACACTGGATCTTTATCATTAGGTGGTTCACTGGGAGCGGTTGGTATAATAACTAAGCACGAAATTGTGTTAGCAATAACAGGTGGATTGTTTGTTTTAGAAGCTGTTTCTGTAATAGTTCAAGTTATTTCCTATAAATTAACAGGTAAAAGAATATTTAAAATGGCTCCAATACACCATCATTTTGAAAAAAAAGGATGGCCAGAGTCAACGGTTGTAATTAGATTTTGGATAATTTCTATTATTCTAGCGATGATTGGATTAGCAACTTTGAAACTTAGATAATGAAATTAAAAAATGAAACGTTAAGTAAAAATTTTTTAATTTATGGTTTTGGAAAATCTGGAATTTCATCATTAAAATATTTGAAAAAGAAAAATAGGTGTTTTATTTTCGATGATGATAAGAAAAAAATTAAAAATAAATTTAAAAAATTTTTTATTCCTAAATCAAAATTATTAAATAATAATTTTGATTATATAGTTATAAGTCCCGGTATTGATATAAATAGATGCCAGTTATCAAGTTATTTAAAAAAGAACCAAAAAAAAATTATTACTGATTTTGATATTTTTTATATATTTAACCCTGAAGTTTTGACAATTACAATTACTGGCACGAACGGAAAGTCGACTACAAGTAAGTTGCTTTATGATATTTTAGAGAAACACAATTATGATACTAGGCTAGCTGGAAATATTGGAAATCCTATTTTAGAAGAAAAAAGAGTTACCAAAAACACTATCTTTGTTATTGAAGCTTCTTCTTATCAGCTGGCTTATAGTAAATATTTCAAATCAAAATTTTCTATAATCATTAATATTTCCCCAGATCATTTAGAAAGGCATAATACAATGAAAAATTATGTATTATCAAAATTAAAATGTGTAATAAGACAAAACGAAAATGATGTAGCAATAATAACAAACACTAATTTATTGAAAGACTTATTAAGAACTAAAAATATAAAATCCAAAATAATATATTTAAGTAAAAATAAGTATGCATATTTAAAAAATAAATTAAGTAATGATAATTTTAAAAATTCAACAAATTTTCAAAATTTAAATTTTTTATTTGAGCTATCGAAACATATGAAACTTAATTTAAAAACTGTAATAAAAACTGTTAATAAATTTAAACCTTTGAAATTTAGACAGGAAGTGATCCATCAATCAAAATATTTAAAAATAATAAACGACTCTAAGTCAACAACATTATCTTCTACTGTTCCATTTTTAGAGTCTAATGAAAAAATTATATGGATCTTGGGAGGATTATTTAAAAAGGGAGATAAATTTAGTTTAAATAAAAAGTATTTTAAAAATTTAGAAGCATATATTTATGGGAAAGATAGACAAGTTTTCTTCAAACTATTTAAAAATAAAATTAAAGTTAATCTATCAAAAGATCTGAAAAATACTCTTAAATTAATTCCAAACCTTAAGGATATAAAAACAAAAGTTACAGTTTTATTTAGCCCATCGGCTGCATCATTTGATCAATACAAAAATTTTGAAGAAAGAGGTAGACAGTTCAATATGTTAATTAAAAGATATTTACCAATTGAATGAATAAATATTTTGACACATTTTATGATTGGTGGAAAAACATAGATAAAACAATTTTTTTGATAATAAGTCTATTATTTTCACTAGGTTTGTTCTTTTCTTTAGTTTCAACTTCAATAATCGCATCAGATAAATTAAACACAAATTCTTACTATTTTTTTTTAAAACATTTAATTTTTGTTTTAATAGGAATATTTTTAATTTTATTTTTATCTCTACTAGATCAAAAAATTTTAATTAGGTTATCTGTCGTATTATTTGTTTTCACATTTATAGGTTTATTCTTAGTTCCCTTAATAGGAGTGGAGGTCAAAGGGTCAAAGAGATGGTTAGATATTGGCTCATTACCTAGGTTTCAACCTATTGAAACTTTAAAACCTTTTTTTGTTATTGTTATTTCACTAATAATTTCATTAGAAAAAAAAAACCTTTATATAAAATATCTCTTGAGTTCAGTCATTTTAGTGCCGATTATAATTTTACTCTTATCTCAACCAGACTTAGGACAAACATTATTAATAATATCTGTTTGGCTTGCCATTATTTTTGTTTCAGGAATAAATTTATTACTTTTCGCAATTTCATTATTAGCTGTGGGCTCATTAACTCTATTTTTAGTCTTTTTGGTGCCAAAGTTTGAATACATAAGAATAAGATTAATGTCATTTTTAGATAATTCTAGCGGTAATAATTACCAGGCTGATAAAGCAAGCGATGCAATATCCAGCGGAAGTTTTTTTGGAAAAGGAATTGGTGAAGGAACTTTAAATTCAAGAATACCAGAAGCACATACAGATTACATAATTTCTGTAATTGCAGAAGAATTTGGAGTAGTTATCTTAATAGGTATAATATTACTTTATTTAATACTATCTTATAGAGTTTTAAAAAAAATAAATTTTACAAAAAATAATAATTTCAAACTTATATTAGTTGGAAGTATTTCAATAATACTATTGCAAACTTTTATTCATATTGGTGTAAATATAAGAATGCTTCCTACTACAGGTATGACTATGCCATTTATTAGTTATGGTGGTTCTTCAATAGTTGGAACATCAATTTTAACTGGAATAATATTAAATTTGACGAAGAGAAAATTAAATTAGTATGAAAAATATACTTATAGTAACAGGTGGTTCTGGTGGCCACGTAGTACCATCTACCTCTTTGTTTGAACATCTGAAAAACAAATTTTCTGTAAAAATGGTATCTGATTTGAGAGGAAGTAAATATATAAATATTGAAAAATTTAAATATGAATTAATAGATGTACCTAATTTATTTTTAAAACCTTATTTACTTCCAATAAATATTTTTAAATATTTTCTAAACATTTTTCAATCTATTAGATTTTTAAAAAATAATAAGACAAATATTGTGATTAGTACTGGCGGGTACATGACATTTCCATTTTGCTTAGCTGCATTTATATTACAAAAAAAAGTTTTCTTGTTTGAGCCTAATAGTGTTTTAGGTAGATCTAACCGCTTTGCTTTGAAATTTTCAACAAAAATAATTTGTTACGATGAAAATTTAAGAAACTTCCCAATAAAATACAATTCTAAAAAAGTTATAGTCAAACCTATTTTAAAAAAAGAAATATATAACTTAGGAAAAAATATAATTAATTTAAAAAAGGAAATAAAAAAAATTCTTATCATAGGTGGCAGTCAGGGTGCATCGTTTTTTGACGAAAATATTACTGAATTAATAATCGAAATTTCAAAAAAACGAAATTTCGAAGTTATACAACAAATATCAAATAAAAATAATTTATCTTCAATAAAAAATAAATATGACAAATCAAATATAAACTACAAATTAATTGAATATACCAATGATAGTCATGAACTCTACAATGGTATAGATTTAGCAATTACCAGAGGAGGTGCAAGCACATTAAGTGAACTTTCATTCTTAAATATACCGTTTATTTCAATACCCCTCCCATCTGCAAGAGATAATCACCAATTCTACAATTCAGAATTATACTATAAAAAAAATTGTTGTTGGTTAATAAAACAAAAGGAATTTGAATTTAAAAAATTCTCAAAGATGATATTTGAAATATTTAACGATTATGAAAATTACAACGAAAAATTTAAAAATCTTGAGAAAATTACTAAAAAAAATACTTGGAATAATATAAACAATAAGATTATAGAAATTTTAGATGAAAATTAATATTGGAAAAACTGAACTAATTCATTTTGTTGGAATTGGTGGTATTGGTATGAGTGGTTTAGCATTAATAATGGATAGTTTAGGCTTTAAAATACAAGGAAGTGACAAATCAGATAATAAAAATCTTAATTTACTAAGAAAAAGAAAAATTCCAATTTATTTAAATCATAATAAACAAAATATAAAAAATTGTACTGTATTAGTAGTTTCATCAGCTATAAAAAAATCAAATCCAGAATATAGGCATGCTAAAAAATTAAACTTACCAATATATAGAAGAGGAGAATTGTTAGGTCATATAGTTTCTTTAATGAAAAATATTGTTGTGACAGGATCACATGGTAAAACAACAACAACATCAATTTTGTCAAACATTATGAACTACGCAAAATTAGATCCAACAATAATTAACGGAGGTGTTTTGAATTCAATAGGAAGTTCGGCTAAATTAGGAAAAAGCGACTGGAGTTTAGTTGAATCAGATGAGTCTGATGGAAGTTTTCTTCAAATACCTTTTAATTATTCAATAATAACCAACATTGACAATGAACACTTGGATTATTACAGAACTATGAAAAATTTAAAAAATAAATTCATAGAATTTATTGATAAAACACCTTCTTTCGGAAAGGCTTTTCTGTGTTTAGATGACAAAAATGTAAAAAATATTTTACCAAAAATTAAAAATAACAATTACTATACATTTGGTTTAAATAAGAAATCAAATTTTCATATTTTCAATATAATTCAGAATAAAGATTATTCAAAATTTAATATTAAAATAAAAATACCGGGCAAAACAAAAACTATAAAAAATATTTCAATACCTTTGTTAGGTTTGCATAATATAAAAAATGCAACATCTGCATTAGCAGTAGCTTTTTCAATTGGTGTATCAGATAAAATAATTAAATTAGGTCTCAAAAACTTTAATGGAGTCCAGCGAAGATTTAATTTCTTATTTGAAATTAATAAAGTGCCATTTTTCGACGACTATGCTCATCATCCAACTGAAATTTCATCAGTGTTAGATGGTGTCAGTAAAGTATATAATAAAGAAGAAATAGTTTGTATTTTTCAACCGCATAGAATTTCAAGAGTAAAAAATTTAAAAATTGAATTTTCTAAATGCTTTAAAAATGCAAACACAGTTTTACTTTGTCCAATTTATAAAGCTAGTGAAACTATAAAATTAGGATTCCCATACACTTCATTTGCAAAATTAATTGCAAAAAATTCTAAAGTTAATCTGATAATGCTTAAAAATGAAATAGATTTAAAAAAAATTACTAAAAATATTGCATTCGGAAATAAAATTTTTATTGCTATGGGTGCTGGATCTATAACAAATTGGGTAAGAAATCTTAATTGATATGGAATTAAAAGATATTGAAGATTTTAAAAATAAATATAATGCAGATCTGTTTTTTAATACTGATATCAAAAAACTTAATTGGTTTAATATAGGGGGTAAATCAAAAATCTTTTTTAAACCAAAAAATCTAATAGAATTAAAAGAATTCCTAAAACTATATAATAATAGAGGAAAAATGTTTTTATTAGGAATGGGTTCAAATGTGTTATTTAAAGATAATACTTATGAAGGAGTAATAATTAAACTTAGCAACAATTTTAGTACATTATCAAAATTAAAACCAGACACAATAATAGCTGGTTCAGCTTGCGCACAAAAAAAACTTTCAGAATTTGCACTTGAGAATGGAATAAGTGGCTTTGAATTTATGTACTGTATTCCTGGTTCGGTTGGAGGAGGTCTTCAAATGAATTCTGGATGCTTTGGGACAGAATTTAAAGACAAATTAATTTCTCTGCAATGTATTGATACAAATGGAAATATAAAAGTTATCCCATCTAACAAAATTAAATTTCAATATAGAAAGATAGAATTGAACGAAAATTTAATTTTTTTAAGTGCTACTTTTAAAGGTGATTTATTAAATAAAAATAAAATAAAAAATTTGATGGAAGAATTGGCTAAAAAAAAAAATAATTCTCAACCTTCAAAAATTAAGACTGGTGGAAGTACTTTTAAAAACCCAATTGACCAAACAACAAAAAAAGCTTGGGAGCTAATAAAAGAATCAGTTCCAGAAAATATTAATTTTGGAGATGCTTGTATATCAAAAAAACATGCGAATTTTTTTATTAATAAAAATAAAGCTTCATTTGATGAAATGAATTCACTAATTAATTTTGTAAAAAAAAACGTTAAAGATAAAACTGGTATTAATATTAATTTAGAAATCAAAATTATAGAATAGTGATAAAAATTTTAATTTTAGCTGGTGGTTACTCAAAAGAAAGAGAAATTAGTATAAAAACGGCAAAAAGTGTTTTTAATGAATTAAATAATGATAAAAATTATAATATTAAAGTTACAAATCCTGATGGACAATTCGTTAAAGTATTAAGAAAGTTTAAGCCAAATGCAGTGTTAAATTTATTGCATGGAAGATATGGAGAAGATGGTTATATCCAAGCGATCCTAGAATCAGAAAAAGTAAAATATACTCATTCTGGTGTGCTATCATCTTCTTTAGCAATTGATAAGGAGTTATCAAAAAAAATCTTTATAAAAAATAATATTTTGACACCCAAGTATCTCAAATATACTTACAGAGATAATAAAAATAAATTAAAATTAATAAATAATCTAAAAAAAAAAATTGGATTTCCTTTGGTGATAAAACCTCTCAATGAAGGTTCTAGCGTAAATGTTTTTATATGTAATAGATACAATTTTTTCAAAACACTTCGAAAATTAATTGATTATGGCGAGGTTTTAATAGAAAAATATATACCTGGAAGAGAAATACAAGTTGCAATTTTAGCAGATGAAGTACTTGGAGCAATTGAGCTCAAGCCAACTAGGAAATTTTATGATTATGAAGCTAAATATAATCCAAAAGCAAGAACAGAACATATAATTCCAGTGCGATTGTCAAAAAATAAATACCAGGAATTAATTAAAATTGCTTTAAAAGCACATAAAATTCTAAAGTGTAGAGGGGTTACGAGATCAGATTTTCGGTATTATAAAAACTCTTTTTATTTACTCGAAACCAATACCCAGCCAGGAATGACTTCCCTCTCATTAGTTCCTGAAATAGCAAAATTTAATAACATTACTTTTAAAAATTTGATAAAAAAAATTTTGAAAGATGCCTCAATTAATAAATAGGAAAAAAATATATTTTTATATTTTTATATTTTTATTTTTAACAACAATAACTAATTACAATTTTTTAAATAATATAAAAGAAAATTTTTTGATAAAAGAAATTGATATAAAATCTAGTTCTGAATTTATAAAAGATAAAATATCTTTAGAATTAAATTATTTAGATAATCAAAATATATTTCTTTTAGAAAAGAAAACTATTTTCAATAAATTATCAAATATAAGTTATATTGAAAACATTAGTATAATAATTAATTACCCCTCAAAACTAATTGTTAAAGCAACAAAAACTAATCTTGTCGCTATAACATATATTGGTCAAAAGAAATATTATATCGGACAGAATGGTAAATTCATAAACTCTGAAACTATAGTGGCAAATGAAACACTACCAATTATTTTTGGTAAGTTTAAAATAACGGAATATCTGGATTTAATAAGAATTCTCGATCAATATTTTATTGATAATCAAAATATAAATAAATTTTTTTTTCATAAAAATAAAAGATGGGATATATATTTTAAAAATAACATTATCTTAAAATTACCAAATAATAATATTGGCAAAGCACTTAATATTTATAAAAAATATGTAAATTCTAATAAGATAAGTTTTAATACTGTTATAGATCTAAGAATTCCTGGTAGGTTAATTTTAAAAAATGGATAATAGTAATATTATTAATATTCTAGATTTAGGATCTACAAAATTAAGATTTGCTGTATTTGACAATCAACTAAATGAAAAATTTTCTGAGTCAAAAAATGTTGTTTTAAATGATGATTATTCTGATCATTTCGAACAAATTAATTATATTATAAAAAAAGCTGAAAAAAAAATCTCCTCACATATACAGGACATCGTTTTGACACTTGATTGCAAAGATCTTTTTATTGTAGATCTTTCACTTAGAAAAGACACAGATAGTAAAGTTAAAATTAATAAAGTTTATGAAAATTTGATTTTAGAAATTAATCAAATAATTAATAATTATTATGACGATTATGAAATTCTTCATATTTTAATTAGTAAATGTGTAATTGATAATGAATTTTACACAGATATTCCAAAAAATAAAAAATATTTTAAAAATATAAAAGTTGATTTTAAAATAATCTGCAGCAAAAAAAAACTTTTAAAAAATTTAAGAAATATTTTTAATAAAAATAACTTAAATATTGAAAGAATATTTTGTACAAGCTATATAAAATCATTATTTTACTTATCAAAAGTAGATTACCCCAAGATATCTTTTTTAGAAATTGGTTGGAGAAGAACTTCATTTATTTTTTATGAAAATAATAAGTTAAAATTTATTAATTCTATACCCATAGGAGGTTTTCATATCACAAAAGATATTTCAAAAATTTTTAATGTTTCAATGAATGATGCAGAACGTATAAAAAAGTCATTTAATAAATCAAACACTGAATTTTCTTATAAAAGTGACTCTGATAACGATGATATTCAACTAAAGGAATTTATAAGCAAAAAAATATCTATAAATTTATTGAAAAAGGTTATTTTATATAGAGTGCAAGAAATAATTGACCTGGCCATTATAAATTCAGAAAATTTTGATAATAAAAAAATATTAAAAGAGACAAAACTTTTCTTGACAGGAAGGGGTTCTTTAATTTTTAAAAATAACTCATTTTATTTGAGAGATAAATTTGATTTTAATACAATAAATTTTTTTAATGAGACAGATAATCAGATATGTTCTGCTGGATTAGTTTACTTTTTAAATAATTATCAAATACAAAAAAAAATAAGTAAAAATATAGGTTTATTTGAAAAATTTTTTAATTTTTTTAGTAAATAATCGTATTTTCTTGTAATATTTATTGAGTACTTAATTTAGCTTGTCTTTTGTATAAGACATCCATGTCTATATTAACTCAAAAAACAATAAGAAGTAAAATTTCATTATCCGGTATTGGAATACATACTGGAAAGAGAGTAAATATGAATATACTGCCCGCTAGTCCCAATAATGGAATAATTTTCAAGAGAATAGACTTAAAAAAAAATAATATTGTAATACCAACTTACAATAATGTTACTGAAACAACCTTGTGTACAACAATATCTAATGAGTTTAATGCCAAGGTCTCAACTATAGAACATTTAATGGGAGCTTTATATGGATTTGGAGTTGATAATGCTATTGTTGAGTTGGACTCCCAAGAGGTTCCAATATTTGATGGTTCCGCAAAAGTATTCATAGAAAATTTAAATAAAGTGGGTTTGCAATTTAGTGATCAACCAATAAAAATTATTAAAATTAACAATTTTGTACAAATTCACGAAAACGAAAAATTTATATCTATTGAGAAATCTAATGTTACTAGTGATATTGAATTTGAAATTAAATACAAAAATAAAATAATTGGAATTCAAAAAAATAAAGTAAACATCTTTGAAGATGATTTAAAAGATATTTTTAATTCTAGAACTTTTTGCTTGTATGAAGATATTGAAAAACTTAAACAAATGAATTTGGGTTTAGGTGGTACTTTGGAAAATGCGGTTGTAGTTAAGGAAAATAATGTTCTTAATAATGACGGTCTTAGAAATAACCTAGAGTTTGTTAACCATAAAATACTAGATTGTATGGGTGATTTATTTTTATCAGGTTATAAAATAATTGGTTCTTTAAAATGTTCCCAAGGAGGCCATTATCTAACTAACAATTTATTAAAAAAAATTTTTTCAGATAAATCAAATTATTCTTTGATAGAAATTAAAGGAAAACAATTACCTCACACATTTACTAATTATCACAACTTAAAAACTATAGCTTAAAGATTAGAATTTTTAAATTTATCTGCTAAAACAAAAGGATGAATTTAAAATCAAAGATTTCTATTTCAATTATTTTTATACTATTGATTTCCTGTTCAAAAAAACAGGAAAACGTTTCTATTATAAAAGAAAAAAATTTAGAAACACAAATGATAGAAGTTTATAATCAAGGAATGCAAGAATTTGAAAGAGGAGATGTAATTTATGCTGCTCGAAAATTTGCAGAGGCAGAATTATTGTATCCTCAATCCATTTGGGCACCCAGAGCAGTTTTGATGTCAGCATATGGTTATTTTTCACAAGGTTACTATAATGATGCAATAAATGATTTAGAACGCTTTTTAATTAAGTATAAAAATCATCCACAAACCGATTATGCTTATTATTTGCTTGCACTTTGTCATTATGATCAAATAGTAGATGAAAAAAAAGATCTAAATCAAATTATTAATGCAAAAAAATATTTTGAACTAATTGTAAAAAAATTTCCTAATACAGACTATGCATTTGATTCAAAATATAAATTGGAACTTATCGTTGAAATAATAGCTTCAAAAGAAATGTATTTAGCTAGGTATTATACTAAAAGAGAAAAATGGGTACCAGCAATAAACAGATACAAAGTCGTTGTAAATAAATATGAAACAACAATTTTTGTTGAAGAGGCATTACATAGATTAGTTGAATTACATTATAAATTAGGTTTAACAGACGAGGCTAAAAAATATGCATCTTTACTAGGATATAATTACCAATCTAGTCAATGGTATGAAGCTAGTTATAAAATATTAAATACCAATTACAAAAGAAAAAAAATCAATCAACAAGATCAAAAAGAAACAATTTTAAGAAAATTTAGAAAACTTTTTAAATAATAAAAAGTAATGATTAAAAAAGAAATAATTTCAAAATATCAATTAAAAATTAAAACATTAAACTACCATAATAGATTATACTACAGTCTAAGTAAACCAGTAATTACAGATTCAAAATTTGATGAATTAAAAAAAGAAATAATTGAATTAGAAAAAAAATATAAATTTTTAATTAATAAAGACTCACCATCTATAAAAGTCGGCTATAAAGCATCAAAATCTTTTGATAAATTTGAACATAAGGTTCAAATGTTATCATTGTCAAATGCTTTTAGTATAGAAGACCTAAAAAATTTTGAAAAAAAAATATTTAATTATTTAAATAAAAAATTTAAATTTGATTATAGTGTTGAACCCAAAATAGATGGTATTTCAGCATCTTTAACTTACAAAAATAAAAAACTTTTATATGGAGTATCACGAGGAGATGGAAAAATTGGTGAGATTATTACAGAAAATTTAAAAACAATTAAGGATATTCCTCAAAATATAGTTGATCCAAATTTCCCTGGAGAAATTGAGATTAGAGGAGAAGTTTTTATTAAAAAAAAAGATTTCTTAAAAATAAAAGATGATTTTGCAAATCCTAGAAATGCAGCTTCTGGAACCTTAAGGCAAAAAGATCCTAAGGAAACAGAAAAAATTCCTTTAAATTTTATAGCATATACTTTTGGTTATGTTGATAAAAAGAATTTTGAATATCAGACCGAATTTCTAAGTAACTTAAAAAAATGGGGTTTTAAGACTAACAAAGATAACACTCTTTTGAAAAATATTAATGATTTAATAGACTATCATAAAAAATTTGAGAGTAAGAGATATAACTTAGAATATGATGTAGATGGATTAGTTTATAAAGTAAATGATTTAAATTTACAAAATAGACTAGGTTTTACATCTAATTCTCCCAGATGGGCCATTGCTCATAAATTTTCTGCAGATAGCGCAAGTACAAAAATTTTAAATATAGATATACAAATAGGTAGGACAGGTGCATTAACTCCAGTTGCAAAGGTGTCTCCAGTTAATATAGGAGGAGTAGTCGTTTCAAATGCAACATTACATAACGAAGATGAAATTAAAAGAAAAGATATAAGAATTGGAGATATTATTAAAATAGAAAGAGCGGGAGATGTCATTCCACATGTGATTGAGGTTGATATTAATAAAAGAGATAAAAGCTCTAAAATTTTTAAATTTCCAACCAAGTGTCCGTCTTGTGGATCCAATACATTAAAAGAGTATAACAAAACCACAAAAAAATATGACGCAGTTAGAAGATGTTTAAATGATGGATATGGATGTGAAAGAATAGCTGTAGAAAAATTAAAACATTTTATTTCTAAAGATGCTTTAAATATAGATGGTTTAGGAAAAAAAGTAATCGAAAAATTCTGGGATTTAAAATTTATTAAAAAACCCCAAGATATATTTAATCTTAATTTCAATAAAATTAAAAATTTGGACGGATGGGGTGAAGTCTCAGTTAAAAATTTAAAAAATTCAATTGAAAGTTCAAAAAATGTTACACTTCAAAAATTTATATATTCAATAGGAATTAGACATATTGGAATTGAAAATGCCAAACTTATCAGTGAGAGTACAAACAATGTTTTAAATTTTATTGAAATAATTAAAAAAAAACAATTTGATAAATTTTTAAATATTGATGGTATAGGAGAAACTCAGATCAACTCTTTAAAAAATTATTTTTCAAATCATTTTAATGTATCTATTGTAGTTGAATTATCGAATATTCTAAATATTGAGAAAAAATCTGTAAATAAAAACGGTATATTAAAAAATAAAACTTTTATGTTTACAGGAAAATTGGATGGAATAAGTAGAGCAGAAGCTAAGTCTTTAATAGAAAAAAATTCTGGCACCACTTTAAGCACGGTCAGTAAGAATCTAAATTATTTGGTTATTGGACAAAAACCTACACGAAAAAAAGTAGAACAAGCAAAAAAGTTTAATATTAATATTATAAATCAGAAAGAACTAAAAAAATTATTTAATTAAACTTATTAGCCATTTCTTTTCAAAATTATTAAGGTGTTTAGAAATTTTTGAATAAACATTAAGATGGTAATCAAACAAATACTCTCTTTCTTTGTAAGTAAGTAATTTAAAATTAACTAAATTGATATCTATAGGAACATAAGTTAAATTATTAAAAACTAAATTATTTTTTATTTGATCAATATAAATTAAATTTTCAATTCTTATCCCATATTTGTCTTTTAAATAATAACCTGGTTCGTTGCTTAATATCATACCTTTTTTTAACAATACTTGATTATTTTTTGAAATAGATTGTGGACCTTCATGAACATTTAAAAAAAATCCAACACCATGTCCTGTTCCATGTGAATAATTTAATCCTACTTCTTTAAGAGATTTTCTAGCTAACTTATCAATTTTATTACCATTATTATTTTCCTTTAGATTACATGTAACAACTTTTATGTGACCTTTTAAAACTCTTGTAAAATTATTCTTAATTTCTTTTGAAATTTTTCCACAACAGACTGTTCTTGTTACATCTGTTGTACCCCATTTATATTGCCCACCAGAATCTATTAATAAAATATCATTTTTATTTAATTTTCTATTAGTTTCCTCTGTTGATTTGTAATGAATTATGGCGCCATTTGGACCTGAACCTGCTATGGTATCAAAGCTAGGATAGAGATAATTTTTAGATTTTTTTCTAAATCTTTCTAATTTAATTTCAATTTTTTTTTCAGTTATTCTTTTTTTATTATTTTTAAACCAATATAAAAATTTAGTTAAAGCAACACCATCCTCAATATGGGCTTTAATTGTATTATTTATTTCAATTTTATTTTTAATTGATTTTAAATTATATATAGGATCACTGTAATTCTTTATATTAAACTTACTGTTAATAATATTTTCATCGAATAGTGAACAAGTATTTTTATCAATACAAAAAAATCCCTTTTTTAAATTAATAATTATTTTCAATAAATCATCTTCTTTACAAATAATTAAACTTTTCAATTTTTTTTTTAATAATCCTGAAATTTTTTTTGGGTTAACAAATAGATATAATTTACCGTTATCAGATATAATTAATTTACAATTGACCAAAGGACTATTTGGTAAATCCTTCCCCCTAATATTTAAAAGCCAATTGACATTTTCACTGGCACTACAATACAAGTAATTTATTTTTTTTAATTTCATAAATTTTTTAATTTTATTTAATTTTGAAAAAGAACTCTCACCTGATATTGAATTTTCTAATCTAAATGCTTTTTTTAATTTTTTTTTGATTGTATTTTTAAAATTAAAATTAATTGGAATTAGCTTAAATTTGTTATCAAAGTATTTTTCTAAAGTAATTTTAGTAAATAATTTAGGATCAAAACCGATTTTATAGTTACTTATATTTACTATATTTTTTGGCCAAGTATATGGTATTTCAATTATTTCAAAATTTTTACCAGATTGGCTTTTAGCTTGGATCGTATATCTACCATCAACAAATAAATAATTTCTTGATTTTGTAAGTAATGCAAAACCAGCGGACCCAGTAAATTTAGTTGCCTCAGCTAAATTATTAATATTTGAATATTCAGTAAAAAATTTGTCATTTTTTGGTATTATATATCCATCCAAATTTTTTTTTTTTATAAATTTTCTGATTTCATTTATCATTTTAGTTTTTTCTGGTATCTTAACCAGCCTGGACTTCTTATTTCGTTTTCAAAATCAATATCTTGATTAAATTCAAAGTCACTTTCCTCTTGATTTGCATAACTATTATTTTTTTTTATAAATTCATCTGGCAATTCGTCAACAAATCTTGAAGCCATACTATCGATCCAATCCCCTTGATAAAATCTGTTCATAGAAAAAGAAATTTTAGCAATTTTTTTGGCTCTTGTAATACCAACATAAGCAAGTCTTCTTTCTTCTTCTAGACCACTTTCACCTTTTTCCTCAATACTTTTTTGATGAGGAAATAAACCTTCTTCCCAACCAGGTAAATAAACAATCTTAAATTCTAATCCTTTGGACGCATGCAAAGTCATCAAATTAACTTTTTCATTTTCCCAGTCTTGATCTAATGACGTTGCTAAAGCAACATGTTCTAAAAAACTTTCCAAATTATCAAATTCTTTCATTGCGCTTAATAGTTCTTTAATATTTTCAAGTCTATTTTCATTTTCTAAATCTTTTTTATTTTTTAACATCTCGCTATATCCAGACTCATCCAAAATAGTCTGTAAAAGTTTTATGTGATTAGTTTTTTTTTTTGAGTCGTATCTCCATTTATTTAATAAGTTTAATAATGAACTCAAACCTATTTTTGTTTTTGGCTTGATTTTATTTAATTCAATTAATTTTCTTGCTCCAACTTCTAATGAGTACTTATTTTTTTTTGAAAACTCTGATATAGTTTTAATAGTTGTATCTCCAATTGATCTTTTTGGAACATTTATGATTCTTTCAAAAGACAAATCATCTTTGGGTTGATAAACACATCTTAAGTAAGCTACACAATCCTTTATTTCTGATCTTTCGTAGAATTTTATGCCACCAATTATACGATATGGAATTCCAACTTTTAAAAATCTTTCTTCAAATTCTCTAGTTTGAAAAATTGCTCTTACTAAAATAGCCATTTCGTTTAAAGACGTACTTTTTTTATAACTTTCAATCGTAGAACTAATTTCAGTAGCTTCATCTTTGACATTCCTAAAACAATCTAGTGTTATAAGTTCTCCGTCTTCTTGAGTGGTAAACAAATTTTTACCAACTCTATTTTGATTATTCTCTATTAATTTTGAAGCTACATTTAAAATATTTTGTGTAGATCTATAGTTTTTTTCTAATCTGATTACTTTAGTATTTTTATAAGTTTTATCGAATTCTAAAAAATTTTTAATTTCTGCACCTCTCCAACTATAAATTGATTGATCATCATCTCCAACACAGCATATATTCATGTTGGTTTGTGATAAATATTTGAGCCATTCACTTTGTATAAAATTAGTATCTTGATATTCATCAACTAAAATATATTTAAACTTTTTTGAGTAAATAGATAAAATATCTTTGTGATTCTGAAAAATTTTCACATTATGTAAAATTAAATCACTGAAGTCAGCACAATTTAAGTCAATTAACTTTTCTTGGTAAATTTTATATATCTTTAGAAAATTTTTTTCTAGAGTTTCCCTTTTTTTTAAAACTACATTTTCAGGATAAAAACCTTTATTCTTCCATTTATCAATAATTGCCAAAATATATTTAGGTGAAATCTTTTTAATATCTATAAGCTCTGCTTTACATATATTCTTAATTAATCTTACCTGGTCATCTTGATCTACAATTGTAAAATTAGATTTTAACCCTACGGCTTCCGCATGCTTTCTTAAAATTTTTGCACAGATAGAGTGAAAAGTGCCTAGCCATGGTAAGCCTGTAGCTTCTCTTTTAAGAAGCTTTGATACTCTTAATTGCATTTCTTTTGCAGCTTTATTTGTAAATGTTACAGCAAGTATTTGACTTGAAAAAGCTTTATGACTTCGAACAATATGTGCAATTCTTGCTGTCAAAACTTTTGTTTTACCTGAACCTGCGCCAGCGACAATCAATAAAGGACCGTTAAGTTGAAGTACCGCTTCTTGTTGCTTTTCATTTAAATTTAACAAATAATCAGAATTTAACATAATATATATTTTATAAGTCTTATTGTATTAATGAATAAAATTAAGCAAAATAAAATAACTTTCACATTAATATTA
>CACHAX010000011.1 GCA_902577875.1 uncultured Pelagibacteraceae bacterium | reverse complement strand
GTTCAAACTAAAAAACCTATTTTGGATGAAAAAAAAGTTAAACAAGTATCTGAATTTGAAAAAAAAGAAAAATTGGATTTAAATGAAATTGCAGCTTTAATTGATAAAAAAAAAGAAAATTTAGCAGAAACAAAAAAAGAAGTTGATAAGATTTCTCAATCAACTGACGAAACTATGGACTATTCAAAGCTAACATTAAGTGAGGAGGATGCTTTAAAGGCTCAGATATTTACATGTTGGAGTGTGCCTATAGGTTTGCCATTTAGTGAAGATTTATTAGTTAGAGTTAAACTCCAATTAAAACCAGATGGAACAATTGAAAAGCTTGAAATGCTAGATCACGTAAAAATGAATACACCTGGTAAGGAAAAATTTAGAACGTTAGCAGATAGTGTAAGAAGAGCTATTCAGTTGTGTAATCCATTAAAAGTTCCTACAAGCGGTTATGAAAGATGGAAAAATATGATTTTAAATTTTGATGCTCGTGATATGCTTGGAGGATAATGATTAGAATATTTAACTTAACTTTTTTAGTATTTTTGTTTTTAATAACAAAAGCAAATTCATTAATAGAAATTGATATAACAAGAGGTAACTTAGATCCTTTGCCAATTGCAGTCTCACCGTTATTTCAAGACGATAACTCAGAAAAAAATTCAATTAATGAATTAAAAGTAGAAAATGTTGGTTCTGAAATTTCATCTGTAGTAGAAAATAATCTAAAAACCTCAGGTTTATTTAATCCACTTAGTAAAGAAGCATTTTTACAAAAGCCTGATATTGCACATTTAAAACCAAGGTTTGAAGATTGGGCACTTATTAAAGCACAAGCTTTAATTACAGGAAAAGTAACGATTGAGAACAAAAAATTAAAAGTTGAATTTAGACTCTGGGATATTTTAGCTGGTAGAGAAATGATGGCTTTGGCATTTACAACAGTACCAAGTAATTGGAGAAGAGTTGGGCATATTATTTCTGATAAAGTTTATGAAAGATTAACTGGAGAAAAAGGATATTTTGATACCAGAATTATTTATGTTTCGGAGGAAGGACCAAAGACAGCAAGAGTAAAGAAATTAGCCATTATGGATCAAGATGGTTTTAATACAAAATATTTAACATTAGGAAACGAATTAGTTTTAACTCCTAGATTTAACCCAACAAGTCAGATGGTAACTTATTTATCATATTTCAAAAATCTTCCTAGAGTATATCTACTAGATATTGAGACTGGTACACAGGAAGTGGTTGGTGATTTTCCTGGGATGACATTTGCTCCACGATTTTCACCAGATGGAAAAAAAATTATAATGAGTTTTGCTAAAGATGGTAACTCAGATATTTATACAATGGATTTGGAAAACAGAGTTGTAGAGAGAATTACAAATCATCCTTCAATTGATACTTCTCCATCATACTCTCCAGATAATAAATTCATAACATTTAATTCTGATAGAAGTGGTTTTCAACAAATCTATGTGATGAAAGCTGACGGTTCGAATGTGAAAAGAATTTCATTTGGAAAAGGTTTATATGGCACACCTGTATGGTCCCCTAGAGGAGATCTGATTGCATTCACTAAACTACATAAAGGCAAATTTTATATCGGAGTTATGAGAACAGATGGTTCTGGAGAGAGGTTGTTGACGGAAAATTACTATCAAGAAGCTCCATCTTGGTCTCCAAACGGAAGAGTATTAATTTTCTATAGAGAGACTAAATCTAATGATAAAGGAGAAGGATTTAGCGCTAAGCTTTGGTCTATTGATCTTACAGGTTACAATGAAAGGCAAGTTCAAACAGAGACGGACGCATCTGACCCATCTTGGTCGTCTTTACTGAGTAATTAGGGCTTTTTTTATTAATATTTAACATAAATTAAGTTGATTTTTATGCTTGAAACATCTAATTAGTTGTGAAAAAGTTCTAATAAATTATTAAGGAGCATTAATGAATTTTACCAAATCATTTAGAAATACTTTTCTAGTTATTTTATTGAGTTTAATCGTATCAGCATGTGCTACCAAAACAACCACTACAAAAGTGGAAGGCCAAATGCAAGGTGATGTATATACAGGTACTGATACTGTTAAATATTTAGCTGACGGTGTTCCAGACAGAGTATTTTTTGCAACAAACGAGTCTATTTTAACAACTAAATCAAGAGACACCTTGAGAAAACAGGCAAATTGGTTAAGAGAAAATTCTAGTATTAATGTTGTTGTCGAAGGTCATGCCGATGAAAGAGGTACTAGAGAGTATAACTTAGCACTTGGTGAAAGAAGAGCAAATGCTGCCAAAGATTATCTGATCACTTACGGAATATCTGCCGACAGAATTTCAGTAATAAGTTATGGAAAAGAAAGACCTGTTGACTCAGGTTCAAACCCACTTTCTTGGTCGAAAAACAGAAGATCTGTAACCGTAAAAGCTAATTAAAGCTATTTGAAATATTTTAAAGACCCTAAGATTATTATATATAATTTCAGGGTCTTTTTTTTGCCATCATTATAATTAAAAAATAATTTAATGTTTAAAAAGCTCGCTAAAATATTTTTATTTATACTTTCTGCCTCACTTATTAATTTTAATGTAGCTTCTGAGGACTTAAATATGAGAGAAATTTTAGAAATTATTCAAAAAGATCTTAGAACCCTGGAAAGGGCAGTTTACTCAGAGTCATTTCAAAAAAAATCTAGTGGAGAAAAATCTTTAACAGACAAAGAAACCGAAGATGTATTGACAAGACATCTATTAAAGTTGTCTGAAATAGAAAAACAGTTTCAAAATTTGACTAACAAATTTGAAGAAATTAATTTTAAAGTAGATAAATTATCGTCAAGATTGTCTAAAACACAAGCAGATAATCAATTGAGATTTCAAGATTTAGAAAACAATTCTAACCTCGTTCAAAAAAGCGATAACAATCAGGAAAACTTAATTACAAATGAAAATCTAGAGAGCGATCAAGCCAGCAAAAAAATTATGCCAGGCACATCCCAACCTCAAGATTTAGGTACAATATCATATAAGGACATGACAGACACAAATGAGACACAAGCAATACAGTCTATCGAAACGAAACAAACAATTTTAACAGAAAATTTTATAAACGAGGAAAAAATTTTACCTGATGCTTCTCCTTTAGAGCAATATGAATTTGCAACTAGCTTTTTAAAAGTGGGAGATTATAATATGGCAGAAAGAGCATTCAGAGAATTTGTAGATACAAATCCAGATAATGATCTTTCTGGAAACGCACAGTATTGGTATGCAGAAACTTTTAGAATAAGGCAGCTCTACACAGATGCAGCATCTGCCTATTTAGAGGGTTACCAAAAATATCCCAAGAGTGAAAAAGCACCTATTAACCTTTTGAAGCTTGGTGTATCTTTAGTTCAAATAGGAGAGAAAGATCAGGGTTGCTTAATGATTGCTGGTGTTAAAAAACAGTATCCAAATGCCACTCAATCAGTTCTTCAAAAAGCGAAATATGAAGAGAAAAAGTTTGAGTGCAACAAAGAAAACTCGTAATTTTTATTTAACAAAATTAAAAGATCCCAAAGTTAAAAAATTATATAAAGTATTTTCAAACAATCTTACTTCTTTAGATGTTGCTAAAAAAAAATTAATGGTTGGAGTATCGGGTGGCATTGATAGCTTATCTATTTTATTTTTCTCTCAGTGCTATGCGTTGAAACACAAGGTAAAATTATATCCAGTAATAATTGATCACAATCTTAGAACAGAATCATCTCTTGAAGCTAAAAATTTAAAGTTTAAACTTAAAGAAAACTTCAGTATTAATTGCAAAATTCTAAAAAAAAAAAATATTAAAATTATTAAAAATATACAATCTTCTGCAAGAGACCTAAGATATGAGTTATTCTATAAAGAATGTAGTAAGAATAATATTGGATATCTATTATTAGGTCATCATAAAAATGATGTGATAGAAAATTTTTTTATAAGATTGCTCAGAGGTTCTGGTTTAAAAGGACTTGTTTCTTTTGACAAAAATGTGAGTAAATATAATGATATAAAGATTATCAGACCTTTTTTGTCTATTCCAAAAAAAGAACTTATTAATATTAATAAAAAAACATTTGGCTTTTTTATAGATGATCCTTCAAATAATGATGATAAATTTTTAAGAAGCAGAATTAGAAAAATTTTAATACAATTAGATAAAGAAGGTTTAAACTTTGATAAATTTTATTTAACTTTAAAAAATTTATCAAAAAGTAATCAAGTTATTGAATTTTTCGTTGATAAAAATGTTATTGAAAACTCAAAATACTTTGAAAAAGAAAAAAAAATTATTTTAAATCAATCTTTTTTTAAAAATCCGGACGAAATTATTTTAAGAAGTTTTATGCAAGTAATACAACGTATCAGTAAGAAAAAAAACTATCCAAGAGGTAAAAAAGTGTTGAGTCTCTTAGATTCTATAAAGTTTTCAAACAAAAATGTAAAATTGACACTTTCTGGATGTATTATAGAAAAAATCAAAGATTCAGTGATTATTTACCCAGAAAAATGATAATTTTTTTTGTTAAATGATCAAAATGACACTTGTTAATTTATTAATAACTCTTAACTTAATGCTTTATGAATTTTAAAAACTTAGCTATGTGGGGAATAATCGTTATTTTGACGATAGGGCTTTATAATATGTTTAAAAATCCCCAAGGGTCTATTTCCCAAAAAAATAAAATTATTTTCTCTGAATTCTTAACCGAAGTAGATAATGGAAGAGTGGTTAAAGTTGAAATTCAAGGAAAAAATATAAAAGGTGTATTATCAAATGGAAATCAATTTACTACCTATGCACCTGAAGATCCGAACTTAATTCAGAAGCTAAGTGATAAAGGTGTTAGCATTTCTGCAAGTCCATTAGAAGAAAAAATGCCTTCATTGTTAGGAATACTCCTATCATGGTTCCCAATGCTTTTATTAATCGCCGTTTGGATTTTCTTTATGAGACAAATGCAAGGTGGAAAAGGTGGAGCAATGGGCTTTGGAAGATCTAAAGCAAAAATGATGAATGAAGTAAAAGGAAAAGTAACCTTTAATGATGTTGCTGGTGTTGAGGAGGCTAAAGAGGAAGTAGAAGAAGTTGTAGAATTTTTAAAAGATCCTAGGAAGTTCAGTAGATTAGGTGGAAAAATTCCAAGAGGCTGCTTATTAGTGGGTCCCCCAGGTACTGGTAAAACATTATTAGCTAGAGCAATTGCTGGGGAAGCAGGAGTACCATTCTTCACTATTTCTGGATCAGATTTCGTTGAAATGTTTGTTGGTGTTGGAGCTTCAAGAGTAAGAGACATGTTTGAACAAGGAAAAAAACATTCGCCATGTATCATATTTATTGATGAGATTGATGCGGTGGGAAGAAGTAGAGGAGCAGGTCTTGGTGGAGGAAATGACGAAAGAGAGCAAACACTTAATCAGTTATTAGTTGAGATGGATGGTTTCGATACTAATGAAGGTGTAATAATTATTGCTGCTACTAATAGACCAGATGTATTAGACCCAGCTCTTTTAAGACCTGGAAGATTCGATAGACAAGTTGTGGTTTCTAACCCAGATCTAATTGGCAGAGAAAAAATTTTAAAAGTGCACGCAAAAAAAATATCAATGGCACCTGATGTTAATTTAAGAACAGTTGCAAGAGGAACACCTGGATTCTCTGGAGCTGATTTAGCAAACCTTGTAAACGAAGCTGCATTGCTAGCTGCGAGAAAAAATAAAAGGATTGTAACATATCAAGAATTTGAAGAGGCTAAAGATAAAGTAATGATGGGATCTGAAAGAAGATCTATGGTAATGTCAGAAGAGGAGAAAAAATTAACTGCTTATCATGAAGCGGGTCATGCAATTGTAACAATTAATGAAAAAGCTGCTTATCCTATACATAAAGCAACAATAATACCAAGAGGAAGAGCTTTAGGAATGGTTATGCAATTACCTGAAAGAGATGAAGTTTCTCAAACAAGAGAACAACTTCATGCACAAATGGCAATTGCTATGGGTGGAAGAGTTGCGGAAGAGATAATCTTTGGCGATGATAAAGTAACTACAGGAGCGGCAAGCGATATTGAACAAGCAACAAAAAGAGCTAGGGCTATGGTTATGAGAGCTGGATTAAGCAAAGAAATGGGACCAGTTGCTTATGGTGAAAACGAGGAAGAAGTATTTTTAGGAAGATCTGTAGCTAGACAACAAAATATGTCAGAAGAAACAGCAAGAAAAGTTGATAGTGAAATTAGAAAATTTGTTGATATGGGATATGAAAGAGCAAGAAAAGTATTGACTGAAAAAATTGATGATCTGCATAAATTGGCAAAAGCTTTACTTACTTATGAAACTTTGACAGGTGCAGAAATTGAGGATTTGATAAATAAAAATATATATCCAAAAAACAAAGAGGATCTAAAAGTTGAAGATGATGATCAAAGCTCAGCACTAGGGTCAATGGGCTTAAAACCGAAGATTGTGCACTAAGCACTAATGAACAAATATTACACTAGAGCGTGTAATTTTTATTATGGGACAGTTTCAAAAAAAAATATTAAAATAAAAAAATCGATCCCTCTCAACGGATGTACAGAGATTTCTTTCGATAAAATAGAAATAATTAATAGGAAAAAAACCAAAATTATTAATGTTAAAGATATTAATATACTTCCAGTCAATCTAAGAAAAAAAGTTATTAGAGATTTAAAAAATATAAAAAAAAAGAAAAGTTTAAAGAAATTAAATTTATCTGATACGCCAATTTTAATGGGTATTTTGAATTTAACCCCAGATAGTTTTTCAGATGGTGGCAAATATAATAAGAAACACTTAGCTATAAATCATGTTAATAACCTAATATCAAGCGGAGCAAAAATAATCGATATAGGTGGAGAGTCCACAAGACCAGGATCAAGTGATATTAATCCTATTAAAGAATGGGATAGAATTAAATTAGTCTTAAAGTTTCTAAAAAGTAAAAAATGTTTTGTATCATTGGATACAAGAAAAAGTTTTGTAATGAAGAAAGCATCTAAAATTAAAATTGACCTTTTAAATGACGTATCTGGACTAAATTATGATCCAAACACAATTGAATTTTTAAATAAAACAAAAAAATCGTTTGTCTTACATCACATGAAAGGTATACCCAAAAATATGCAAATAAAACCATCTTATAAAAATGTATTGCTTGATATTTATGATTTCTTTGAAACAAAATTAAAATATCTTAGAACAAAAGGTATTAAACATAGCAACATAATATTAGATCCTGGAATCGGATTTGGAAAAAATTTGAAACATAATATTACTCTGTTAAAGAAAATTTCTATTTTTCATTCCTTAGGCCTTCCTATAATGTTAGGCTTATCTAGAAAGAGATTTATAAAGGAAATTTCAAAAGAAAATGACTCAAAAGAAAGACTTGGTGGAACAATATCATCTTGCATTCAGTCTTATTTACAGGGTGTTCAAATTTTAAGAGTCCATGATGTTAAAGAAGTCAATCAAGCGTTTAAAGTATTTAAAGCATTGCAAAATTAAAAAATGATTAAAAAATATTTCGGCACCGATGGGATAAGGGGAAGAGTTAATGGTCTAAAAATTAATGGTGAAATGTTCTTTAAATTTGGTTTAGCTGCAGGAATATATTTTAAAAATTTAAAGAAAAACAAACAGACAGCAATTATTGCAAAAGATACGAGATTGTCTGGTTACACATTAGAACCAGCTTTAGTATCTGGTTTGGCATCTGCTGGAATGCACGTTTATACACTAGGACCACTACCCACAAATGGTCTAGCAATGTTAACAAAAAAAATGCGAGCCAATATGGGGATAATGATTACCGCATCCCATAATCCATATTACGACAATGGTTTAAAATTATTTGGACCAGATGGATTGAAACTATCTGACAAAATTGAAAAGAAAATTGAAAAATTAATTGATTCAAAAATTACAAAAAATTTATCAAAACCAATCGCATTAGGCAGAGTAAAAAGATTAGAAGACGCAAATGAAAATTATATAAAAATTTTGAAACAAAATTTTCCACCTTCATTTAGTTTGAAAGGTATAAAAATTGCCTTAGACTGTGCTAATGGTGCTGGTTATAAAGCTGGCCCGAATCTATTTAATTCTTTAGGAGCCAAAGTTTTTAAAACCGGCACATCTCCTGATGGATTAAATATTAATTTTAAATCTGGATCCACTTATCCAAAAAAAATTTGTCAAATAACAAAAAAAAATAAGGCTCATATTGGAATTGCATTAGATGGTGATGCGGACAGAATTATTGTCTGCGATGAAAAAGGCAACATTGTTGATGGGGATAAAATTCTTGCAATGTTAGGTGAAAGGTGGAAAAGAAAAAAAATTTTAAAAGGTGGAGTGGTTGGCACTTTGATGTCAAATTATGGCTTAGAAGACTTTTTTAAAAAAAATAAAATTAAATTTCTTAGATCTAATGTAGGAGATCGATATGTTAAAGAAAAAATGAAAAAAAATAAATTTAATTTAGGTGGTGAACAATCGGGACATATAATTCTTGGAAAGTTTGCAACAACTGGAGATGGATTACTGGTTGCCTTAGAAATTCTTTTTGCTTTAAGAAAAATAAAAAAAGCAAGTGAACTTTTTAATAAGTTTAAACCCACACCTCAAATATTAGAAAATGTAGAAGTTAAAGATAAAACAATCATCAATAGTACAAAATGTAAGCAAGCAATTAATGAAGCTAACAAAATAATACAAAACAAAGGCAGAATACTGGTTAGAAAATCTGGTACTGAACCAAAAATAAGAATTATGAGTGAGTCAGACAATTCAAGTTTAAATAAGCTATGTATTAATATAATTAAAAAATCTTTACGGTAAATTGAAAATCAATTCTAAAATATTAATAATAGCAGGGTCAGATTCTTCTGGAGGAGCTGGCATTCAAGCTGATATTAAATCAGTTACATCTTTAGGTTCTTATGCTATGACGGCAATCACGGCAGTTACTGTCCAAAATACAACAGGTGTTAAATCTATCATACCGATAGTTTGTAATGAAATTTCTAATCAGATTGAATTTACCTCAAAAGATATCAAACCAGATTCAGTAAAGATAGGAATGCTGCATTCTACAGAAGTTATAAATTCTGTATTAAAATCAATAAAAAAATTAAAATTAAAAAAAATAATATTGGATCCTGTTATGGTAGCCAAAGGAGGAACCAGGCTTATAGATGATAAAGCAATTTTAGTCTTAAAAAAAAAACTAATTAAAAAAGTAGATTTAATAACACCCAATATTCCAGAAGCTGAAATACTTACTGGCTTAAAAATTAATTCTGTCTTTCATATGAAAGAAGCTGCTAAAATTTTGCTATATTTAGGTGCTAAGAATGTCTTAATCAAAGGTGGTCATTTAGGTTCTAGAGTTTTGAAAGATATATTTATGAATCAAAAAGAAACTATAATTTTTACTAATAAAAAAATTAAAACAAAAAATACTCACGGAACTGGATGCACATTATCAAGTGCAATTGCAACATTTTACGGATGTGGAAAAACATTAAAGAAATCTTGTGAGTTAAGTATTAGATATGTAAATAATGCAATTAAGACTAGACCAAACATTGGAAAAGGAAAAGGACCAATTAACCACTTAAATAGTTTTAATATAGAAAAAAAATTTAGATGAAAAATGTAGTTGTTGTTGGTTCCCAGTGGGGTGATGAGGGAAAAGGAAAAATAGTTGATTGGTTATCTAGTGAAGCTGACGTTGTTGTAAGATTTCAAGGAGGACATAATGCTGGTCACACCCTGGTCATAGATAGTGTTACTTACAAACTAAGACTTTTACCATCTGGGATTGTTAGAAAAAACAAAATATCTATTATTGGAAATGGTGTTGTAGTAGATCCATGGGCGCTTTTGGATGAAATCGATGAAGCAAAATCCAAAGGTGTAGAAATCAATGAAAATAATCTTATTTTATCTGAGGCTGCCACATTAATTTTACCATTTCATAGAGAGATGGATGAAATTAGAGAAGATTCTGCTGGTAAATCAAAAATTGGAACTACAAGGAGAGGAATTGGTCCAGCTTATGAAGATAAAGTAGGAAGAAGATCTATAAGAGTAATGGATCTTGCATCCAAAAAAAATCTTGAAAATAGACTAGCCGTGGTGTTAGAACACCATAATGCTATTAGAAAAGGATTTAGCAAACCAATATATGAGAAAGAAAAATTAGTTGGAGATTTATTAAAAATAGCTCCAAATATTTTAAAATACTCAGCACCTGTTTGGAGAAAGATAGATCAATTTAAATTAGAAAATAAAAAAATTTTATTTGAGGGAGCACAAGGAATATTACTTGATGTCGATCACGGGACATATCCATATGTAACTTCATCCAATACAGTAGCAGCTTCAGCAGCAACGGGATCTGGATGTGGTCCAAACTCAATAAACTATGTATTAGGAATTACAAAAGCATACACAACAAGGGTGGGCCAAGGACCTTTTCCAACAGAACTTACAGATGAAATTGGTAATCATTTAGGAGAAAAAGGACACGAATTTGGAACAGTAACTAGTAGAAAAAGAAGATGTGGCTGGTTTGATGGAGTTTTAGTAAGACAGACAATAAAAATTTCAGGCATTAATGGAATAGCACTAACTAAATTAGATGTATTAGATGAACTTGATGAAATAAATCTATGCATTGCTTATGAATTAAATGGAAAAACAATAGATTATTTCCCAGCTTCTGTTGAAGATCAATTAAATGTTAAACCAGTTTATAAAACATTCAAGGGTTGGAAATCTAAAACTCAAGGAATTAAAAAATTTGAAAATTTACCTAAAAATGCCAAGATTTATGTTAAAGCTATTGAAGAGTTTATTGAGACAAAAATTTCAAGTATTTCTACAAGTCCTGAGAGAGAAGACACAATTCTTTTAATTGATCCGTTTAATTAAAAAATTCTATTTAGCGAAACCCAAAATCTATGTTTTTTATCCGTGCCATCATTATCATGTCCATTAGCATCACTCGCTGGATTTGCGCTTAATTTTGTTGAATAAATGAATGATAAATTTGAGGTAGGATCCATATTAAATTCAAAACCAAATCCTAGACCGCTTATATCATAAGCATTTGACAATGATAAATTTGATGAATTCCATCCAGAATAAGTATGCTCATACTGTTTAACTTTTCCAAAGTCATAAAATAACTTGGTCTGAACTTTTTCATTTAAATTAAATCTATGTTCCAAAGAAGAAATAATACCGTTTGTTCCAGATCCTTCGCTATTTGGAAAACCCCTTACATTATTTACTCCTCCAAGACTTATTTGTTCAGCAGAGTCTAAATTTTTAAATCCATATTGTCCATTTGTTGAAAAAAATAATGAATTTCTATCTGTTAAAAAATGAGTTCTTGAAAAATTTAACTCTAATTTTTCGTAATTACCTTGTGTTCTTGCAGCAGTGCTATCAGATATTAAATCGCTTCGATTATCTCCTAGATCTAATTCTCCATGCGCTAATGACAATGATAAAGTATTATAACCACCACCCAAAAAATTATCAGCAAGTCCTAAATTTATATCAAAGTTACTTTTTAAATTTGTCTTTTGAGATGTAACTCCAGATAAAGTTTTGTTTAAATATTCATTATAACCTGCTCCAAAACTTAATGAAGCAGTCAAATTCTTATATGTTATAGCTGGAAAATTTACTGATAAACTTAATTCTTTCGAGTCTCCTTGAGGCTCTGAGCTTTTTAATGGTGCACCTAGGTTATAATCCATTACTGAACCTCTTAAGGATGCTGTTATACCTTTATATCCAATTGGACCAGATATTCCTAAAGAATAATAATTAGACCCATAAGTATAAATATTTTGAAATGTTATAGTTTCTCCCATGTGTAGGGCACTATTAACATTAATTAATGTTGAAGCCCTTCCTCTTCCAGAAGACCTTGATCCATGGTTGTCAGCCGTAAAGCTTCCTGTTATTTTTTTTTGGTCATCTATTTCTAAAATGACATCTGTTTCACCATCTATTTCACCAGCTTCAAGGCTGGCTGTTGCAGAAATACCTGCTAAACTATCTAAAGTCTGAATATTTTTATTTAAAGCACTAACACTGAAAATCTTATCTTTGCTCTGATTGTTGCTTAAAAATTTTATAGCTCTTTCATCTTTAAAACGTATTTTTTTCCCACTTGGTTTTTGAATAATAATTTTTCCTAGTCTTGCTTCTATAATTTCTACAGTTATCTCATTTTTAGTAATATCCTGGTCGGGTAGTAAAGCTCTAGCCCAAATACCCTTATTGATGTAAAGATTTGTTATATCTTCAGTAACCTCATCTAATTCACTTAAAGTTAACTCTTTATTTAAATAATTTTTGATGATTAATTGAATTTCTTCATTTGAAATTGAAAAATTTCCTTCCAATTTAAATTTATTTACTAATACTTTTAATTCATCTTTCGTCGTTTCATCTTCAACTTTTGCTTTATCATTTTCTTTATTAATATTTTTAATCAAATTTTTCTTTTTTTTTAAAATTTTCGATTTATCAAAGTCTTGACTATAATCATTAACCGTTGGTAAGATTACTTCTGCACCAAAGCCTTTTGTTGAAAAAAGTATAAATATTAAAATAATTATAATTCTTAGTTTTTGAAGATGCTTAATCATTTATATATTTTTTTAATTACAAACAGTGAATCAAGTATAAGATTTAACTTTTTGATTGTAAATTTTCCAATTAATCAATTTTGAATGGAATTATCTTAAAATAATATTTTGAGCGGTTAAAAAGCTTTAAAATTAAGAAAAATAGTAAAATAAATGTGACAATTGTTACCAAATACATGAATTTTTCTTAGGAAATTGTGATACAAAATAACATAAATATCAGTTTTGAAAAAATGAATTATTTAGCAAAAAAATTTGGAATATACAGCCTTATATATCTTTATGTATTATCAATTCAATCCATAAGTTTTGCTAATGCAGAGAGCATTTCTCAAAATGCATTACCTACAAACGGCATAGTTAAATCAGGAAGTGCTTCTATTTCTCAAACATCAAACACGATGAACGTTAACCAATCATCTAACAACGCTATAATAAGTTGGAATAAATTTAATATAGGGTCAAAAGCTACAGTAAACTTTAATCAGCCGAGTTCTTCGTCTAATACTTTAAATAGAGTAAGATCTTCAGATCCGTCTAGAATTTATGGAAATTTAAATGCTAATGGAAATATATTCTTTATAAATCCTAACGGGGTATTAGTTGGTAAATCAGGTAGTATTAATGTTGGAGGCCTTGTTGCATCCACCATGAAAATGGCTAATAATGATTTCATTAAGCAGAATTATAATTTTAGCTCAAGTAGCAAATCGTCAATTATCAATTATGGAAATGTAAATTCAAAATATGTTGCCTTATTGTCATCCGATGTAAAAAATTATGGTTCCATCTCTGCGTCTTCTGGTTCTGCAGCACTTATATCAGGCGATAATGCCAAATTATCTCTGTCATCTAATGGTAAGTTAAATATTAAAGTCTCTGAGTCGAAGCTAACTAATTTAATTGAAAATGGGGGAACTATTAAGTCCGAAAATGGTCAAGTATTAATTAAATCTAGCGCGGCAAAGTCGTTAGTTGATGCAACAATTAAAGGTCCGTCAGGAAAGAAAAAATTAGTTTCAGTTAATGGTGTCTTAAAGCTAGTATCAAATACAGGAGAGATAAAAGCTAATTCAGTTAAAATAGATGCAGGTCAAAATGGAATGGTTTCAAACTCTGGCTCTATAGACGTAAGTTCAAAAAATTCAAATGGCGGAAATATAGAGTTAACAGGAAATGAAATTTCTATTAAATCTGGATCTAAATTACTTGCAAGTGGAAAAACTGGAGGAGGAAATGTTTTAATAGGTGGTGATTGGAAAGGCAGTGGAGAGTTACTTCAATCAACATACGCAACAGTCGAAAAAAATTCATTGATAGATGCTAGCTCAACATCATCAGGTGATGGTGGTAAAATTGTAGTTTGGTCTGATATTAAAAATTCTAAATCTAAAACTTCTGTTAACGGAACATTACTTGCTTACGCAATTGACGGTAATGGAGGTAAAATAGAAACCTCAGGTGCATTGGTCAACACAGAAAAAATAAAAGTGAACGCAAGTAGTAAGAATGGTAATAGTGGATTATGGCTGGTAGACCCTTATGATTATACAATTGGATCGCAGCAAGCTTCAAATATATCTAGTACTTTGAGTGGGGGTACAAGTGTAACAATTTTAACTACTTCACAGAATTTAAATTATGGTGCAGGATTAACTTCCAGTTCCAACGGCGATATTACACTGAGTAGCTCAATTAACTCTACATCAAGTTCTGATGTCACATTAACATTAACTGCGGCTAGAGACTTAACCCTTGGATCATCAAATGCTACTACAACAATAACAGATACTGGTTCGGGTAATTTAAATTTAGTTCTGAATTCCCCAAGAGATTTAACAGTTCATTCAAGTATTGATGTCGCTGGATCTGTTAAACTAACTACAACTGGATATACAGGTGGAACAAGTAGCTCAAGTAAAACTTTTAGCTACACTGGAGCAGTTCAAACATACACAATTCCAAAATCAATGACTGCTCTTAAAGTCGATGGCTATGGAGCAGGCGGAGGAGAGAACTCATATGGTAATGCATCAATGGCCGGTAAGGGAGGCAGAGTACAAGCAACTCTTTCAAATTTATCTGCAGGAACAACTTTAAATATTTATGTTGGAGGAGAAGGAGCAGATGGAGTTGATAAAAGTAGTAATACTTCTGGTGGTGGTGCTGGAGGTTATAACGGTGGCGGAGACGGAGGTGGTGCAGATGCCGCAGGCGGTGGTGGTGGAGCTACCGACATAAGAGTTGGAGGCACCAGTCTTACAGACAGAATTTTAGTCGCTGGAGGCGGCGGAGGTCGAGGTGGAGATCCAGGTGGAGGACGCGGTGGTAACGGTGGTGGTACTACTGCTCAAAAAGGTTATGATGATGGAAATAGAACTGGGAACAAACCTCTGGGAGGTGGAGCTGGTACATCATCTGCAGGAGGAGTAGCAGGTGACGGTGGAGCATCTCCTAGAAATGGATCTGCTGGATCTTTAGGAACTGGTGGAGATGGTGGAAGACCATCACACAGTTGTAATTGTTTTGACGGCGGCGGCGGCGGCGGCGGCGGTTATTATGGTGGTGGCGGCGGTGGAGCATCAGACTCGACTTCCCCAAGCGGTTATACAGGAGATGGAGCTGGCGGCGGCGGTGGCTCATCATATACTAATTCAACATATGCCAGTTCTGTAACACACACACAAGGGTATAGCTCTGCGAAGGGCAATGGTAGTTTGACATTAACCACAACAGTAAACACAAGTGGAGATGGAGATATTACTATAGGCAGCAATGAAATCAAAAGTGGGAGTTTATCGTTAACTTCAAATGGAGATCTTTCTCTATCATCAGATATTTCTTTATTATCTGAAAACTATAGCATCAAAGGTTCTAAAAGCGGTAATGGAGATGTTTCTTTCATAACTGCATCTACTAAAATTATCAACCCAAAAAAGGCTGAGAAAATAGCACCTAAAATAAAAAAACAAATTAGAAAAGAAGTAAGAAAAGAGACAAGAAAACTTAGAAAAGAAATTCAAAAAGAAGTAAGACGACAAAATAAATCAAATTCATTCTCAGGAAGATCAATAACAAACACAGGTGGGAAAATGAGTTTAACTCCTGCCGCTATGGGTAAATTTAGCTCAATTAAAATTAAAGCAAATAGTGCAGGAATTAAAACAAAATTTAAAGCTTTAAGTGGAACAAAATTGGCCAGTATAAAACCAACTAGTTTTGCTGTTAATAATACTGGACTATCAATACAACCATTTAAACCTATAAATTTTGGTTCAACAGGTATAAACTTTAAAATACCTCAAAAAAATATTCAAGTTGCTGCACAAAATACAAAAGTTAACTTTGATCTAAAGTTAAAAGATGGATCTCCCTTACCATCATGGGTGAAATTTGATGCTAATACCCTACAAATCTCGGGCAAACCACCAGAAGGTTTCTCAGGTTCTTTAGATTTAAATCTAGTTGCAACTACAGAAGGTGGATCACAACAGACTCAAAATATTAAATTTACAATATCTGATTAATAATTTTTAATTAATACTAAATGGCTAAAATCAAATTATTTAGTTTATTATTTTTTTTTATATTTAGTTTAGTAAGCGCTGATGAGAAAATTTATTCTCAAAATATTGATGATTGGCAAGTTAATTGTTTTAAAAAAGGAGAAATTAAGAATTGTGAGATAAATCAGGTTGTTTATATTGATAGTGGAAATTTTCGATTAGAGTTTAAAATTATTTACAGTATCATGAAAAAAGATAACAACTACTTTGAAATATTTACGATCATTACCCCATTGGGTGTAAATTTAATGCAAAAAGCTGCTTTAATTTTTGATGGCTCAAATGAACAAATTAATATCCCTTTTATTAAATGTGAAACATATGGATGTATAATTACAGTTAATAACAAACAAGATATAGATAATAAAAATAAAATTTTTAAATTAATTAATAGAAAATTAACTAACTCGGATAGTTTTATGTTTGCAATTGATGCTTTTTATGATGAACCAATTGAGCTTTATAGCTCACTTAAAGGTTTTAATAAATCTTTAGAATTATCGAAATCCAAGTTGTAAATCAATTAGCTGGCAAAAGGTTTTTAGATTTAGCTGAATTAAGCATGTGCTTTTGCAGTTTTTCAAAAGCTTTATTTTCTATTTGTCTTATTCTTTCTCTGCTTATTTTAAATTTTTTGCTTAAATCTTCCAAGGTTATTGGGTCATCAGTTAACCTTCTTGAGTAAAGGATTTCTTTTTCTCTTTCATTTAAAATTTTAATAGAATCTTGAAGGAGATCTTTTCGTTGCTCCATTTCTTCATTTTGGGCAAATTTAAGTTCCTGATCCATTTCATTGTCCACAACCCAATCTTGCCATTCATCACCGTCTTCTCCAATTGGTGCATTTAATGACTGCTCTTTCCCTGAAAGTCTTCTATTCATAGATACTACTTCTTGTTCACTAACATCTAATCTGTTTGCTATATCTTTTACGTGTTCATCGCGCAAGTCACCCTCGGTTCTAGGCGCAATTTGATTTTTCAGTTTCTTCAAATTAAAAAAAAGCTTTTTCTGAGCCGTTGTAGTTCCAATTTTTACCAAGCTCCATGATCTTAGAATATATTCTTGAATAGAAGCTTTAATCCACCACATTGCGTAAGTTGCAAGTCTAAAACCTTTTTCTGGCTCAAATTTTTTAACAGCTTGCATTAAACCTACGTTACCTTCTGAAATCATTTCATTTAGAGGCAACCCATAACCTTTGTAACCCATAGCTATTTTTGCAACTAGTCTTAAGTGACTTGTGACAAGTTTTTCAGCTGATTTAACATTTCCCGTTGTTTGCCAGTTTTTAGCCAGCATATATTCTTCTTCTGCATCTAGCATTGGGAATTTTTTTATTTGAGCTAGATATGCTGCTAACCCACCTTCATTTGAAAGGGTAGGCAAGTTGTATGTGTTATTACTCATTGGAAGTATTTATGTAATAGAGAAATTTTTTTTTACAATCGTTTTATTTACTTAATTTACTTAGTTTTTTTAAGATTTCATTTAATTCGTTTGGTATATTTGATGAAAATTCTAATCTTTCTCCTGTCTTTGGATGATCAAAGCCTAACTGTTTAGCATGTAAAAATTGTCTATCTAGATTTAAAATTTTATTATTTAGATCTTCATCAATGTTTTTAAATTTCTTAAATTTTTTTTTATATTTTTTATCTCCGAGAATATTATTACCTTTGTATGACATATGAACTCTTATTTGATGAGTTCGCCCAGTTTCTAGTTTACACTGTATAAAACTAAATGTTGGAACTTTGTCACTCTCAAAAAGCTCTAAAGTTTCATAATGTGTAATTGCTTTTTTGCCTTTTCTAGAAGATACTTCCATCATCTGTCTGTTTTTTGAACTTCTTGTTATGAACGTTTCAATTTTTCCTTTTTGAGGTCTTAATTTTCCCCATACTAAAGTTTGGTAAACTCTTGTTATAGAATGTTCAGAGAATTGAATTGATAATTTTTCATGTGTTAAATTATTTTTTGCAATTACAATTAATCCAGATGTATCTTTATCAATTCTATGAACTATTCCAGGCCTAAGTTCATCTCCAATATCAGATAAATTTTTGCTATCATAATTCATTAATGCGTTAACTATTGTATTGTCATAATTCCCAGCACCGGGATGCATAGAAATTCCAGAAGGTTTGTCAATTACGATCAAATCATCATCTTCATAAATTATATTTAATTTAAAATTATAAGGTTTTAAGCTTTGTTTCTTAGGTTCAATGATATCAAGCTCAATTTTGTCATTTAGTTTAGCTTTACTTGAGGGGTCTTTTATAACTCTATTGTTAATTTTTAATTTACTATCTAGTATTAAATTTTTTACTCTTGTTCTGCTCAAACTCTTATCATGATATGCTAATATAGTGTCTATTCTCTTATTACCATCCTCTTCTTTAATAATAAAATTGATGATATTTTTCATAAATTATTATATTAAATTACCATGCGTTCGTAGCTCAACTGGATAGAGCGCCAGATTTCGGCTCTGGAGGTTCAGGGTTCGACTCCTTGCGGGCGCACCACTATTCTCCCATATTAATAAGTGTTCCTTTATTTTTTGCGACATTGAAAGAATAATAGAATAAACCAATCGATAATACAAAGTAAACCCCATTCCACATGAATGCATAATAGATATTTTGAAGATCTACAGTTTGATTTATTAAAATATTTCTTGCTTCTTCAAAAATATAAACCAAAGGTAACAAGTAGGCTATTTTTTGAAAGACTTCTGGCAAGATTTCTATTGGATAATATATGCATCCAAATGGCGCTAGTAAAAACATCGTGGACCAAGCTATATTTTCAAAAGAGGGTCCATATCTTAATAAACCAGCTGATACCAGGACACCAAGTGTTATTCCAAATAAATATAGACTCAAAAATAAAAAGAATAAAAATATTCCTAAATCTAAAATAGAAATACCGAATAATGGAGAAGTTAAAAGCACTGCTGGTATTAAACCTATAAGAGCTCTTATTAAAGCTGTAGCAACAAGTGAAGTTAATATTTCACCAATTTTCATTGGTGCAATAAATAAATTTGTAAAGTTTCTGCTCCAAATTTCTTCAAGAAATAGCATATTAAATCCAATACTGGTTCTGAAAAGAAAATCATAAAGGATTGCGCAAGTTAATATAACTCCAACTGCATTATTATAATAAGTTGTATGTGTTGCAAAAAAATTTGAGATAAATCCCCACAAAGTGATTTGAATAGTTGGCCAATAAACAAGATCCAAAACCCTTGGAAAAGATCTGGTAATTAAATAAAAATGTCTTAAAAAAAGACCATACATTCTAGTTAAGCTCATTTCTACTCCTGGATAATTTTAAAAATACTTCTTCAAGGTTTGTTCTGCCATGTTTATTGATTAATTCTTCAGGATTTCCTTCATCGATAATAATTCCATCCTTCATCATTAGAATTGACTTACAAAGCCTAGTGACTTCATTCATATTATGAGAGGCAAGAAGTATAGATATTTTTTTTTCTTTTTTATAATCTTCCAAAAACGATCTAACAAAATCACCTACTTCTGGATCTAATGATGCGGTTGGCTCATCTAATAGCAATACTTTTGGTTCGTTGATTAATGCTTTTGCCAAACTTACTCTATTTTTTTGTCCAGATGATAATTCACCTGTAATGCTATGAAGCAAATCTTCTAATCTTAATTTTTCTGATAAAAAATCGATTCTCTCATTAATATTGTTTATTTTATATAATTTTCCATAAACAGTTAAATTTTGTTTAACTGTGAGTTTTTTTGGTAATTCAATATATGGAGATATGAAGTTAATCTGTTCCAAGATTTTAATTCTATTGCCCTCCAATTTCTGACCATTTATAAAGATTTCCCCACTAGTTGGTTTTAAAAGTCCCAATAACATTCCTATCGTTGTTGTTTTGCCTGAACCATTTGGGCCTAATAAGCCTAAAATTTCGTCCTCTTTTATGTTAAAGCTTATACCTTTTACAGCCTCATTCTTTCCATAATTTTTTTTTATGTTCTTAACTTCTACTAAATTTTTCATTTTTTTGATGCTCTAAAAAGTCTATCGTTTATCACTAATCCAAAGTTTTGATTTGGAATTCTTTGAACAGCTATTTTTTTGTAACCTAATTTTTTAATTTTTCTTAATGTTTTATATAAATTTTTAACACTCTCCATTAGATTATTTGTCTTACTTAAGTAAAAATAATTCTTATTATTTTCTTTTTTCTTCTTAATTAGGATAAAAGCCTCATCTTTTTTTATTTTAGCTGCGTTTAATCTAATGGGTACACCTGGTGAATAATGAATTTTCCCTCTACCTGGACTATTTATATTGCTTTTTTTATGCAAATTAGTTTTTAAATTTATTTTTAATATTTTATTTAATATAGAAATATCTAAACCACCCAATCTTAAAATTTGGGGTTCTTTTACTAAACTTATTATCGTAGATTCAATACCAACCTTTGACCTTCCACCTTCTAGAATAAATTTAATTTTTTCTCCAAATTCATCGTATACATCATCTTTTGTCACTGGACTTATCCCTTCCGAGATATTTGCGCTTGGTGCTGCCAAAGGATATTTTAAAGATTTTAATAATTTTCTAGCGGTTCGGTGACTTGGAAATCTTACACCTAATGTTTTTTTGTTATTAGTAACGTTTTTTGAAATTTTGCTTTCATTTTTTAGTTTTAATATAAATGTAATTGGCCCAGGACATAATGAATTATAAAGTTTATAAAACAAAGTATTAGTTTCACAATCTTTTTCCAAATCCTTAATATTATAGTAATGAACTATTAAGGGGTTATCGGTAGGCCTTCCTTTTAATTTAAATATTCTTTTGGTACCTTTATCAGAATAGGCATTAGCAGCTAATCCATACACAGTTTCCGTAGGTATTCCAATACATTCGTTATTATTTAAATATTTTACTGCTTTTTTAATATTTGAATCATTAATTTTCATATAATATTACAAATTATTATATGAATGAAAAAATTTTGCCAGATGATATTGAATCGAAATCTTTGAGTGAACTCACAGATATAGCAGATCGTTTAATTCAAAAACTAGAAAATAAAAAAAATTTAGAGGATTCTATTGATGATTATCAATATTTAATAAAGTTAAATAATTTAATAGAGAAAAAATTTCAAAAAGACTCAAAAAATATAACCGAAAGTACAAAGCTAAAAATTGGAGAATTAATCTCAAAAAAATGAAAAAAAAATTATTTAAAACTGTTAATGAAGTAAATAAATTTTTAAAAAATTACTTAGCAAAACAAAGAAAAACAAATCTAATTGCACCAATTAAGTATGGTTTATTTCCTGGAGGAAAAAAAATAAGATCTAAGCTTATTTTTGATGTAGGAAAAATTTTTAATGTAGAAAAAAAATATCTTTTATATTTAAGTTCAGCTGTTGAATGTATACATGCTTATTCACTAATACATGACGATTTACCTTGTATGGATGATGATGATATTAGAAGAGGCAAACTAACTACACATAAAAAATTTGGAGAATCAACAGCTGTTTTAGCTGGAAACTCCCTTTTGACATTAGCTTTTGAAATTTTATCTGATCCAAGGTTTAATGTAAGCAACAATAAAAAAATAACTTTAATAAATCTAATATCTCAATCATCAGGACATCAAGGGATAGCTGGAGGTCAATTTCTAGATTTAAATTATGAAAAAAAAAAAGTTTCTAAACAAAAAGTTATAGATATGGAGATTAAAAAGACTGGAAAATTATTTTCATTCAGCTGTTTGTCTCCAATTATTTTGACAAATAAAAAACATCAAATAAAAAAATTCTCACTTATTGGTGAAAAAATTGGTTTACTTTTTCAAATTGCAGATGATTTAATTGATTATAGTAGTACATCAAAAACTGCAGGAAAAAAAACAAATAAAGATTCTAAAAGGGGAAAAGCAACATTAATAAGTTTACTAGGGTATAAAAATGCTATTAAATATGCATCAAAACTAAAAAAAGAAATATTTAATAGTTTAGTTAGCTATGGAAATAATGCTAGTGATTTAAAAGAGACAATTGAATTTATATTAAGTAGAAATAAATAAATGCAGAATTATAAATATTTAAATAATATTAATTTTCCGTCAGATATAAAAAAACTCAATAATGAAGAATTAAAAATTTTATCAGACGAAGTAAGAAGTGAAATGATTGATGCTGTTTCAAAAACAGGTGGTCATCTCGGTGCAGGCTTAGGTGTTGTAGAATTAACTGTAGCACTTCATTATGTTTTTGACACCCCAAAGGACAAATTGATATGGGATGTTGGGCATCAATCATACCCTCATAAAATTTTAACAGGAAGAAAAGATAAAATACAAACTTTAAGACAAGGAAATGGATTATCTGGTTTTACAAAGCGATCGGAAAGTGAATTTGACCCTTTTGGTGCGGCTCATAGTTCTACTTCTATTTCTGCTGGACTTGGTATTGCAACAGCAAATAAATTATCAAATAAATCAGATCAGGTTATAGCAGTAATTGGTGACGGTGCCATGAGTGCAGGAATGGCATATGAAGCTATGAATAATGCTGGAGACTCAAAAACAAAAATGATCGTAATCTTGAATGACAATGATATGTCAATTGCAAAACCAGTTGGTGCAATGAAATCTTATCTTGCTAAAATTTTTTCAGGTAAAATTTATTTTAGCCTCAGAGAAACAGTTAAAATGATTATTTCATCTTTTTCAAAAAGATTTAGCAAAAAGGCTGGAAAGGCTGAAGATTTTTTGAGGTCAGCTGTCACAGGGGGCACATTATTTAATTCTTTAGGTTTTTATTATGTTGGTCCAATTGATGGTCATGATTTAGATGTTCTATTGCCTATTTTAAAAAATGCAAAAGAAAGTAATTATAATGGTCCAATACTAATTCATGTAAAAACTCAAAAAGGTAAAGGATATAGTTTTGCTGAAAAATCTGATGATAAATATCATGGAGTTACAAAATTCAATGTTCAAACTGGAGTTCAACAAAAATCAACAACTAAAGCTCCTGCTTTTACGAAGGTATTTGCAAATACATTAATAGAGCATGCAAAGAAAGACAGTAAAATTGTGGGTATAACTGCAGCTATGCCGTCTGGGACAGGTATGGACGCATTTAGCAAAGCTTTCCCGGATAGAACTTTTGATGTTGGAATCGCTGAGCAACATGCTGTTACTTTTGCTGCAGGTTTAGCCACAGAAGGTTATAAGCCTTATGCAGCAATTTATTCAACATTTTTACAAAGAGCTTATGATCAGGTAGTTCATGACGTTGCAATTCAAAGTTTACCGGTAAGATTTGCAATTGATAGAGCTGGTTTAGTTGGAGCTGATGGGGCTACTCATGCGGGTGCTTTTGATATTACATATTTATCAACTTTACCTAATTTTATTGTCATGGCAGCAAGTGATGAGGCAGAATTGGTGAAAATGGTTAATACGACAGTAGATATTAATAATCAACCGTGCGCATTTAGATATCCAAGGGGAAATGGAGTAGGTTTAGAATTACCCGATATCAACGAAAAAATAGATATTGGAAAAGGTAGAATTATAAGAGAAGGAAAGAATGTTGCCTTAGCAAGTTTTGGAAACAGATTAAAAGAATGTCTATTGGCTGAAGAAAGTTTAAAAAAAATGGGAATTAATCCAACAATTATAGATGCTAGATTTGCAAAACCTCTGGATGAAAATCTCATGTGGCAAGTTGCGACAAATCATGAAGTATTAATTACATTGGAAGAAGGTTCAATCGGAGGTTTTGGAGCCCATGTAAATCATTTCTTAAATGAAAAGAGTTTATTAGATAATAATTTAAAATTTAGATCAATGATTTTGCCTGATAAATTTTTAGATCAAGATAAACCAGAAGAAATGTATAAAGAAGCTGGTTTAGATGCAAAATCTATTGAAACGAAGGTCTTAGAAACTTTAAATTCTAAAGTTGTAATTAAAAAAACAAATTAATTACCACATTGAGCTTTATTCATTAAGTAGTGATCAAGAATTACACAATGCATCATTGCTTCACCTATAGGTACTGCTCTAATACCTACGCAAGGATCATGTCTACCTGTGACTGAAATTGAAGTATTTTTTCCAAATTTATTAATTGTTTTTCTTTGAGAAAGAATTGATGAAGTCGGTTTTACCGCAAATGAAACTATTATTTCTTGTCCACTAGAAATTCCTCCTAAAATTCCTCCAGCATTATTTGATTTAAATTTTGTTTTCTGTCCTTTTTGAGACATTTCATCAGAATTTTGTTCACCAGAAAGTTGAGCAGAGTTCATTCCTGATCCTATGTTTACTCCTTTTACAGCATTAATACTCATCATAGCTGATGCCAAATCCATGTCTAATTTAGAATAAATTGGAGCTCCTAATCCGATAGGCACACCTCTTGCTCTTACTTCAATAACAGCCCCACATGATGAGCCAGCTTTTCTTATTCCAAGTAAATATTTTTCCCATAATTTTAAAACTGTTTTATCAGGACAAAATAAAGGATTGTTTGAAATGAATTTGTCATTCCATTTTTCTGTGTCACATCCTAGTATTCCTAATTGTGTTACTGCTCCAATTACTCTGTATTTTTTTCCGATAATTTTTTCCAAAACTTGTTTTGCTATTGCCCCTGCTGCCACTCTTGAGGCAGTCTCTCTTGCTGACTGTCTGCCTCCACCTCTATAATCTCTAATTCCATATTTTTTATAATATGTGTAATCAGCATGACCAGGTCTAAATTTATCTTTGATATTTTTATAATCCTTGGAACGCATATCTTTATTAAAGATAATCATTGAAATAGGCGTACCAGTTGTTTTGCCCTCAAATGTCCCTGATAAAATTTCCACTTTATCATCCTCTTTTCTTTGGGTTGTGAATTTAGACTGACCAGGCTTCCTTTTATTTAGTTCTAACTGAATGTCTTTAACATTAAGCTTGATATTTGGGGGACATCCATCAACAACACATCCTATTGCCGGACCGTGAGACTCACCCCATGTAGTAAATCGAAAAAATTTTCCAAATGTATTAAAAGACATTATATTATTGTATAAATTATTTTGGTTAAATTATGAACGAAAAAAATTCTTTAGGGTTAGATAAATGCTTTTTAGAACTCGATAATCCAATATTATTATTCACTGAATGGTATAATGAGGCAAAGAAAACAGAAATTAACGATCCAAATGCATTAGCTCTAGGCACTATTGACGAAAAAGGTTATCCGAATGTAAGAATGGTATTACTCAAAGACTATGGAGAAGATGGATTTGTTTTTTATACTAACTTTAATAGCAATAAAGGAAACTCTATAAAGCGGAATCCGAATATTTCGATGTGCTTTCATTGGAAAAGTTTACTTAGACAAATCCGTATAGTTGGTACTGCTGAAAAAGTTTCAAATGATGAAGCTGATAATTATTATAATTCCAGAAGTTATGGAAGTAGAATTGGTGCATGGGCATCAAATCAAAGTTCAATTTTAAAAGATAGAGAAGAACTAAACCAATCTATAAAAAAATTTAAAGATCTCTATAAAGACGAAAATAATGTTCCAAGACCTAATCATTGGTCAGGATGGAGGTTAAAACACCACGAAATTGAATTTTGGTTAGATGGTGAAAATAGAATTCACGAAAGATTAAAATATATTAAAGAAAATAATGATTGGAAAAAAATTCTTTTATCACCTTAAAATTTTCTATTAATACTAAAAGAAGTTAAATTTTTAAGTATAGTTTTTTCTTCACAATCTTCAAATAGACTTAATGAATTTGATGCTAAACTTATATAGTGCTCTGCTTTTTTGTAACACTCATTAATTATGTTATATTTTTTTACCAATGTAAGCACATAGTCAAATTGTTCTTTAGATCTGATATTTTGTTCAAATATTTTTTTTAAAACTAATTTTTCATCTGAAGATAATTTTTGATTTAATAGAATAATCGGCAGAGTTACCTTGCCCTCAAAAAAATCTTTCCCTATCTCTTTACCAAACATTTTTAGTTCTGAGTTATAGTCAAGTGTATCATCTGCAATTTGAAATGTTAATCCAAGGTTTTTTCCATAGAATTCTAGTGCATCTTTAGATTTATTATCTTTATTGGTAATTATCGACCCAACTTTTGAAGATGCTGAAAATAAAGCTGCAGTTTTAGATGAAATTATATTCAAATATGTTTCTTCCAACATTTCACAGTCACCTTTATGTTGTAACTGCAAAACTTCTCCTTGAGCAATAATTGACGATGTAGAAGATAGAAGTTTTAATACTTCAATACTTCCATCCTCAACCATCATTTCAAAACATCTACTTAATAAATAGTCCCCAACAAGAATAGATGACTGATTCCCCCAAATTCTATTTGTAGTTTTTTTGCCTCTTCTTAAATCTGCACTGTCAATTACATCATCATGCATAAGAGTTGCTGCGTGTATAAGTTCAACACATGCAGCTAGGTTCACATCTCTACTACCTTTTGTGTATCCACACAATTTAGCACATTCCAAAGTAAGCAATGCTCTTAATCTTTTACCACCACTGGTCATGTGATAAGCAGTCATTTCTTTAACTAGCTCAACTTTACTATCTAATTTATAGGAAATTTTATCTTCAACTAGGCTTAGTTTTTCATCAACAGAATTTAACAAATCTGTGTATGCGTTAGTTATTTGCTTTTTTAGTTGAACTACTGATCCCATAAATTCAAAATATTACATTAAGTTTATTAATATACTTATCAATTGACGCACCTATTTCTTCAACTATAAGTAGCTTTATAAATAAGTAAAATTTTTATAATCATTTGTATGTTCTCATTTTTTAAAAAAAAAAAAATTGTTAGTCATTTAAGGCTTACTGGTGTCATTGGAAATGTTGGGAAGTTTAAACAAGGAATAGATTATTCCTCTCAAGAAGAAATGATAAAAAAAGCTTTTTCAGTAAAAAAAGCAGAAGCAGTTGCAATTTCAATTAATTCACCAGGTGGTTCACCCGTTCAATCACATCTAATATATAAATTTATTAGAGAACAATCTAAGAAAAATAAAAAAAAGGTATTAGTTTTTGCGGAAGATGTTGCTGCATCTGGAGGCTATCTAATTGCATGCGCAGGTGATGAGATTTATGCTAATGCAAGTTCTATAATCGGATCAATAGGAGTAATTTATTCTTCTTTTGGTTTTAAAGATTTAATTCAAAAAATTGGGGTTCAAAGAAGGGTTTATACAGCCGGAAAAAATAAAAGTACTCTAGATCCTTTTTTAGACGAGAAAGAAGAGGATATTCAAAGATTAAAAAATATTCAACTGGAACTTCACCAAGAATTTATTAATGTTGTAGAGGAAAGTAGATCAACAAAATTAAACAAAACTGATGTTGAACTTTTTTCTGGAGAATTTTGGTCTGGCAAAACATCCTTAAAACTTGGTTTGATTGATGGAATAGGGAATGCAGAACAAATAATAAGAGAAAAATTTGGTGAAGATGTTGAAATTAAAAAATTTGAAAAGTCTAAAGGATGGCTTGCCAAAAAACTTTCGTCTTCAGAAGACCATGCGGATAAATTGATTAGCATTCTAGAAGAAAGATCTATTTGGCAAAAATATGGTTTCTAAAAAAAAAACAAAAAATTTAAAAAAATTTATTTTTTTTCAGGATACAATTTTAAATCTACAAAAGTACTGGTCAAAAAAAGGTTGTGTTATTTTACAACCATATGATTTAGAAGTTGGAGCAGGAACATTTCACCCCGCAACAACTTTAAGATCATTAGGTCCTAAACCTTGGAAAGCAGCTTATGTTCAACCATCAAGAAGACCAACAGATGGAAGATATGGAGAAAATCCTAATCGTTTACAACACTACTATCAATTTCAAGTATTAATAAAACCTTCACCAAAAGATATAAAAAAAATGTACCTTAATAGTCTTTCATCAATTGGTATTAAACATGAAGAGCACGATATCAGATTTGTAGAAGATGATTGGGAAAGTCCGACTTTAGGGGCCGCTGGTCTTGGATGGGAAGTATGGTGTGATGGTATGGAAGTTACTCAATTTACTTATTTTCAACAAATGGCAGGAATGGAATGCAATCCAATATCTGTTGAAATTACTTATGGATTAGAAAGATTATGTATGTTCATTCAAAATAAAAAAAATGTTTTTGATTTAATTTGGAACGATGAGGGGGTTTTATATAAAGATGTTTTTCATCAAGCTGAAAAAGAATTTTCAGCCTATAATTTTGAGTATGCAAATACTGATAACTTATTTAAAATTTTTGAAATGCTTGAAGGGGAAGCAAAATCTTTAATTGAAAAGAAAATTTCTCTTCCAGCATATGATCAATGTTTAAAGTCAAGTCATGTGTTTAATATTTTAGATGCCAGAGGAGTTATAAGTGTTGCTCAAAGAGCAGAATATATTGCAAGGATCAGAGATCTGACAAAAGAAATTGGAAAAATCTGGGTAGAAACACAAAATTAAAATGTCTGAATTTTTTCTTGAATTATTTAGTGAAGAAATACCTCCAAGATTACAAATTAATGCTAGAAATGATTTAATACAAATTTTAAAAAAATTTTTTTATGATAATGAAATTATAATTAAAGGCAAAATAGATATTTATTCAATTCCGAATAGACTCATTGTTTATATTAATAAGATATCAAAAGATGTAACAAAAAAAGCTGAGGAAATTAGAGGTCCTAATATAAATGCTCCAGAAAAGGCTCTAGAAGGATTTTTAAAATCCAATAAAATAGGTAAAGAAAAAGTTATCAAAAAAAGCACTGACAAAGGTATATTCTTCTTCTACAACAAACCATCGCAAAAAATTAAAACATACGATTTATTAAAAGATAATATTGCAAGTTTACTTTTAAAAATTTCCTGGAAAAAATCAATGAAATGGGGCGATAATGATTTATATTGGGGACGACCATTAAAATCAATTTTATGCTTATTTGATAAAAAAGTAATTGAATTTAAATTAAACCATTTACAGAGTTCAAATAAAACTTTTATCAATAAAGATCTAGAAGATGAAGTAAAAAGTTTTAATGATTTTAAATCTTATATAAAATTTTTTAAACAAAAAGGAGTAATAATTGATCAAAATAAAAGAAAAGAATTTATAACTAAAGAAATAAATAAGGTAACTAATCAAAAAAAAATTCATATAAACTTTAATGAAAAACTTCTAGAAGAAATTACAAATATTGTTGAAAAACCAAAAATTTTAGTATGTGAGTTTAACAAGAAATTTTTAGAAATTCCCCAAGAAATACTTATTATTACAATGCAACATCACCAAAAATATTTTCCAACATTTGATAATAAAAACAAAATAACAAATAATTTTATAGTTGTGGCAGATTGCAAGGACAGGAAAGGATTAGTTAAATTAGGAAATCAAAATGTTGTGGAAGCTAGATTGGCAGATGCAGAATTTTTTTGGAATAGAAATAAGTCACAAAATTTAGTTAAGCAGGTATCTAAATTGAAGCAAATTAATTATTTTAAAGGATTGGGGAGTTATTTTGATAAAATACAAAGAGTAAGAAAACTTAGCGGAATAATATCGGATGAACTTTTAATAAGTAAAGAAAAGATAGAAATTGCCTCCTCAATTTGCAAAGTAGATTTGATGTCGGATTTAGTTGCAGAGTTTCCTGAATTGCAAGGTGTAATGGGTGGATACTTTGCTAGAGAGCAAGGTTTTGATGAAGAAATAAGCTTAGCTGTGTCAGAGCATTACTTGCCAAATGGTATTGATAGTAAAGTACCAAAAAAACCATACAGTGTAGCATTATCATTAAGTGATAAAATCGACTCTTTAGTTGGATTCTTTGGAATTAATCTTAAACCAACTAGTTCAAAAGATCCTTATGCATTAAGGAGAATGACTATTAGTTTGTTGAGGTTAATAATTGAAAATCAAAAAAAAATAAAATTAAGAGATCTAATAAATTATTCAATAAATTTGTACAAAGAACAAAATTACTCTTTTGACTCAAAATTATTAAATGATGAATTAGGAGACTTTATTTTAGATAGATTAAAATACTATTTGAAAGAAAAAGATGGATCTCGGATTAAAAAAGGTGAAATTGTTGCGACTATTTATGGTAACCTTAAAAATATTTTGACCGGCGAGAGAGTGGCATTAAACTTTGTTTCTCATATTTCTGGAATAGCAACGAAAACAAATATGTTTGTAAAAAAAGTTAGAAAAAAAACTAAAATATGCTGCACAAGAAAAACAATCCCAAATCTTAGAGTAATCCAAAAATATGCTGTTAAATTAGGTGGTGGAACAAACCACAGATTTAATTTAAGTGATGAATACTTAATAAAAGATAATCATATAAGTTCTGAAAAAAATTTTGAAAATTTAATTCAAAGAGCCATCAAAAAAAAGGGAAGGAAAAAAATTACAGTTGAGGTTGATAATTTATCTCAGTTAAAGAGAATATTGGGTCTTAAATTTGATAGGATTTTATTAGATAATATGAGTTCAAAAAATTTAAAAAAAGCAGTCAAAATGTCTAAAAAATTTTATGAAACTGAAGCATCAGGAGGAATTAACTTAAATAATGTTAAAGATGTTTCCTCCACTGGAGTAGATAGGATTTCTGTGGGATCCTTAACTCACTCAATTAATGCATTAGACTTAAAATTAGAAATCTAAAATTTACTTTTATTTTTTTAATTGAGCTTGAGCAGCAGCCAGTCTTGCAATGGGTACTCTATAAGGTGAACAGGATACATAATCTAAACCAGCACGTGCACAAAAGTCGATACTCTTCGGATCACCTCCATGTTCACCACATATACCAAGTTTGATTTTTTTGTTAATTTTTCTACCTTTTTTTGTTGCTATTTCTATCAAATCTCCAACTCCATCGTCTATAGAAACAAATGGATCAATATCAAAAATTTTATTATCAATATAATCATTTAAAAACTTACCACTATCATCTCTGCTAATGCCAAAAGTTGTTTGTGTTAAATCGTTTGTTCCAAAACTAAAGAATTCTGCATGTCTAGATATATCATCTGCTTTAATTGCTGCTCTTGGCAGCTCAATCATTGTACCCACTAAAAAATTTAGTTTTGTTTTAGTTTTATTTTCAACTTCTTTTGCTACTCTAATTACTAAATCTTTCATTATTTTTATTTCTGCTTCAGTTGATACCAAAGGTATCATGATCTCCGGGATAATAGATTTTATCTTGAGTTTTTTACATTCAACTAAAGCATGAAAAATCGCTGTGCACTGCATCTCATATATTTCTGGGAATGATATGCCTAATCTACAACCTCTATGACCTAGCATTGGATTTTGTTCATGAAGTTCTGTAATTCTAACTTCTAATTCAGAACTTTTGATGTTTAAAGCATTTGCCACATCGCTAATTTCTTTTTGATTTTTCGGTAAAAATTCATGAAGTGGCGGATCTAATAATCTTACTGTAACAGGTAGACCATTCATAATTTTAAAGATATCAATAAAATCCTTTTTTTGAAAAGGAAGTAGTTTCTTTAAAGCACTAGCCCTATCTTCTTTTGATTTTGATAATATCATCTCTCTTACAGATAGAATTCTTTCTTCATCAAAAAACATATGTTCTGTTCTACATAGACCTATTCCTTCAGCTCCAAATTCTCGAGCAGTTTTACTATCAAGAGGTGTTTCAGAATTAGTTCTAATTTTTAATTTTCTAAATTTATCAGCCCAGCTCATAAGTTTAGAAAAATCTCCTGAAATTTCGGGTTTAACAGTTTTAACCTCGCCTTTTATAATTCTACCAGTTGATCCATCAACTGTAATTAAATCACCTTCTTTAATTTCATTATTTTTTGTTTTGAAAATTTTATTTTGGTAATCTATTTCTATTTCGCTTGAGCCAGATACACAAGGTCTACCCATTCCTCTTGCAACAACTGCAGCATGGCTAGTCATCCCTCCTCTTGCAGTAAGAATTCCTTTAGCTGCATGCATTCCATTTATATCTTCTGGTGATGTTTCTACTCTAACTAAGATTGTATTTTGCATCATTCCATTTAATCTTTCAGCCTCATCCGAAGTAAATACTACTTTTCCACTAGCTGCTCCTGGTGAGGCTGGAAGGCCTTTGGCTATTACTTCTAGATTTGCTGTTTCATCTAAAGTTGGATGAAGCAAAGTATCTAATGAATTTGGCTGTACTCTGAGAACTGCCTCTTTTTTTGTTATAAGTTTTTCTCTTTGCATATCGACAGCAATTTTGACTGATGATTTTGCGGTTCTTTTTCCAGATCTTGTTTGCAACATCCACAACTTTTTATTTTCGACTGTGAACTCTACATCTTGCATATCTTTATAATGTTTCTCAAGTTTAATAAGAATATTTTTTAGATTTTTGTAAACTTTAGGCATAGACTCTTCCATCGAAAGAAGTGCTTCTTTAGCATCTTTTCTAGCTTTCTTAGTTATATGTTGGGGTGTCCTTGTTCCCGCAACTACATCTTCTCCTTGAGCATTTATTAGATATTCGCCATAGATTTCATTCATTCCATTAGATGGGTTACGTGTAAATACAACACCTGTCGCACAATCATCACCCATATTACCAAAAACCATAGACTGTACATTTACTGCAGTTCCCCATTCTGATGGGATATGATTTAACCTTCTATAAACCTTTGCTCTGTTACTCTCCCATGACAAAAAAACTGCACTAATTGCACCTAGTAATTGTTCATTAATATTTTGAGGAAAATCCTTTTTGGTTTTTTCTTTTACAATATTTTTAAAGTCTTTAATCAATCCATCCCAGTCATCTTCATTTAAATCAGTGTCTAACAATACACCTTTTGTAAGTTTATAATTTTCAATTAGCTCTTCAAAATTATAGCTTTCAACACCCATAACAACATTTGCATACATTTGTATAAATCTTCTATAACTATCTTTTGCAAATCTCATATTTGACGTTTTATTTGCTAAAGCAATGACAGTTTTATCATTTAGTCCAAGATTTAAAATTGTATCCATCATGCCTGGCATGGAAACCCTTGCACCAGATCTTACAGATAACAACAAAGGGTTTTTCAAATCTCCAAATTTTTTACCAGAGTCTTTTTCAACGTTTTTTAACTCTCTATTTATTTCATTTATGATTTTAGGCTTTAATTTCTTTTTATTTTTATAAAATAAATCACATGCTTCAGTAGAAATTGTAAATCCTGGTGGGACAGGTAGCCCCATCCTTCCCATTTCTGATAAATTTGCACCTTTGCCTCCTAAAATATTTTTTGGGATTTTTATTTTTTTTGTGTCTTTAGATTTAAAATTAAAAACTAATTTTGGCATTTATGCTTCTATTTTAGAAAAGTTAAAATAATTATCGAAGCTTTTACACAACATTTTTAAAAGTTCTAGTCTGTTTTTCTTAATTATTTCTTCTTGATCATTAACTATTACATTA
>CACHAX010000010.1 GCA_902577875.1 uncultured Pelagibacteraceae bacterium | reverse complement strand
ACTGTTAGAAACTCCAAACTAATTGATCAGACAAAAAAAACCATAAATAAATATGCATCAATTGATAAATTATCATTTGTCGAATTAGATCTTTTGAAAGATGAAGGTTGGGATGAAGCATTAAAAGGTTGTAAATATGTAATGCACGTTGCTTCCCCTTTCCCTTTAAAAACTTCTAGAGATCGTGAAAGTCTTGTTCCAACTGCTAAAGATGGGACCATAAGAGTTTTAAAAGCTGCTGTTAATGCGGGAGTCGAACGTATAATTAAAACATCATCAATTGTAGCAATGTTTAGAAAGCCTAATAGGACAAATCCATATACATTTGGTGAAAATGATTGGAGTGACGAAAATTGGCATGGTTGTAATGATTACTTTGTTTCAAAAATAAAAGCTGAAAAAGCTGCTTGGGAATTTATGGAAAATAAAGGTTTAAAAAATAAGTTGATATGTATATGTCCTGGAGGTGTTTTTGGTGACGCTTTAGATGCAAAAGAAAAAACTTCAATAAGCTATATAAAATTATTTCTTAAAGGTAAATATCCAGGCGCTCCTGATTTTAGTATCTTGGTATCTGATATGAAGGATGTTGTAAAAGCTCACATCAATTCTTTAACAAGACCAGATGTTGGTGGAAGACGACTGATAATTGGCTCAGAGGTCAAAAGAATGATAGATTTTTCTAATATTATGTCTGAAGCATTACCTGAATATTCAAAAAAACTTCCAAAAAGAGTTTTGCCAAACTTTTTGATAAAAATGATCAGTCATATAGATACAAGTGCAAAAATGATGGTCCCTGACCTAGGAATTCAAATGCAAACTGATGCTTCGTATGCTGAGGATTTGTTAGGATTTAAATTTCAGCCAGCAAAAGGGTGTATCGAAGAAGCAGCAAAATCAGCAGTTAGACTCGGATTAGTATAATATCAGTAATTTACAAGCTATTTCAGTATAGAATAAAAAGTTATTATAAATTATAAAAGAATGAAAATGGAAAACATTGTAAAGCAAATCCAGCTTGTAGCATTAGTAATCATTTTAGTTAGTACTGTTATTGCTTTTGGGCAAGAGATGTATCAGATGATACTGGTGCAAAGAGTTACTTTAGCAGATCTACTTTTGCTTTTTCTATATCTTGAGGTGCTTGCGATGGTTAGAGTATTTTGGGAAAGCCAATCAATTCAAATTACTTTACCTTTATTTATAGCTATAACAGCACTCGCTAGATTTATTATTTTACAAGGAAAATCTCTAAATCCAGAGATATTACTTTATGAAGCTGGTGCGATTGTTTTAATTGCTTTAGCAATTGTAATTTTAAGATTTAGAAATTCTTCTCTAATTGGACTAAATAAAAAAAAATAAGTTTATCCTAAATCCTCACAAAACTTTTTAATTCTAGACATTGCTATTTTAAGTTTTGCCATTGAAGTTGCATATGAAATTCTAAAATATCCATCTAAACCAAACGCTGAGCCTTGAACAGCAGCAACATTTTGTTTTTCTAATAGCTTTTGAACAAACTCAGTATCTTTTTTAAGTTTAGTTCTTTTATTAAGAAGTTTTTTACAATTTGGAAATACGTAAAATGCACCATTAGGTTTTAAACAGCTGATACCATCAATATTATTTAAACTTTTGACAACAAAATCTCTTCTTTCTTTAAAGGATTTTGCTCTTTTCTTAATAAAGTCTTGTTTGCCATTCAAAGCTTCAACGGCTGCTGCTTGACTAATTGATGATGGATTCGAAGTAGACTGAGATTGAATTTTTCTAATTGCAGAAATTATTTCTTTTGGTCCAGCTGCATAACCAATTCTCCAACCGGTCATCGCATAAGATTTGCTCACTCCATTCATTGTTAATGTTCGAGATTTTAATTTTGAAATTTGAGCAATAGTAAAAAATTTAAAATTATCATATTTAACATGCTCATAAATATCATCGCTCAAAATGTGAACTTTTTTGTTTTTTATTAAAACCTTTGCTAATTTTTGAATTTCTGATTTGCTGTATCCAGATCCAGTTGGATTAGATGGAGAATTAAGGATTATCCATTTCGTTCTTTTTGTAATCGCAGCTTTTAATTTTGAAGGTGTAATTTTAAATCCATCTTTTTCATGACATTTTACTATTTTTGGTTTTCCTCCTGCTAGGAGAACCATATCCGGATATGAAACCCAGAATGGCGCAGGAATAATAACTTCATCTCCTTTGTTTAAAGTTGCCATAAAAGTGTTGTAAAGAACTTGTTTTCCTCCGGTTCCAACTGTGATTTCATCTAGTTTATAATTTAGTTTATTTTCTCTTTTAAATTTTTTTAAAATTGCTTTTTTTAATGCTGGGGTTCCATCAACTGCGGTATACTTTGTATCTCCGTCTCTTATTGCTTTAATGGCTGCATTTTTAACATTGATAGGAGTATCAAAATCTGGTTCCCCTGCCCCAAGTCCAACTACATCTTTTCCTGCAGCTCTTAATTCTCTTGCCTTTTGAGTAACTGCAATAGTTGGAGATGGTTTAATTCTTTTTAAATTATTAGATATTATGCTCATTGAATTATGAAATTATTCAATTACGTTGTTTAATATATGGAGAATACATATCAAGACCTAATTACAGACATTCAGAGTAAAAACCCAAAAATCGGTGGAAAACTCGAAGGTGGAAAAAAATTCAAAATAAAGTCAGATTTTACCCCAGCTGGTGACCAGCCAGATGCAATTAAAAGGCTTGTCCAAGGAGCTAAAAAAAATGAGTTTAATCAAGTATTATTAGGAGTAACTGGATCTGGAAAAACTTTTACAATGGCAAAAGTTATAGAAGCTACAAATAGACCGGCGTTAATATTGGCACCAAATAAAACTTTGGCAGCTCAACTTTACGGTGAGATGAAAACTTTTTTTCCAGATAATGCTGTTGAGTATTTTGTATCTTACTATGATTATTACACTCCAGAAGCTTACGTGCCAAGATCAGATACGTATATAGAAAAAGAAGCATCAATAAACGAGCAGATTGATAGAATGAGACACTCGGCAACAAGATCTCTTCTTGAAAGAGACGATGTTTTAATTGTTGCAAGTGTTTCCTGTATTTATGGTTTGGGATCAGTCGAAGCTTACAGCAAAATGACTTTAACTCTTCAGAAAAACTATGAATATAATAGAGAACAAATAATAAAATCTCTTGTCGCTCTTCAGTACAAGAGAAATGATCAAAATTTTTTTAGAGGAACATTTAGGGCAAGGGGAGAATATTTAGAAATATTTCCATCTCATCTAGAGGATAGAGCATGGAGGCTAAATTTGTTTGGTGATAAACTTGAGAAGATTGAGGAATTTGATCCTTTGACAGGAGATCAGGTTAGAGATCTTAGTCTAGTAAAAGTTTATGCTAATTCTCATTACATCACTCCCAAACCAACTGTAGAACAAGCAATTATAAAAATAAGAAAAGAATTAGAGGAGACTTTAAAAAAACACAAAGCAGAAAACAAGTTATTAGAGGCGCAACGATTAGAGGAGAGAACTAAATTTGATTTAGAGATGATTGAGGCAACTGGATCTTGTGCAGGAATTGAAAATTACTCAAGATTTTTATCAGGTAGAAAACCAGGAGAGCCACCACCTACCCTTTTTGAATATTTTCCTGATAACACATTAGTTTTTGTAGATGAATCTCATGTTACAGTTCCTCAACTTAATGGGATGTTTAAAGGAGATAGATCTCGAAAAAGCACATTGGCTGAGTATGGTTTTAGATTGCCTTCTTGCATGGACAATAGACCTTTAAAATTTGAAGAGTGGGATTTGATGAGAACACAAACTGTATTTGTTTCAGCAACTCCTGGCCCGTGGGAGTTAGAACAAACTAAAGGCAAGTTTATTGATCAGGTAATAAGACCTACAGGATTAATAGATCCACCAGTTGAGATTAGACCAGCAAAAAATCAAGTGGACGACCTTATGCATGAATGTAAAAAAGTTGTTGAAAATAATTATAGAGTTTTGGTTACAACACTTACAAAGAAAATGGCAGAGGATTTAACCGAGTATCTTCACGAAAATGGTATAAAAGTAAGATACCTTCATTCTGATATAGATACACTTGAGAGAATAGAGATTATGAGAGATCTTAGAATGGGTGTATTTGATGTTCTTGTTGGAATAAATTTATTAAGAGAAGGTTTAGATATTCCAGAATGTGCATTAGTTGGAATACTGGATGCTGACAAGGAAGGATTTTTGCGATCAGAAACTTCACTAATTCAAACAATAGGAAGAGCCGCAAGAAACGTAGATGGAAAAGTTATTCTCTATGCCGATAAGGAAACAAAAAGTATAAAGAAAGCAATTAAAGAAACTGAGAGAAGAAGAAAGATTCAATTAGAGTACAATAAGAAAAATAAAATCGACGCTAAATCTGTAAAAAAAGAAATAAGTGATATTTTAGAAAGTGTTTACGAGAAAGATTACGTCAAAATAAGCGAAGGTTCTAATATTGGTGGCAACCTTAAAAAACATTTAAAAGGATTGGATAAAAAAATGAAAGAAGCCGCATCTAATCTAGAATTTGAGGAGGCTGCTAAAATTAGAGATGAGATGAGAAAACTTCAAAGTACAGAATTAGAAATTACTTTAAACCCTAAAGTTAGACAGTACGATGTTAAAAATAAAATTTATCCTAAAGGTAGATCAACATTAGGTATGCCTGGTACAAGAGTCACAAAAAAAAGAGATAAAAAATGGAAGCACGGAAGATAATAATTACTGGAGCAGCAACTCGAATGGGGGCTGAGATAGCTAAAAAATTATCTGGGCCTAATATTGAAATTGTTATCCATTATAATAAATCTAAGTCCAAAGCAGAAAGTCTTAAAAAAGATTTAAATAAAAGTGGTACAAAAATTTATTTGGTAAAAGCAGATTTAACTAAAGAAAAAGAAATAGAAAGAATGCTTAAATTTTCAAAATTAAAATTGAAGTATTTTGATTGTTTAATTAATAATGCTTCATTATTTGAGAACGATAAACTTGAAAATTTCACAACAAAAAGTTGGGAAAGCCATTTAAAAGCTAATTTAAAAGCGCCAGCTTTATTATCAAAGGGTTTTGCTAAAAATGCTAGAGGCAAAAACAATAATATTATTAATATAATTGATCAAAGAGTATTCAAGTTAACTCCATATTTTTTTTCATATACATTAAGTAAAACTGGTCTTTATACTTTAACCAAAACTAGCGCCATGAGTCTTGCCCCAAATATTAGAGTGAATGGAATTGCTCCAGGTCCGACTATTAAAAATAAAAGACAGTCTGACAAGCATTTTAAAAAACAATACATGGCAACACCTCTTAAAAGACAGACAAATGTAGAAGAAATCTGTAATGCTGTTGACTTTTTTATTAAAAATAGATCTATTACCGGTCAAGTTTTAGCAATTGATAGTGGCCAAAACTTAAACTGGCAAACTCCAGACATAATGGGTGGTAAGGAATGAAAAAATTAATTCTGCTAATAATTTTTGTACTTTTCTCAACTATGGCTTATTCACATTCTACAAAAAATTTTAGCCTAGATTCAAAAGTAGAATGTAAAAAAAGTAAATCAATGCTTAATTGGGTTTCTAAAAATAAATATTATAAAGGTGGAGAATTAATTAAATATCAGTCTTACACTGGATTTGATCAAAGGACTGTAATTATTGGTGGTCACAAAAAAAATCCGATTGAAATAACAGGATATCTTCAGCTTCCAAAAGGAGATTCGAAAGTACCTATTGTTATATGGACACACAGCAGTGGTGGTCCAGGAAATTATATTTGGAATGACTTTACTTATCATGCACACAAAAAACTTTTAGAAGAAGGAATAGGAGTTATGTTCATAGATAATTTCTGTCCTCGGGGGGCAAAAGACACATGGAGAGATCAATCAAAGGTGCCATTAATTAATGGTGCAATCGATGGAATTTTAGCTTTAAAATTACTTAAGTCTCACCCAAGGTCTAACGGAAAATTTGGAACAACTGGACATTCTAGAGGAGGAACTAATAGTCTTATTTTGGCAGATGTGAAATTTACATCTTTATTTTTAGATGGGACCGAAGGTTTTGACGCAATATTACCTGAGGCTGCCGAATGTCACTCGGCTGGCCTTTTTGCAAATCCAGAACTAACAACTAACACAAAATTATTATATGTTCATGGTGGTGCAGATGATTATACTTTAGCGGAACCATGTGTAGAGCATATTAAAAGAATTAAAGCCAAACCCAATCAAATAGAAATTGATATAAAAGAAGGATGGTACCATGAATTTCATATGGGCAAAAAACCATTTAAGGTAAGAGGTGCAATGACACTTGGAAAGTGTCCGGATTTTTTCATTGATGATAAAGGTTATCCAACTAACCCTACTTGGGGTGAGTGGATGATAAATAAACATAAACTTTATAAATCTCTAGAAGAATTTTATGATGCAGCTCAAATTGAACCAAGAAAAACATTTAAAAAAGTTTTTAAAATAATGAAGAAAGAAAAATGTTTATCAAAGGGAGTTACAATAGGAGGACAAAATCAAGATGTGTATATGCCTCAATTCATTAATTTCTTCAAAGAGAATTTACTATAATGAAAAAATTAATACTTATAATTTCAATATTTTTTACATTAATTTCTTTAGCAGAAGCTAGAGAATGTAAATCTGGAAATATCAAGGTAGATGCATTTATTTATAGTGATGGAAAAAAAGTAACTGTAATAAAAGGAACTAATATTCCAAATCCAGAAAATAAAATCATAATGATCTATAATACAGGAGGATGGAAAGTCGAAAAGAAATGGGGAGAATGTAAAGATTTTCTTCCAAAACAATTAGGTCAAATATCTGGAACTAAAATTAAAGGTAAAGAACTGGTTTTAATGCTTAATAGAAGGTTACATAAAGCAGGTGGAGATGATGGATATGATTGTGGATGGAAATTCAAAGGTGCATTTCACAAACCTTGGTATGATTGTGTTTTAGAAAATTGGGGAGTAAGTAAAAGAGTCGATGTAAATAAAGAAATAATTGATGAACTAGTTTCAAAAGGAACTCCAAGAAATCAAATATTTATGTCTGGATTGTCTTGCGGAGGTATTGATACACTTAGACACAAAGGTCTTTATCCAAAGGACTTTAATGCAACTATTTCCTTCATGCCTAATTGTTGGGATAGAAATCCAAACACTCCAATTAGAAAAATGCAAATTGACGAACTGAAAAGTTTTAAAAGAATAGATGCTCTAGTTTTTCATAGCCCCGTAGATGGTGAGGGAGATTGGCATAGCAATAGTGTCTGGATGAAAAAAGATTTAGGAAATATCCCGGGTATAAAATGGATTGATACACCTGGTCACACAAATAGAAAAATTTTTGTCAATGGAAAAGATTGTAAAGTTAAAGAGAAAATGAAAGGTGGATGGGAAGAAGCTTGGCCAGAAGGTAAAGAAAAACTAACAAGTGAAAAAAAATTTGTAGTTCTTGATAAGAAATTACAGAAAGAAATGAAAAAGAGTGCTGCAGGCCATCAACTTGTTACATATAGCTGTTTTAGTTATTACCATCCAGAAATTATTAAATTTATAGAATCTAGAATGTAAATATGAAAAAAAATAATCTTAAAGTTGTAAAAATAGATAAAAATAAAAGCCTATTTAACTATGAAAAGAAGGTCTTAATAAAAGAATTAGTGTTAGATTTAAAACTTGGTTATTTTGATTTTGAAAAAGAAAAACCTCAAAAAGTAAAATTTAATTTAGAGGTGAATTATCAAGATAAACAGCCATCGAATGATAAAGATATTAAATCGATAGTTAACTATGCTAAAATAGTAAAATTAATAAAAAAACTAGTAAAAAACAAACATTACAATTTTCTTGAAACATTGGCAGAAGATGTTTTTGATGAGCTATTCAAAGATAAAAGAATAGATAAAATTACTCTTCAAATCGAAAAATTAGAAATAATGAAGGATTGCAGCTCAGTTGGGATCCAAATTTCTAAAAAAAGAAGCCATGATCAGCTCTGATATAGGTAAAGAAGTAATTAAAAAAGAATTGCCCTTGGTTCCTAAGCTGCCAGGTGTTTATAGGATGCTAAATTCAAAAGGAGAAATTCTTTATGTGGGTAAAGCAAAAAACCTTCCAAACAGACTTAAAAGTTATGTATCAGAGAAAAGTCATATCATTAGGACTGAGAGAATGCTCTCTCAAACAAAAAGACTCGAAATTACTACTACTTCAAATGAAAGTGAGGCTTTACTTTTAGAAGCAAATTTAATTAAAAAGTTTAAACCAAAATTTAATATTTTACTAAGAGATGACAAATCCTTTCCTTTTATTTTTATAGGCGACAAAGATAAATGGCCGCAAATCAAAAGGCACAGAGGAAAAAAAGGCAAAGAAGGATTTTATTTTGGACCATTTGCATCAGCTGGATCTGCAAATTGGACTATAAAAATGATCCAAAAAATATTTCATCTCAGAATTTGTGATGATACTGTTTTCAAAAATAGAGAAAGACCCTGCATACTTTATCAAATTAAAAGGTGCTCAGGACCTTGTGTTGGTTACGTAACTGAGAGTGATTATAAACAAACAGTTGATGATGCAATTGAGTTTGTGTCAGGCAAATCTAGAAAAATTCAGAAAAGCTTATCTAATCAAATGGAAAAGGCTAGTGAGGATTTAGACTTTGAAAAAGCAGCAATATTAAGAGATCGAATTAAATCGTTAAATATTATCCAATCTTCTCAAAGAATTAATGAAGCAAATTTAGTCGAAGCAGATGTTATCGCGGGATATAAAGAGTCTGGAAAAACTTGTATTCAAGTTTTTTTTTATAGGTCAAAACAAAATTGGGGTAATCAAGCTTTTTTTCCAAAGCATGATCCAGAAGAAAATCTAAGTGATATCATTAACTCTTTTGTCTCTCAATTTTATGAAAATAAAAGTGTGCCATCTTCAATAATTTTATCAAATGAAATTAAAGAGCAAGAATTAATTGAAAAAACACTTTCACAAAAAGAAGGTAAACAAATCACAATCACTGTTGCAAAAAAAGGGACGAAACTAAAAGTTATAAATCAAGCAATAAATAATGCAAAAGATAGTTTGAATAGAAAACTTTACGAGAGTCAGAATAATAGAGATCTTTTCGATGCAGTATCAAAAAAATTCAATCTTGAAACTAATATTAATTTAGTTGAGGTTTATGATAATAGCCATATTCAAGGCACAAATAGTGTGGGAGCTTTAATTACTTATGGCGATGAAGGGTTCATTAAAAAAAGGTATAGAAAATTTAATATAAAAATTCAAAAAAATGCCCAAGATGATTATGGAATGATGAAAGAAGTTCTTAATAGAAGATTTAAAAGAGCAGTTCAAGAGAAAGATAACTATTTAACTTTCCCTGATTTAGTTTTAATTGATGGAGGGAAAGGTCAATATTCTGTAGCTAGAGAAGCGATGAATGAACTCGGTCTACATGAAATACCTATCGTGGCTATAGCAAAGGGCAAAATGAGAAATAGTGGAAATGAAACATTTTTTCATAATGGAAGAGAGTTCAAATTCGAGAAAAATGATCCAACATTATTCTTTTTACAAAGACTGAGAGATGAATCCCATCGATTTGCAATAAGTGCTCATAGAGCAAAAAGAAAAAAGGGCATAAGCAAGTCATTATTAGATCAAATTGATGGTATTGGATCTATCAGAAAAAGGGCATTATTAAATCATTTTGGTTCAGCCAGAGCTGTAGAATCAGCTAGTTTAGATGAAATAAAATCAGTTGATGGAGTTGAGGAAAAAGTTGCAAAAAAAATATATAACTTCTTTCACGAATGAAATTTAAAATACCTAATTATTTAACAATTGGACGAATAATAATTGTTCCAATATTTGTTTTTACATTCTACCTTCCTGGATTTTATGGAGACGTTATACCATTTGCTCTTTTTTTAATTGCCTCATTTACAGATTTTTTAGATGGCCTTTTAGCGAGGATGTTTAAAGAAGAGTCTAAACTTGGTGAACTTTTAGATCCTATTGCAGATAAAATTATTGTTGCAACTGCGTTAATTTTATTAGTTATGAACCAAACAATAAAAAATTACGAAGTTATTGCAGCCATTATAATTCTTACAAGGGAAATACTAATTTCAGGTTTAAGAGAATTTCTAGCAAAAGGAAAAATAAAGCTTCCAGTTTCTAATTTAGCAAAACTTAAAACATTCTTGCAGATGTTTTCTATAGCAATACTTTTGACTGGGGAAACAGGAAATAAATTAATAAATTTTCAAGATTATAATGCTCAAACAATTGGCATTATTATTTTATGGCTATCTGCGTTTTTAACACTTTATACTGGATATGATTATCTTAGAAAAGGAATAGACCATGCAATATCTGAAGATAATAAGGATTAGGCAGCTTTTTTTTGTCTAACTAACTGATCAAAGCTTTTTGATAATCCTAATATAACATCACAAATTTTGTATTTATGATCTGCTATACTTGCAACAGGTGTTATTTCAGCTGCAGTACCAGTTAAGAAACATCCATCAAAATTACCTAGTTCATCTGGAGAAATTTTTCTTTCATGAACTTTAATATTTTTTGATTTGGCTAATTCAATTACAGCTTGTCTTGTAATACCATTTAAAAATGAGTCTGGTGTTGGTGTATGTAATTCATTATTTTTATCTTTAAAAAAAATGTTTGCACTTGTTCCTTCTGCAACATTACCTTCAAAATCTAACATTAATGACTCAGAATACCCTTGTTGTTCAGCTTCGTGTTTTGAAAGAGTACAAATCATATATAATCCAGCTGCTTTTGCATCCCAAGGAATAGTATTTGGAGCTGGTCTTCGCCATTTAGAAATATTTAATCTTATTCCTTCAGCTTTTAATTTTGGATCAAAATACGCAGGCCATTCCCAAGTAGCTATTGCTACATTAATTGTATTTTTCTGTGCAGACACACCCATCATCTCACTTCCTCTCCACACAAATGGTCTTACATATCCATTTTGAATGTTTTGAACCGCCACTATTTTTTTAGAAGCTTCATTTATTTCATCTTTTGTATAGGGAATATTAATGTCTAATCTTTTTGCAGAATAAAATAATCTATCTGTATGCTCTTCTAGCTTAAATATTTCTCCGTCGTATACTCTTTCACCTTCAAAAACTAAACTTGCATAATGAAGTCCATGACTGATTACATGGCATTTTGCATCTTGCCATTCAACAAGCTCATTATTGTACCAAATTTTTCCTGATCGTTTGTCGAAAGGTATCATTATTTAATTTTATTAAAAAATATATTTGTATATATAATATGTCAATATAACTTACCAATATGAAAAAACTTTTATATTTAAAAGATGATGATCTCAAACAATATATTGAAAAAATATTTCTTGGCTACAGAGAGACGGTCTCAGATGCTAGAAATGTATTAAATAAATACTCCATAGGTGTCGCACATAACAAGGTTATTCATCTAATTTCATTATATGAGGGTATTACAATATCAGAACTTTTAAGAAAATTGAAAGTTACAAAGCAAAGTTTGAATAGAGTTTTGAAAGATTTAATAAATTTAAAAGCTATAAAATATGAAAAAGATCAAGTCGATACCAGAATAAAACATGTATACTTAACAGAGGAAGGAGAAAAATTATTTAACGAAATTTTCTCAGCTCAAAAGAAAAGAATTTACCAAGCATTCTCCGCATCAAAAGCAAATGAGGTTGTTAGTTTTGACAATGTCTTAAAAAAAATAATTAATGGAAAAATTTAAAGCACATATTTTAGTTGTAGATGACGATGATGGCATAAGAGAATTAGTTAAAGAATACCTTTCCCAAAATAACTATCTTGTAACTAGTTCGAATAGTGCAGAAGATGCTCTTGAGAAAGTTAAAATTATAAAATTTGACTTAATAGTGCTTGATATAATGATGCCAGGAAAGAGTGGTTTAGAATTTACAAAAGAAAATAAAGATAAAATTTCGACCCCTATAATTCTTTTAACTGCGAAGGGTGAAGCTTCAGAGAGAATAGAGGGTTTGGATATTGGTGCAGACGATTACCTTCCAAAACCTTTTGAGCCTAAAGAATTAATACTTAGAATTAATAATATATTAAATAAAACAAAACAAAGGAATACAAAGAGGAAATTTAAATTTGGAAAAATTGAAATAGATCTTAACAAGCAGTTTATTTTGAAGAATGATAAATCAATAAAAATCAATAATACAGAAAAAATAATTTTGGATAAAATGGTTAATTCCCCTGGAAAAATATTTAAAAGAGAGGAAATTGGAAATCTTATAAAAATCGATAAAGAAAGATCGGTAGATGTAATCATTACAAGACTTAGAAAGAAAATTGAAGAAAACCCAAAAAGCCCAAATTATTTACAAACAATAAGAGGTGAAGGTTATGTTTTATGGATTGAGTAAATATATAAAAAATATCTTACCTAAAAGACTTTTTTATAGAGGTTTACTCATAGTCGCCGTTCCAATAGTAGTTATGCAAATAACTATCTCTTTAGTTTTTTTTGATAGTCTTTGGATCAAAACTAATTCTGGAATGACAAGAGCATTGGTTTCTGAAGTCAAAACTTTTGTAGATGCTTATGATAATGATGAAACGAACAAAGATTTTATAATAATTTTATTCAAAGAACATTTAGGTTTTAATATTAAATATGAAAAGGATAAAATTTTGCCAAATAAAATACCAGAAAGATGGTTCAGTCCAGTGGATCGATCACTAAGAAGAGAATTAAAGAAAAAAAATTTAACTTATTGGTTTGATACTACAAACTTCAAAGAAGTTGTTGATTTGAAAATAGGATATTCAAAAGGATATTTTCAATTTTATATTCCAAGGGATAGACTGACAACAAGTTCAGCTAGATTATTTGGTCTTTGGATAACATTACCAGCATTGTTAATGATAGCAGTAGCAATAATTTTTTTAAAAAATCAAACTAGACCCATAACTAAACTTGCAGAGGCATCTGAAAGATTTGGTCGAGGAGAAGATATTGACGAATTTAGACCTTCTGGAGCACTCGAAATCCGAAAAGCTGGTTTAGAGTTTGACAAAATGAGAAAAAGAATAATTAGACATCTTAATCAAAGATCTGAGATGCTATCAGGTATAAGCCACGATTTAAGAACACCTTTGACAAGGATAAAACTTCAAATAGCGATGATTAAAGACAAAAGTGTTGTTGAAAAATTATCAAGAGATGTTGATGAAATGGAAAAAATGTTAAATGAATATCTTCAATTCGCAAGATCTGGAGCAAAAGATAAAACTGAAACGTTTGATATATCTGTCCTCATTGAAGATATATGCAAAAAATATGAGAAACCAAATATAAAATATTTTTTAAAAGAAAAGGTTTATTTTGATGGAAGAAAAAATTTAATCAGTAGATGTATCAATAACCTTATAGATAATTCTTTAAAATTTGCTGATAATGTTGAATTGTATCTAAAAAAAGGAAGATCAACTATTAATATTTCAATAGAAGATGATGGTCCAGGCATACCGCAAAAAGAACATCAAAATGTTTTGAAGCCATTTTATAAAATTGACAAAAGTAGATCGGAAACAAAGTCAAGTGTTGGCCTTGGCTTAGCTATATCATCTGATGTGGTAAAATCACATGGTGGAGATCTTAAATTCGATAAGTCTAGTTTAGGTGGATTAAAAGTTATTATTTCTTTGCCCGTTTAGTTTTTTTTTTTATTTTTTTTTCAGCAATTTTTTTTTCTAATTTTTCAATTCTTTTACTTAATATATCAATTTCATCTTTACTTACTAAATTCATTTTAAGGATAATTTCCTCTTTTTTTGAACGTAAAATATTTACGACTTCATCACTAAAATCTTTGTAGTTGACCAGTCCTTCTTCCAAAAATTTTGCAAATTTATCAAATACGAATCTTGATTTTGACATAATAATTTCTTATCAAAGTTTAAGTAATATTTATAATATTACAATTAAATGTTTATTAATAATTTTGACCCAGTCGCTTTTGAGATCTTTTCATTAGAAATTAGATGGTATTCCTTGTCTTATATATTTGGCTTACTATTTGGTTGGTATTTTGCAAAAAACAAACTAATCAAAGATAATGCTCAGAGAGAATATTTTGATGATTATATAACTTATTTGATCATAAGTATCTTCCTTGGTGGAAGACTTGGATATGTAATTATTTATGACCCTATTTATTTTATTAGCAATCCAATTGAGATTATAAAAATTTGGCAAGGTGGCATGTCTTTTCACGGTGCACTAATTGGAATTATTATAGGAACTTATTTTTTCTGCAAAAATAAAAATCAAAATATTTTTATTTATTTAGATGTGGTTGCTGTTTGTTCTCCTATAGGAATTTTTTTAGGAAGAATATCAAATTTTATAAACTCAGAACTTTATGGCATAGAAACAAATGTACCATGGTCAGTAAAGTTTATAAAAATTGATGATTTAAATCGACATCCTTCACAAATTTATGAGGCAATATTTGAGGGGGTTGTTCTATTTATTATTTTAAGTATGTTGTTTAATAGATTAAAGAACATACCTGGGATTATTTCGGGGTATTTTTTAATTTTATACTCTTTTTTTAGATTTGTTATCGAGTTCTTCAGAGAACCTGATCAACAACTAGGTTATTTATTTTTCAATTTAAGTATGGGGCAAATAATAAGTTGTATAGCACTAACCTGCGGATTAATTATCGTCTATTATAAAAATGCTAATAGGACACAATAAAAAAATCTCATTGGATAGATTTATTTACAAATCTTTGTATGACAAAGATAATGGTTATTATATTAAAAAAAATCCTTTCGGAAAAAAAGGTGACTTCATAACATCTCCTAATATTTCTGTTCTTTTTTCAGAAATGATATCTATTTGGTTAATTTCATTTTGGGAGAATTTAAAAAAACCAAAAAAAATAAATATTGTAGAGCTGGGTGCAGGTAATGGAGAGATGATGTCACAAATTATAAAAACTTTAAATAATTTTAGTGAAATTAGTTTATCTGCTAATTTCTTAATTTTAGAAAAAAGTCCATTACTGATAAAAATTCAGAAGAATAAAATAGATAAGAAAAAAGCAAGTTGGATAAGAAATTTAAAAGAAATTCCGAAGGCTCCAACTATATTCCTGGCTAATGAGTTTTTTGATGCTTTTCCTATCAAACAGTTTTTAAAAAAAAGTGATAATTGGTATGAAAAATATGTAGCATACAAAAAAAATAAGTTTGAAGTTTGTGATCAAAAAGTGTCGTCAAAAATAATTGAGAAATATTTAGGTAAAAATATAGAAAAAGAAAAATTTGTTGAATATTCACCTTCAGCAATGAAATTTGTTAACGAAATAGCAAATTTTATTTTTAAAAATAATGGTGGTTTATTAATGATAGACTATGGCTTTACGAGTGGAAAAATGAAAAATACGTTGCAAAGTGTTAAGAAGCACAGAAAAATTAGTTTTTTAGAAAATCCCTATAACTCGGATATTACTCATTTGATAAATTTTAAAATGTACAAGAAAGAGTTTGCAAGTTCTAATTTGAAATCTTTAATAACTACCCAAGGTAATTTCTTAACTAAATTAGGAATATTAAAAAGAGCTGAGATAATAAGTAAAAATTTACAATTTAGTAAGAAAGCGGACATATTTTATAGAATAAAAAGATTAATTGATGAAAAATATATGGGCTCTTTGTTTAAAGTTTTATTTGTAAGCAAATCTAAAAATAATTTTAATTTGGGTTTTAAGTGATTAAGTCAAAAATTTTTAGAGATCAAAAATCCATTTCACATTATTTTTTCAATAGATTAGGAGGTACCTCAAAAGGAATCTACAAAAGTTTAAATTGTGGAAAAGGTTCAAAAGATAAAATTGCTAATATAAGTAAAAATTTAAAAATAGTTTCAAAAAAAATAGGTTGTACAAGTGACAATCTAGTTTCTCTTAATCAAATTCACAGCAATAAAGTTCTTAAAATTAATAATGTTCCAAAAAAAAAATTGACTGGAGACGCGATGATTACAAATAAGCAAAATATTGCGATTAGTATACTTACTGCAGATTGTGCGCCAATTCTAATTATAGAAAAAAAGCAAAAATTTGTTGGTGCAATACATGCTGGGTGGAAAGGTGCTTTTAAGGGAATAGTAAAAAAAACAATTCAGCTTTTAAAAAAAAATGGATGCTCAGAGAAAGATATGATTGCCTGCATTGGACCATGTATAAAAAAAAATAGTTATGAAGTAAAAAATGATTTTTTTAAATTGTTTAAGGACAAAAATAAAAAAAATGTGAATTTCTTCACATTTAAAAGGAAAAAAATTTATTTTGATTTAAGCGAATATATAAAATCTCAATTTTACGAAAATGGAGTTAAAAAAATAGATATAATAAGAAAAGATACCTACGCTCTAGAAAATAACTTTTTTAGTTCTAGGAGATCAAAAAAAAATAAGCATAACGATTATGGTAGAAATATTTCTGCAATTATGATTAAATAGGATATCTCGGATGAAAATTCTCACAGGAAACAGTAATAAACATCTTAGTCAAAAAATATCTAAATTTTTAAAAAATAGACTAGTGAATTCAAACATAAGAAAATTTGCAGATGGAGAAATCTATATAGAAATTAATGAAAATATTAGGGGCAATAGTATTTTTTTAATTCAATCCGTTTCATCTCCTGCAAATGACAATTTAATGGAATTACTACTATCGATTGATGCTTTAAAAAGATCATCGGCCAAAAACATAACTGCTGTGATCCCATATTTTGGTTATGCAAGACAAGATAGAAAGGTGGTTCCTAGAACATCTATATCTGCAAAACTTGTATCCAATCTTATTGCAAAAGCAGGAGCAGATAGAGTTGTTACAGTTGATTTACATTCTGGACAAATTCAAGGATTTTTTGATATTCCAGTAGATAACTTATTTGCAACTCCAATATTTGCTAGACATATAAAAAAGAAGTTAAAAAAAAATAATATAATCTGTGTTGCTCCAGATGTCGGTGGTACCGCAAGAGCAAGAGCTTTAGGAAAATTGTTAAATGTAGATTTAGCAATAGTAGACAAAAGAAGACCCGCTCCTGGGAAGTCAGAAGTAATGAATGTAATTGGAAATGTGAAAAATAAAACTTGTATATTAGTTGATGATATAATCGACTCCGGTGGAACAATTGCAAATGCAGCTTCTGAATTAAAAAAAAGAGGAGCTAAAGATGTTCACGTGTATGTAACACATGGAGTATTAAGTGGTAATGCTGTTGAAAAAATTAAGAAATCTTCGATAAAAAATTTAGTTGTAACTGATACAATAGATAATTCAATGAAAGTTAAAAAAGCTAAGAATATTGAGGTATTAACAATCTCTAATTTGGTTGGAGAAGCTATTAAAAGAATATCAAATTCTACCTCTGTATCAGATCTATTTAAATAATTTACTTGTAAAATTTAGTTTCATAAGTTAAAAACCCGACACTTTATGAGTTTATTAGCAGCCACAATAAGAGAAACAAAAACTAAGGGTGAAGTTAAATCTCTTAGAACTAAAGGTATGGTTCCAGGAATAATCTATGGAGGAGAGGAGCCAAATCAAAAAATCTCTGTCTCTGTTAAAGAAGTAAAAAATTTATTAAATAAAGAAAATATTTTATCAAATATTATTTCAATTAATATTGATGGGAAAGAACAAAAAGTTTTACCAAGAGTTATTGATTTTGATACAGTTACAGATGAGCCTATACATTTAGATTTCTTAAGAATTGTTAAAGGTGCAAAAGTAATTTTAGAAATTCCTGTTAAGTTTATAAACCATGAATTATCACCAGGATTAAAAAGAGGTGGAGTTTTGAATATAGTAAGACGAAAAGTTGAATTAAGATGTCCTACAGAAAACATACCAACAGAGTTAGTTGTAGATTTAAATAACTTAGATATTGGAGCAAGTATTAAAATATCTTTTATAAATTTACCTGAAAATGTAACACCTACAATTCAAGGAAGAGACTTTGTAATCGCAACCGTCGCAGCTCCAACGGTTGTTAAAGAGCCTGAAAAACCAGCAGAAGCTGAAGGAGAAGGTGGAGAAGCTGCAGAAGCAGCTGCGGATGGAGATGCTAAACCTGAAGAAGGTGCAGAAAAAGCTGCAGATGGCGATAAAGGAAAAGAAGAAGGAAAAGCTCCAGCAGAGAAAAAATAATAATCTGTGAAAATAATAATAAAATAAAATGTTGTTACTCGTAGGTTTGGGCAATCCAACCCCAAACAGTCATAATAATAGACATAATATAGGTTTTAAAGTTGTAGATGCGATAAATCAAAAATTTGGTCTTTCAAAGCAAAAGCCAAAATTTAAGGGTTTACTTACAACAGGTAACATCGGGGAAAAAAAAATTTATGCTATCAAACCTCTGACTTTCATGAACAACTCAGGAATATGTATAAGAGAATTGCTTGAATATTTCAAAATAGATGCAGAGGATGTGATTGTTTTTCATGATGATCTAGATGTAGAATTTGGAAAAATAAAGGCAAAATTTGGTGGATCAAGTGCAGGTCACAATGGAGTTGCTTCAATTGATAAATTTATTGGAAAAGACTATTCAAGAGTGAGGATCGGGATTGGAAAGCCAGAGAATAAAATGTCTGTATCAGACTTTGTTTTAAATGATTTTTCTGATGATGAACAAGAACACTTAGAAAAAATTACTCACAATATAATAGACTCTATTGCTATTTTGATAGATAAAAAATTAGATTTATTCTCAAGCAAAGTTAACAATAATTAAATGGGTTTTAAGTGTGGTATAGTTGGTTTACCAAATGTTGGTAAATCTACTTTATTTAATGCACTTACAAATTCAAGTAAAGCCCAAGCAGCAAATTTTCCTTTCTGTACGATAGATCCAAATATAGGTGTAGTTCCTGTACCAGATTATAGGTTAGATGAATTAGTTAAAATTTCAAATTCAAAAAAAAAAATAAATACCACAATATCTTTTGTTGATATAGCAGGATTAGTCGAAGGAGCCTCTAAAGGTGAAGGATTAGGTAACAAATTCTTATCCCACATAAGAGAAGTAGATGCTGTTATTCATTTAATTAGGTGTTTTGATTCTGATGATATTCAGAATGTAAATCCAACAGTTGATCCAATTAGAGATTTAGAAATAATTGAAACAGAGATGTCTTTAGCAGATTTGGAATCTATTCAAAAAAGACTAGATAAGAAAAATAAAAAAAATAATGACGAAAATCAAAACCAAATTCTAGAAAGAGCTCAGAATTTAATCAATAATAACGATGATATAAATAAATTATACGAAGAATTTGATAAAAAGGATGTTAAATTATCAGGATTATTGTCAACAAAACCTAAATTGTATGTTTGTAATGTTGATGAAAATAGCATTGATAAAGGCAATGATTATACAAAAAGTTTTATTGAAAAATATGGTTCAAAAAACACTCTAACTATTTCAGCTGAAATAGAAAATCAATTAAATGAACTAGAAAATGAAGAAAGAAAAAACTATATGAAAATGATCAACGTAGATGATACTGGATTAAATTTATTAATCAAAAAAGGATATGACCTTTTATCTTTAGAGACGTTTTTTACTTCAGGAGTTGAGGAGACAAGGGCTTGGACAATTAACAAAAATTGCATGGCGCCTCAAGCAGCAGGTATAATTCATACAGATTTTGAAAAAGGTTTTATAAGAGCAGAAACTGTGTCTTATCAAGATTTCGTTGATAGTGGTGGATGGTTAAAATCAAGAGAAAACGGTAAAATGAGATTAGAGGGTAAAGATTATATTGTTAAAGATGGAGATGTTCTAAACTTTAGATTCAACACGTGACCATATCTTCTTCATTGTAAAGTAAACCAATACAGTCAATATTATCAAATAAGCTATAACTCTAAATCCTGTTTTATGTCTTTGCTCTAAATGTGGTTCCGCTGACCACATTAGAAAATTTGTGACATCTTTAGACATTTGCTCAGCTGTAGCTTTTGTTCCATCTGTATACTCAATTAAATCATCAGATAAAGGAGCTGGCATTTTAATTTTATTACCATACATATACTTGTTGTAATAAACACCATCATCAAGTTCTACACCCTCTGGTGGTTCAGAATATCCTAACAATAAGGAATAAATATAATCTGCTCCGCCCTTCCTTGCCTTAACTAGAACAGACATATCTGGTGGATAAGCACCACCATTAGCAGCTTTAGCTTCTTGCTCATTAGCATATGGCATCACAAATTTATCAGACAATTTGGCTGGTCTTACAAACATCTCTCCGGTGCTGTCAGGACCATCTGTTACCTCAAAACTTGCAGCTATTGCTTTAGCCTCTGCTTCAGAAAATTCTGGTCCACCCTTTTCTGCTAAATTTCTATAGGATAAATATTTCATAGAATGGCAAGATGCACATACCTCAGTATATACTTGATAACCCCTTTGAAGTGATGCTCTATCAAATTTTCCGAAGAGACCTTTGAAAGTCCATTTAGTCTCTAAAAAAGGAGGTGATTTTTCAGCAGAGTTAGATGAATTTAGTACGATAATAGAGAATATTAATACAAATAAAATATTTTTTAACTTACTCACTTTATTGTTTTTTCTATTTTTTCATCATTCCTTGCTGCAGCTAAATTTGGCGAACCTCCTAAAACTGGTTCGGTAATACTCAAAGGCAGCGGGGTAGTTTTTTCTTTCCATCCCAAAACTGGAAGAATAATCAAAAAATGCGCAAAGTAATATGCTGTAGCAACTCTTGCGATTAACAAATACAATCCTTCAGCTGGCATCGCTCCTACATATCCAAGAATTAAAACATCAGCTACCAAGATCCAGTAGAACTGTCTAAATAATGGTCTGAAAACCGCTGATCTAACTTTTGAAGTATCCAACCATGGTAAAGCAGCTAAAATTAAAATAGCTGATAGCATAGCGACAACACCCATAAGTTTATCAGGAACAGATCTTAAAATCGCATAAAAAGGTAATAAATACCACTCAGGAACTATATGAGCAGGAGTAACAAGTGGGTCTGCCTCGATATAATTATCAGCATGTCCTAAAATATTTGGTTGATAAAATACAAATAACGCAAAAACAATACAAAACATTAATAACGCAAAAGCATCTTTAATTACGATGTATGGATGAAACGGCACTGTATCTTTAGAAGGTTTTTTAATATCAATACCAACTGGATTGTTATTTCCAGGAACATGTAATGCCCATATGTGAAGTACTACAAGCCCTAGTATTAAAAACGGTATCAAGTAATGAAGAGTAAAAAATCTTGTTAAAGTTGGATTGTCAACTGAGTAACCACCCCATAACCAAGTTGTTATACTCTCTCCCACAAGTGGGATTGCACTAAATAAATTCGTTATTACTGTTGCTCCCCAAAAACTCATTTGTCCCCAAGGAAGAACATATCCCATAAAAGCAGCTGCCATCATTAATAAATAAATTATAATTCCAAGTATCCAAATTATTTCTCTAGGAGATTTATATGATCCATAAAATAAAGATCTAAAAATATGGATATAAACTGCTAAGAAAAACATAGAAGCACCATTTGCGTGAACGTATCTTAACAACCATCCATAATTCACATCTCTCATTATATGTTCAACACTGCTAAATGCCATATCTGCATGAGCAATGTAGTGCATAGCCAAAACTAATCCTGTAACTATTTGGGTAATTAAGCAAAAAGTTAATATCCCACCAAAAGTCCACCAGTAATTTAAATTTTTTGGTGTAGGGTAATCTGTTAAATGATTTGCCAATGTAAGCAATGGTAGTCTATCATTAAACCATTTACCAAATTTTGAACTAGGTGTGTATTCGTGATCACTCATATTTATCCAATCTTAATCGTGTTAGTATTTACAAATTCGTATTTAGGTATCTCCATATTAGTTGGAGCTGGACCTTTTCTAATTCTGCCAGAAGTATCATAGTGAGAACCATGGCAAGGACAAAACCAACCATCATAATCACCTTTATCTGTTAATGGAACACATCCTAGATGAGTACAAATCCCAAGCATCACTAACCATTCAGGATTTTTTGCTCTATCTTCATCTTTTTCAGGATGCTTAAGATCATTAATATCAACTGTTCTCGCTTTTTTAATTTCATCTTCAGTTCTTCTTTTAATAAAAACTGGTTTACCTCTCCAAAGTACTGTTAAAGACTGTCCAGGTTGCATTGAACTCACATCTACTTCTGTGCTTGCTAATGCTTTTACAGAGGCATCTGGGTTCATTTGGTCTACTAATGGCCAAACAGCAGCACCTACTCCAACTGCACCTGCGGCGGCAGTAGCAGTAAACAAGAAATCTCTTCTGTTGGTCTTTTTTTCGTCTTTTTGATCTGACATCTTTAATATTTTATATCTTTGGTAATATATGATTTCATATAATAAAAAAGAGATATTTCTATGGTAACAATGACACAGAAACCTTTGAAACACGGTCCAAAAGTAGCTCTATATCAGCCAGATATTCCTCAAAATACAGCTTCAATTATTCGAACTTGTTCTTGCTTAGGGGCTAGTTTAGAAATCATTGAACCTTGTGGATTTTTATTTAGCGATAAAAGGTTCAAGAGAGTTGTTATGGATTATTTAGATTACAGTGAAATTAAATTTTACAAGAGCCCTAAAGAATTCTTTGATGAAAATAGTAAAAATAGAGTAGTTTTAATGACGACAAAAGCTAGCAAAGTTTATACAAAGTTTAAATTTAGGCGTAATGATATATTGCTATTTGGCAGAGAAAGTGCAGGTGTTCCAGAAGATGTACATTCTAAGGTCAATGAAAAAATTAAGATACCAATGCTAAAAAATAAAAGATCGTTAAACATTGCAATATCAGTAGCCATAGGAGCTTCAGAATTTATAAGACAATTAGGATAAATGGATCAATACATAAAAAAGAAATTAGCAAAAAATTGGTTTAAAACTTTACAAGAAGTGCTTTGTAGAGAAATTGAGGAAAAAGAAGGTAATAAAACCAAATTTAAAATTACAAATTGGAATAGAAGTAAAAGTAATGATGAAGGTGGCGGACAATACAGAATTTTAGAAAATGGTAAAATTTTTGATAAAGTTGGAGTAAATTTTTCAGAAGTTTATGGAAAATTTTCAAATGAATTTAAAAATAAAGTTCCAGGCACTAAAAAGAGTTCTAAATTTTGGGCATCTGGAATATCTGTTGTTATGCATATGAAAAATCCTCATGTGCCTGCAATGCATTTTAACACGAGGTATATAGTTACTTCATTTGGTTGGTTTGGAGGTGGAATGGATGTTACACCTTGTTTGAAAGATAAGAAATTAGAAAATTGGTTTCATTCAGAAATAAAAAAATCATGCGATAAGCACAACAAAAATTACTATAAAAAATATAAAAAGTGGTGTGATGAATATTTTTATTTACCGCATAGGAAAGAGCCAAGAGGTATTGGCGGAATTTTTTTTGATTATAAAAAAAATAATTGGGAAAAAGATTTTTCTTTTGTAAGAGAAGTAGGAATAAGTTTTAAAAACATTTCTAATGAAATAATTGAGAAAAAAAATAAATTAAAATGGACAATTAAAGATAAAGAAATCCAGTACAAAAAAAGAGGTAGATATGTTGAATTTAATTTATTACATGATAGAGGGACAAAATTTGGTTTACAAACTGGTGGAAATGTTGAAGCTATACTCATGTCATTACCACCAACAGCTAAATGGTAAATTATGGATAAAGAACCAATTACCACTGAAGGATTAGAAAAATTAAAAAGTGAATTAATTTTTTTAAAAGAAAAAAAGAGACCCGAAATTGTTGCAGCTATTGCTGAAGCAAGATCACATGGAGATTTGAAAGAAAATGCTGAATATCATGCAGCAAAAGAACAGCAATCACATAACGAGGGAAGAATTCAAGAAGTTGAAGATTTAATTGCAAGAGCAAATGTAATTGATATCACCAAGATTAGTAATGATGGAAAAGTGATATTTGGATCAACAGTCTACCTTCAAAATTTAGATACAAATGAAAAAATAAATTACAAAATTGTTGGTAAAGACGAAGCAGATCTAAAACAAAAGCTTCTTTATTTTCAATCACCAATAGGAAAAGGTCTCATAGGTAAAAATAAAGGGGATCTTGTAGAGATAAATACACCAGCGGGGACAAAAAATTTTGAAATTGTAGACGTAAAATACGTTTAATTTGATAAAACTTTTTCCATATCTTTTTTTGATAAATTAAAATTATTTTCAATCCATTTCATTTCTAAATTTTTTAATTTTTGACCCAATTCCCTTCCCTCCTTCAATCCATAATCATTTATTAATAACTGAGCTTTTATTGGAAATTCTGGTTTATCTAATTTTTCAAAGTAAGTTTTTAATTCTGAAAGTTTTTTACTTTGTTTATAATATAACAAATTGAAATCAATTAAATCCATTGTACTAGATTTACCATCATAATAAAATATTTTTTGTAAATCTTTCTTGTTAAAAATTTTAGTACTGTCTTTATTGAGTGAATTATTTTTTAGAAAACTAATTTTATCTTTTAACTCATTGGGTAAATTATATTTATATACAAAATAGTCAGAATTGTCAGTTTCATCGATTACAAGAAAAGAAATTATGAAATTTAAACTTTTATTTTTTAATATCTTTTCTTGTGGTTTCGATAACTTGCCCAATTTTTTAAAATTTTTTAGTTGAGGGAAAATTAATGAAAATAATTCACAAGAGATTTTATTTTTAAATAACTTTAAAAAGTTATCCAATTTGAGAATTTTTTTTAATTCATTGAATTGTCTCTCTTTTGATATTTTTCCTAAACCCTCAATATTTTTTTTAATGATTTTTATAATATTAATTTCATGATCGATTTTGCTATATTCAGTATAAAATCTTAAATATCTAATAATTCTTAAATAATCTTCTTTTATTCTAGTTTCTGGATCACCTATAAATTTAATTATTCCAACATTTAAATCTTTATAGCCAGAATTTGGATCATATAAATTCCCGTCTAAATCTGAATATATTGAATTTATTGAAAAATCTCTCCTTAATGAATCTTCCTTCCAATTAGTAGTATATTCTACGACAGCATGCCTTCCATCTGTTTTTATATCTTTTCTTAATGTTGTAATTTCAAAATTTTGTTCATCAATCACTGCTGTGATTGTGCCATGTTCAATTCCTGTTTCAAAAAACTTTATTTGGTTTTTATCTAAACATTGCTTAACCTGATCAGGAGTTAAATTAGTCGCAAGGTCGATGTCATCTGTTTTTTCATCATTTAAAATTTTTCTTACACAACCACCAACATATCTAATCTCGCTAGTTTCATTGTAGTTATTTATTGCACCAAATATTTTATTTACTCCCTTATTATTTTTTAAATCTAGAAATTTGAGATCTTTATCGCTTGAAATTTTTTTTTTTTGAAAAATTTTTTTAAGTAAAGCTTTCATAAATGGCTGGGGTGCTAGGATTCGAACCTAGGAATGGCGGTACCAAAAACCGCTGCCTTACCACTTGGCTACACCCCAAGATGTTTTTCGTATAACACAAAAAAAAAGCTTTATATAGTTTTAGAGTAAATACACCAATAGTTTTTATATTTATTTTTTAATTTTTTTTTAGCTTTTATTGCCGCATTTTTGGTTAAAAAATAACCAATTATAGTCGAACCCGACCCTGTCATATTTGCAAAGTAAATATTATCTAAATTTTGCAAGTAACTTTTGATCTTTCTTAAAATTGGATATTTATTAAAAACTGCTATCTCTAAATCGTTGTTTGAAACTTTTAATAGATCTTGTCTGTCAATCTTGTTTGACTTATTGAATAGGCTTTTTGAAAATCCTTTGTGTTTTGCATAAATCATCTTAGTCGAACATCCAAAATTAGGCTTTATTATTAACAAATGAAAATTTAATTTTTTATTAATTTTACTTATATTTTGCCCTTGTAGGATCATTGGACTTTCATAAAGACCCAAAATTACATCTGAGCCAACTTTATTTGCAATTTTTATTAAATTATTTTTTGTAGTTTTAATTATTTTTTTTTTAAATAAATAGTTCAAAATGGATGCTGCATTCATTGATCCTCCTCCCATACCAGAGGATTGGGGTATATTTTTTTTTACTTTGATATTGAATTTTTTATTTTGAATATAATTATAGTTATTTAAAATTTTTAGTAGTTTTGAAATTGTATTTGTATTTGAAATATTTGAGGAAAATTTCCCACTAAACGATATTCTATTTTTTGAACCTTGTATCTCTTTTATTAAAATCTCATCAGCCAAATTGATCTTAGATACTAAACTTTCGATTTTATGATAACCATTTGAGTATTTATTTAAAATTTTTAAAGTTAAGTTTACTTTTGCAAATGATTTTATTTTATGAAACTTCATTTAAGAATTATTGTTTAAGCCATTATATAATTTTTCCTTAACTTTAATTTTTAATTCTTCATCTGCTTCATCGCTATTTAAAGCACTTTTCCAAAAATAATTAGCTTGGATTTTTCTATTTAATTGCCAAAGAACATCTCCATAATGATCACTTGCAACAGGATCGCTTGGTAACAATTCAACAGCTTTTCTTAAATATTTTTCTGCTTCAATATAATTTCCTGTCAAATAGTAACCCCAGCCAACTGAGTCTGTTATGTAAGGGTCTTCCTCTTTCCCTTTATAAGCTTGATTTAACATTTCTATTGCTTCTTCAATTTTATATCCTCTTTCTAACCAGCTATAAGCTAGATAGTTAAGTGTATAAGGTTCGTCAGGTCTAATTTTAATTGAATTTAGCAAATCCTTATCCGCCAAATCATAATTTTTTAATCTTTCATATGCTCCACCTCTGCGATAAAGAACATCTGCATAAGCCATAGAATTTTTATCCAAATTTTTTAAGGCCAAAGTATAATAATTTATAGCCTCGTCATATTTTTTAAAGTTTTTGTAAATATTTGCCAAATCATAAATCATTTTTGTCGATTTATTATTAAATTTTTCGAGATTTTTTAATATATAATTCAAACTTGCATCATAATTTTCTTCCTCTGCTATAATTCTCGCAATCTTCTTAGTTTTGTACCAAAAAAATATTTCATCCTTATCATCAAATTTTTCGAAAGTTTTTTTTGCTAGATCATAATTATTATTAGACTGATAGTTTTCAGCTATTAGAGATAAATTAAAATAAAATTTTGGATTTAAATAATTTGAAATATTTAAATATATGTTTGAGTAATCAAATCTACTTTGAGATGAATAAAAATTAGATATAAGGAAAAAAAATTCTGCCAAAATATCATTCTCATTTTGACATGAAAAATGCTGTATTAATTTTTTGTATTTTTTTTCATCGATCCATTTTTTTACTTGAGAAATAAGCAAACTACTTCTTAAAGGATCTATTGTATCTGCAAAATTATCAACTGTTGCAAGGTCATCATTAGATACTTCGTTACTCAAATAAAAAAAAGTATATCTAGAGTAATCACTTTGAGGATCGTTAATTAAATTTAAAAAATAAGGCTCAGTTTTTTTGGAATTCAAATAACAATTTTGAAAAGCCATGTTTATCAAATCTAATTTTCCAAATTGCTCAACTATGTCAGATTTTTTATATATAAAAAGATCAACGTAACTTTTTAGGCTTGAATAAATTATAAATTTGTATGAGTCGTCCTCTTTGAACTTTTCCAATTTTTTTAACTTCAAAGCTGCTTGTTTAAACTTTTTCTTGTTAATGCTATCTAAAATTAATAATAAATTTCCTTCAAAAAAATCTCCTCCTATTGAAGTATTAGAATATTTTACTTGTTTAATTGCTTTTTTTACCTGTCCATCTAAAAGTAAAGAAAAAACATATTCTTGTAAAAAACTGTCATGTGATTGAATTAATATTTTTGAATTTTCAAAAAACTTAAGAGCATCGTTATTTTTCTGGTTATCAAATGATAATAATGCTGAAAGATAATTTGATAGATACTTCTGGTTGAATTCTTTTTCATTCGCTACTTTTGAATAGAGATTTGTTTGATATAGAATTAATATTATAAAACAAAAAATTTTTAAGAACATTTTTTACTTTATGACTTTAAATGAAAAAAATCAAAATGACATATTTGATAATGATTTATTAAACGAGCTAGGTATTGAATATGAATTTAGTGATGAGCCAATAAATAGATTTAAAAGAAATACTTCTAATGAGGAAAAATCTGAAGAATTAGCAAAACTTAGAGTTGAAATAGAAAAAATTGAAGACTGTGAACTAAAAAATAGTGCAAAAAATGTTGTTTTTAGTGATGGAAATTCATCTTCAAAAATAATGATTGTAGGTGAAGGACCTGGACAAAAAGAAGATGAATTAGGAAAACCTTTTGTTGGTGATGCAGGAATGCTTTTAAATAAAATGTTGAAAGCTATTAATTTAGATAGAACTAACGTGTATATAACTAATGTTGTAAATTATAGACCTCCAAATAACCGAAAGCCTGAAATATCAGAAATAAATAGATACTCTGAATATTTAAGAAAACATATTTCGATTATAAATCCAGAAATACTTATTTTAATGGGAAGCACAGCAATGGAAGCGCTCTTCGGGAATAAAATTAAAATTTCTAAAGAAAGAGGAAAATGGAAGGAAGTAATAATTAATAATAAAACATATTTAACAATGATAACTTTTCACCCAGCATATCTGCTAAGACAAGCAGAACAAAAAAAATATTCTTGGGCAGATCTCAAAGAAATTAGAAAAAAAATAGACGAAACCGGTTTAGAGATTTAAATTTTTAATAATATTTTATATGAAAAAAATTATTGCTGGGGTTGATGAAGTTGGAAGAGGAAGCCTTGTAGGACCAGTTTATGCAGCGGCTGTTATTTTAAATAAAGAAATTAATAGAAAAATACTTAAAGATTCAAAAAAACTTAACAAAATTCAGAGGGAAACTTTAGCTAAATATATAAAAAAAAATTCAGTTTGGGCGTTAGGATCTGCATCAATAAAGGAAATTGAAAAAATTAATATTTTAAATGCTAGCTTACTTTCGATGAAAAGAGCAATTAAGAAACTAAAATTGAAACCTAAAAAAGTTTTAATAGATGGTAATAAACCACCAGACTTAAAAAATTATATTATTAAAACTATCGTAAAAGGTGATGAAAAAATTCCTGAAATTTCAGCAGCATCAATTATTGCTAAAGTTGAAAGAGATAAATTAATGAAAAAAATGTCTATTTCTTTTAAAAAATACGGCTGGGATAATAATGCAGGTTATGGAACTAAGGATCATATTAAAGCTATTAAAAAATTTGGAGTGACTAGATTTCATAGAAAAACCTTCCAACCAATACACAAGATATTGAGTCTTAAAAAATAATCATAACAATTATCAATCAATAAATTCAATCACAGGTTGACGTGAACTCCTGACTGGAGTCTAATTCAAAAATATAAAATGATCATTTCAGAAATAAAAAATAAAATTATCAATGGAGATAGTATCAAGGAATTAAAAAAAATTCCGGCTGAAAGTTTTGATCTTATATTTGCAGATCCACCTTACAACCTTCAACTAAAAAAGGAATTAAGTCGACCTGATAGATCAAAAGTCGATGCTGTAGACGATGCGTGGGATAAATTTGAAAGTTTTAAAAGTTATGATGAGTTTTCAGTTCAATGGCTTAAAGAATGTAAAAGAATTTTAAAAAAAAATGGATCTATATGGGTGATAGGAAGTTATCATAATATTTTTAGAGTTGGTTCAAAAATGCAAGATTTAGGTTTTTGGTTATTAAATGATGTGATTTGGAATAAAAATAACCCTATGCCAAATTTTAGAGGAACACGTTTTACGAATGCGCATGAAACACTTATATGGGCATCAAAAAGTGAAGGTTCAAAGTATACTTTTAATTATCAATCACTTAAATGTTTAAACGATGATCTACAGATGAGATCTACATGGAATTTACCTATATGTAATGGAAAAGAAAGACTTAAAAATAATGGTAATAAAGTTCACTCAACACAAAAGCCAGAGTCTTTATTACACAGAATTATATTAGCATCCTCTAATAAAGGTGATTTAATATTGGACCCATTTCTTGGTACAGGAACAACTGCTGTAGTTTCCAAAAAGTTAGGTAGAAACTATTTTGGAATAGAAAAAGAAAAAAACTATTTTGAAGTAGCAAGTAAAAGAATTAAAAATACAAAAATTATAGAAGATGAATATTTAGATACCATAAAAAATAATAGATCCAAACCAAGAGTGCCATTTGGATCTTTGGTTGAATTAGGAATTATTAAACCTGGTACTAAAATTTTTGATCAAAAAAAACAAATTAATGCGAAAATAATGATTGATGGTAGTATAAAATATCGGAAATCAGAAGGATCAATTCATAAAGTTGCTGCACAAATATTAGGTGCTGAGAGCTGTAACGGTTGGACTTTTTGGTATTATAAATCAGGTAATTCACTCAAACCAATTGATGATTTGAGGCAAAGACTAAGGCCAACTACTTAATTTCTATAAATTTTTCCAAGATAACTCTCTAGAAATTTTTTATTTTTTGATAGAAATTTCAATACAATATTTCTAATTAATATTATTATTGGATTAGTTAAATGGAAGGCAAAATGATTTAGTTTAGATCTTTTGTTTACTAGTAATATTTTACTTATTTTATCTTTATAAACATTATTTGAATTTGTAATATTTTCTAAAATACCATTTGCCGTTTCAATACTTTGAGAAGCACCTTGTGCAAAAGAAGGTGGAAAAGCAAATAAAGCGTCTCCGCTCAAAAAGGTATTTTGATATTTTAGTGAGGGTAGTTCATTGCTCACAAATACAGGAAAACACTTTAAATTTACTAAACTCTCCAAATTTATAATAGAATTTTTTGAAATAAGGTCTTTTAAAGATTTTATAAATGTTTCAGAATTAAGAATATTTTTATCTTCAATTTCTTTAGTAGTTAGCTTCTTTTTGATTATAGCAACGAAATTGTATTCGAGTTTTTGATTTACAGGATAAGTTACATAGTGAAAATTTGAACCCATATATACTGAGATATTATCTTTTTCATGTTGTTTTAAATTTGCCCTTAAAGCAATGTTGCCATTAAAAATTGGATTTAAATGATTATTAGATATTTGGGATTTTAATTTTGAAAAAACACCGTCAGCAATTACAATATAATCGAAATTTTCGTTATTATTATCCAAGGAAATCTTTATTTTTTCATTATATTCAACATTCTGAATATCGGCTTTAAATTGAATTTTTTCCTCAGGGATATTATCAATTAAAAACTTTATTAATGTTGATCTTTTAAGTGTTGTGTAACGGTCATTTACATTGTTGAATTGCTTTAAATCAATTTCACAAATCTTTTTAATATTATTAGCCTGGAAAAAATTAACTTTTGTTGGATAATAAACATCTGATGCTGAAATATTTTTAAATCCAATTTTATTCAACAAATTAATACTATTAACTGAAAGTTGAATACCATAACCTTCCTTTAAATTGAGGTGATCTTTTTTTTCAAATATTTTATAGTCTATTTCAGTATATTTGTTTAATTCATTTGCAAGATACAAACCAGATATACCAGCTCCAACAATTGCAACTTTTTTCATTCAGATTTTGAGATGGTATAAAATATTTTTTTAGTAAATGATGGAATTATTTCTGAGCTTAATTTATCTTTTTTAATTAATATTTTATTTTTAATCTTTGGAGGTCTTTTTGAGTTATTTAACAAAATTTTCATGTCCATATTAGATAATTTTATATTAATTTTTTTATTATTTGAATAATTATACTTACTTTCTCGAACTTCAGTCATAGGAAAAATTGGCATATTTTTTAAAAATTTAAATTTATCATTTTTAACCAATAAGTAATTATTTTGTTTTTTGTAGATAGTCGCTTCAAAATATTTAGTTTTTATTTCTTTATTAATTTTAGTTAATTCAAAATCATTTTTTTTTAAAGATATACAATTTTTACTTAACGGACATTCTTTACAATTTGGATTTTTTGGTTTGCAAATTAAAGCACCTAATTCCATAATTGCTTGAGAGTAATCGCTAGCACGATCAGACAGTCCAAAAAAATTAATTTTTGTTTTTAAAAAATCTTTAGATATTTCACTCTGCTTTTTTAAATGTAAAATTCTTTTAAGAATTCTCTCTACATTTCCGTCTAAAGGGATAGTTTTCATGTTAAACGCTATAGACATTATTGCTTTAGATGTATATTCACCAACACCTGGTAATTGTATCAACTTTTCATAAGATTTTGGTAATTTACCGTCGAAATCTTTAAGAATTTTAATTGCACTTTTTCTTAGATTTCTTGCTCTTGAATAATAACCAAGGCCCTCCCAATGTTTCATTAAGATCTTTTCATCAACATCTGCCAATGATTGAAAGGTTGGAATTTGTTTTACAAATTTTTCAAAATAAGGAATAACAGTTTTTACTTGAGTTTGCTGCAACATAAATTCGCTAACAAACGTAAAATATTCTTTTTGCTTCTGAGAACCTTTTTTTCTCCAAGGTAAAATTCTTTTATTATTATCGTACCAATGTAGAATTTTATTTGATATGTTTTTATTATTCATATGAGTCAAAAATATAATATTAAGCAGAGATATAATTCCATTCAAGGTTTAAGATCTTTTAAAGATACTTTACCCACAGAAGCAAAAAGAATAATTAATAAAAAAGGTAAAATTTATAATGAAACTTTAGATAATTGGAAATATTTAGTAGGTAAAGATTTATTTAAAGTAAGCTTTCCTAAGTCATATAAAAGTTCAAATAAGTTGTCAGGCAGTCGTTTAAATATTTTGGTAAAGAGGGGAAATGAAGTTGATCTTGAGTATTCTAAAAAAGAAATAATAAAAAAAATTAATGTTTTTTTTGGCTATCATGTTTTAGATGACATTAAATTGAATACGTTTGATGGAAAAATTGAAGAAAGCTATAAAAATACCGCTATTAATGCGACAAAAAATAAACATATAAAGAGCATAAATAATATTAAAAATGACAAAATAAAAAATTCACTTTTAGAGTTTAGTAAGCACTTTAAGATAAAATGAAAAAAATAATAATTGTATCAATTTTAATCTTTTTTAATTTCATTAATGCTAATTCTGAAGTTAAACCAATTTTAGTAGGAAATGCGGACTCAAAAGTTAAGTTAATGGTTTTTGAATCTTTAACTTGCAGTTTTTGTGCAAATTTTCATAAAAATATTTATCCTAAACTAAAAGAAGATTTTATTGATAAAGGATTGATCTCAATTGAATTTAAAAGCTTTCCATTAGATATCATTGCATTTAATGCAACTAAATTAGCACATTGTAGAAATGATGGTGAGCATGAAATTTTGCATCATCTTTACTTAAATCAAGATAAGTGGATCAAGGGAAAAAATGAATTAGAAGCAAATCAAGCAATGAAAAAATTTATTGATAATACTGAATATAATCTTGATTTTGATAAGTGCTTGGCGGATAAAAAAATAGAGGATCATATTTTAGAAGACCGAATCGAAGGTGTTAAAAAGTACAAAGTGAATGCTACTCCTACAGTCATAATTAACGGAAAAAAGTTTGAAAATCACTCAAACTACAAAAAATTAAAAAAATACATAGAAAAACTGATATAAGTCAGTGAATGGAATTTAAAAAAATCCAACTAAATGGATTTAAGTCTTTTGCTGAAAAAACAAATTTCCTGATTGAAGAAGGTTTGACTGGGATAGTTGGCCCAAACGGTTGTGGTAAATCAAATATAGTGGAGTCGTTGCGATGGTGCATGGGTGAGACATCAGCAAAAAGTATGAGAGGTTCAGGAATGGAAGATGTTATATTTTCCGGAACTTCAAACAAACCATCAAAAAATATTGCAGAAGTTTTAGTAAGTTTGTCAAATGATAATAAAGATGGTCCTCTACAATATAATGAGCTCGATGAAATTGAAATAAGAAGAAAAATAGAAAAAGATAAGGGCTCAAAATTTTATATAAATGGGAAAGAAGTTAGAGCTAAAGATGCTCAGATGTTTTTTGCAGATTTGTCAACAGGTGCTCATTCACCTTCGATTATTAGTCAAGGTAGAATTGGAGCATTGGTCACGGCAAAACCTTCTGATCGTAGAGCTATCTTAGAAGAAGCAGCTGGTATAGCAGGTTTACATGTTAGAAGACACGAAGCAGAATTACGATTAGGCGCTGCAGAAAATAATTTAAAAAGGGCAGATGAATTAAGAAGACAACAGGAAAGACAATTAGCAAATTTGCAAAAGCAAGCTGAAGAGGCTGCAAAATATAAATCCATTTCTGAAGAAATAAAAAAAGTTGAGGCAGGTTTATATTATTTACGTCTTTTAGAGATTGATAATGAAATTAAAGTAGAAAACGAGATCAATAATGAGGCTGATGATCAAGTTAAGTCCTTCAATGATAAATTAGAGGGTTTAAGCATGAAAATTATTGAAAAGAATAAAAATGTAAATCCAATAAGAGAAAAAAATCAAGAAAACTTGTCAAAAATACAAAGATTAAATTTAGAGTTAAAGAGCTTAGATGAAGAAAAAGACAGGGTTAATGAAGAAATACAATCAATTAGAAAGGCTTTAAGTGTAATAGATGAGGATATTGTTAGAGAAAAAAGCATAATCATTGATGCAAACTCTAATGAAAAAAGACTTAGAGAAGAAAAAGAAAATTTAATTACAGTTGACTCAAAATATTATGAAACTGAAAAACTGTCTGGTTTAGATCTTGTAAATGCAAGAAGTAAATTAAAAGATGAGCAAGATAAATTAGAGAGAATACTAGAAAATTTAAATCTTGATGCTCTAAAAAAGAACTCAGAAACTATCGATTTAGCAAGTGAGCAATTAGAAAAAGCAAAAGAAATGCTATCAGAGAACAATATTAATGGTGCAACTAATTTAATAGATGAATGCAAAATAAATCTTTCATTTTTAAAAATGAAAATTAATGAAATACATGACAACGATTTAGCGATAACAGTTACTAAGAAAAATGAAGAAATCAAAAGTCTACAAGAAGAATATGCTGAAGCATTTAGTGCAAATCAAAATATCAAAAAAGAATCAATTAAGAGAAGTGAAAGAATTAAAATAATTGATCAAGAAATAGAAAGTTGGAAAAACTTATTGGTAAATTCTGAAAAAATGATTAATGAATTAAATAGTAGAAAAGATACTCAACAAAAAAAATTAGATAGCCTAGCAAAACAACCTCAAACACAAGCTGAAAGAAAAGGACAAATATCTGAAAGTTTAAGAATTTCTGAAAAAGAAAAAAGTGATAATGAAATATTAATAGATGAACTAGATAAAGAGATTAACGAATTAAGAAGCAATCTTAATACAACAAAGGAAGAGTCTATTGAAATAAGAGAGCGAAAAGCAAGCTCCGGAGCAACAATCGATGGTTTGAATAAAAGAAGAAATGATTTGTTAGAAAGAGTATCAACAGAACTTAATTTAAAAGAAGAGGAGATACTTAATTTTTCAAATTTAAAAAATGCATCTGAATATCCAGATACAGTAACACAAGAGGAATTGCTTGATGAAAAAAAAAGAGAAAGAGAAAAATTAGGCTCAGTTAACTTAAGAGCAGACGAAGAGACTTCAAAATATGAAGATGAAATTAAGAAAATGGAAAAAGATAGACAAGATTTAGTAACTGCAATTATAAAGTTAAAAGAAAGTATTACTGAACTCAATCAGAAAGGTAGGGAAAGACTTTTGGATGCTTTTGAAAAAGTGAATAGAAAGTTCAATGAAGTTTATACCAAACTATTTAATGGAGGTAGTGCAAAACTAGAGCTAGTAGACTCTGATGATCCTTTAGATGCAGGATTAGAAATGTTGGTAAGTCCACCAGGAAAAAGATTGCAATCAATAACTTTATTATCTGGAGGTGAACAAGCCTTAACTGCTTTATCTTTAATCTTTGCAGTGTTTCTTACTAATCCAGCTCCAATATGTGTTCTCGATGAAGTAGACGCACCTCTAGATGACGCGAATGTAACAAGATTTTGCAATCTTTTAACGGAACTAACTAAAATTACATCTACAAGATTTATTATTGTAACTCACCATGCTCTAACCATGTCTAAAATGGACAGACTATACGGCGTAACAATGCCAGAAAAAGGAATTAGCCAACTAGTTGCTGTAGATCTTCAAAAAGCAGAGAGTATGGTTGCTTAATAATGGATGAAGACCAGTTTAAAACTCGCCTAAAAATTGCAAAAAATAAAACCGATAAAGACAAAAAATCTGAAAATGAAAATAAAGGCTCAAGTATGGGATCAGCCTTCAAAATGAGCACAGAATTGGTATCTGCAGTGGCTGTTGGGACAATTATTGGGTTTATTTTAGACAATTGGTTTGGTACTAAACCCTGGTTAATTTTAATATTTTTTTTTATTGGTGTAGTAGCTGGAATTATGAACGTTATTAGATCAGCAAAAAAAATGCAAAAATAGTAGGCAAATGGCAGCAAATCCAATGTACCAATTCAATGTTTACCGAATTGGTCCAGAAATTAAAATAAATAACATAGATATTTCGTTCACAAACGCGAGTTTGTTTATGGTCATAAGTTCTTTAGCAATATTAATTATTTTTAATTTAGGCACGAAGAGATCTATCATACCAAATAAAATTCAATTACTTGCTGAACTCAGTTACTCTTTTATTTCAAAAATGATAAGTGATACAGCTGGATCGAAAGCTAAGCCTTACTTTTCTTTCATATTTTCTTTATTCATGTTTGTTTTATTTTGTAACATGTTTGGGATGATACCATACTCTTTTACTGTCACTAGCCACATCATTGTAACTTTTGTATTAGCAGCATTTATATTTATAGGAGTAACAATAATTGGATTTATTAAACATGGACTTGGATACTTAAAACTTTTTGTGCCAAGTGGAGTTCCAATGGTTTTATTGCCGTTAATAGTTGTTATAGAAATAATTTCATACTTAAGTAGACCAATTAGTTTATCAGTTAGATTGTTTGCAAATATGATGGCAGGCCATACGATGATGAAAGTTTTTGGAGGTTTCGTAGTTAGCTTAGGAATTGTTGGGGGCTGGCTACCACTAGGTTTTTCAGTTGCATTAACAGGTTTGGAGATATTAGTTGCTTTTCTTCAAGCATATGTATTTGCAATTTTAACATGTATCTATTTGAATGATGCATTAAATTTACACCATTAATTAACATAAGGAGGATATAATGGAATTAGAAGCAGCAAAAATGATAGGAGCAGGACTAGCAGCAATTGCACTTGCGGGTGCAGGAGTTGGAATTGGGATAATTTTTGGAAATTATCTTTCTGGTGCAATGAGAAATCCATCTGCAGCTCAAAAACAGTTTCCAAACTTGCTATTAGGCTTTGCATTGGCGGAAGCGACAGGTTTATTTGGATTAGTTGTTGCATTAATTATTCTTTTCGCGTTTTAATTAATGTTGAAAAAGATAATTTTTCAATTTCTAGCTTTAAGTCTTATCTTTACTTATAGCGCTCAAAGCGCTGAGAGTGGAGGTATGCCCCAGCTTAATCCCGAGTTTTGGATATCTCAAATCTTTTGGTTAGTACTTACTTTTGGATTATTGTTTATAATTTTATCTAAGTTCATACTACCAAAGATTAGTAACAATCTTGAAACCAGAAAATCACAAATCTTAGAGAATATCGAAACTGCAGACAAGCAACGGGAAGAAACTGAAAAAAAAGTTAAAGAATTTGATAAAATTATCAGTGATACAAAAGTCGAAGCAAAAAACTTCTTTAATAGTGAAAGACAAAAAGTTTTGGACGATATAAACAATAAAAGATTATCTTTAGAAAAGGATATCGAAAAAGAAATAATAAAAGCAGAAGAAGAAATAGACCAATTAAAAAAAACTTCTCAAGAGAAAGTTACTAAAATTGCAATTGAGACATCCTCCGATTTAGTCAAACAATTAATTGGTGAAGATATAAATAAAAGTAGTCTTTCAGCCATAGTTGAAGATCTTTCTAAAAAAGAAATGGAAAAACATAATGGTATTTGATGCAACATTTTGGGTAGCAGTTTCTTTTGTAATATTTTTTGGAGCGCTAATTTATTTAAAAGTTCCGCAAAATGTTAATAATTTATTGAGCAAAATGATTAATGATATCAAAAATGAAATTGATGAAAGTGAAAAACTCCGAGCAGAATCTAAAAGACTATTGGATGAGGCGCAAAAGAAGCTAGATACTGCAAAAATTGAGAGTGAAAAAATTATGCAGCAGTCAAAAGATGAAACTGAAAGATTTGTAATTGAAATGAATGACAAATTTCATAAATCAGCTGAACAAAAGAAAAGTCTAGCAGAAACTAAAATCTCTCAAATGAAGGATAATGCCATTAAAGAGATTAAAGATACATCAATTAACATCGCTGTAGAATCTGTGAAAAAAATTATTACAACATCTGTCGATAAGTCTAAACTTGACAATTTGTTTAATAAAAATCTTGAAGAAACAAAGACAGAATTAAAGAAAATAAGTTCATAAACTAAGATAGTTTATCAAATTTTATAAAAATAATGTAAATTAAGGAATATGAATTCAATTGTAATTGGATCAGGTTTTGGTGGCATAGCAGCAGCTCTTAGACTTAGGGCAAAAGGCCATAAAGTCACTTTAATTGAAAAACAAAAAGATTTAGGTGGAAGAGCGAGAGTATTTAAAAGTAATGGGTTCACTTATGATGGTGGACCAACTGTAATAACCGCTCCATATTTAATTTATGAAATTTTTAAACTTTTTAATAAAAATCCAGATGATTACATAAAAATAAAAGATTTGGATACTTGGTACAGATTTGTTTTTGAAGATGGAAGCCATTTTGATTATTCAGCTGATGAAAAGAAAATGGAAAAACAGATTGCAAAAATTAATCATAAAGATGTTGTGGGTTACAGAAATTTACTTAAATTTACAAAAAAAATATTTGATAAGGGTTATTCAGAATTATCAGATGTGCCATTTGATAAACCTTCATTTATGTTTAAGCAAATTCCTGCATTGCTAAGTTTAAAAAGTTATAAATCCGTTTATTCTTTGGTTAGTGGTTTTATTGAAAATGGAAAACTAAGAAGGCTATTTAGTATGCACCCATTATTGGTGGGTGGGAACCCTTTTACTACAACCTCTATATATGGATTAATTTTGTATTTAGAAAAAAAATGGGGAATTCATTATTCTATGGGTGGAACGGGACAAATCATAAAAGGTTTTGAGAAATTGATGTTAGAAGAAGATGTTACAATTATTAAAGGTAAAGAAGTTAAAAACTTGCTTACAGAAAATAAAAGAGTTGTCGGGGTTGTGACAAGTGAAGATGAGGAAATTAAAGCAGATAACGTAGTTTGTAATGCAGATCCTCCCGGTGTTTATTCAAAAATGCTAAATAATCAAAAATATAACACCTTATTTAATTGGAAGATAAATAGAATGGAATATTCAATGGGATTGTTTGTTTATTATTTTGGAACAAAGAAAAAATACGAAAATGTTGAACATCATACTATAAAGTTTGGCGATAAGTACAAAGAACACTTGGATGATATATTTGTAAACAAAAAATTAAATAGCGATATAAGCTATTATCTACATAGGCCTACCGCGACTGACTCGAGTATGGCACCAAAAGACCACGATTGCTTTTATGTATTAGTGCCTGTACCTAATAATAAATCAGGAATAGACTGGTCAGTCGAAGGTGAGAATCTAAAAAAACTTGTAATAGATAAAATGGAAAAAAGTTTATTACCAAATTTAAGAGAAAATATTGTAGATGATTTTTATTTAACCCCTGATTATTTTGAAAATGAATTAAATACAAAATAT